>DATJQW010000044.1:0-5624 GCA_035505395.1 Acidobacteriaceae bacterium
CGGATGTGGATCCGTCGGGGATACGATCGAGGAAATGCGCGCCAACATGGTCGAGGCTCTGGAGTTTCACCTTGAGGGCCTGGCCGAGGACGGACAGCCCGCGCCTGAGCCGCTGACAACACAGGTTGACTTCCGCGAAGATGATCCAGAACACGGAGTGCTGCACTGCGTCGTGGAGTGGCTCGAAATCCGCGTTCCAAAGCCGGAAACAGCGGCGGCATGAGGATCTGAATGGCTGACGTTACATTCACTGTCGACGGCAAGAAGCTGACCGCGCCCGCGGGCACGCTGCTCATTGAGGCCTGCCGCGCGCACGGCATCGAGATTCCCGCCTTCTGCTACTACCCCGGCCTCTCCCTGCAGGCCGCCTGCCGCATGTGTGTGGTTCGGCTGGAGAAGGTGCCGAAGCTGCAGACGGCCTGCACCACGCCGGTCGCCGAAGGCATGGTGGTGACCACCGAGAGCCCGGAGATCGCCCAGGCCCGCAAGGCGACCATCGAGCTGCTGCTCGGCAACCACCCCCTGGATTGCCCGGTCTGCGACGCCGGCGGCGAGTGCGAGCTGCAGGACATGACCTTCAAGTACGGCGCGCACGAGTCGAAGTTCGTCGAGATCAAGCAGCACCGCGAGGAGCAGCAGTGGTCGCCGGTAGTGTTCTTCGACCGCCCCCGCTGCATCCTCTGCTACCGCTGCGTGCGCGTCTGCGGTGAGGGAATGGACGTTTGGGCGCTGGGCATCCAGAATCGCGGCGCCGGCTCGGTGATCGCTCCCAACAAACAGGATCACCTCGAGTGCGAAGAGTGCGGCATGTGCATCGACATCTGCCCGGTCGGCGCGCTCACCTCCGGCGCCTACCGCTACAAGACGCGGCCCTGGGAGATGTCGCACGTGAGCACGGTGTGCACCCACTGCGGCGACGGCTGCAAGACCACCCTGGGCGTGCGGCGCGCCAACGACGGCATGGATATCGTCCGCGGCGACAATCGCGACAAGAGCGGCATTAACGGCGACTTTTTATGTATCAAGGGCCGTTACGCATTCGATTTCGCCAACCGCGAAGAGCGCCTGACTCAACCCCTCATCCGCCAGGCGAATGGCGAATTCAAAGCGGTGAGCTGGTTTGAGGCGATCGAATACGCCGGGAAGAAGCTGCGCGAGATTCGCGATGCGAAGGGCGGCGCTTCGATCGGCGTGATCGGATCGAACCGCACCACCAACGAAGAGGCGTACCTGCTGCAGAAGTTCGCGCGCACCGTGCTGGGCACCAACAATATCGACCACCATCGCACGGCGGACTATCCGGCGTTTGCGGCGGCAATGGCCGGCAAGGCCGAAGCATCGCTGCGGGACTTCGACGGGGCAAAGGCGGTTCTGCTGCTCGGCAACGATCCTACTGAGCAGCATCCGGGGCTGGCGTGGCAGATCCGCACCAGCGTGCGCCTGCACGGCGCGCGGCTCTACGCGGCGAACCACGAGCTGATCAAGCTACGCCGCCAGGCCACGTCGTTCCTGCGGATTCGCGAGGGCGACTATGCCGCGCTCATTGGATATCTGGCCGGCGACGACAAGGCGCTGGAATCGAACGGCGACGCGGCGGCCTTCCGCGAGGCCATCCGGAAAGAAGAATCGCTGCTGATCGTCTTTGGTGCGGAGTTCCGCGGCCGCGAGATCGAGGCGCTGGTGAAATTCGGCGCATCGCTGCCGAACGTGAAGTTCGCCTGCCTCGGCGATTCGGTCAATTCCCGCGGCGCGGCGGATATGGGCCTCTATCCCGACCTGCTGCCCGGTTACGTGCCGGTGTCGGCGGCCGCGCAGTTCGGCGAAGAGTTCGGTGCGCTTCCGGCGCAGCCTGGCCTCGACCTCGTGCAGATGTTCGATGCGGCGGAACGCGGAGAGCTGGCCGCGCTCTACGTCGTCGGCGCGAATCCGGTATCGCGGTACGGCATCGATCCAGCAGCGCTGCGCAACACCTTCGTGATCGCGCAGGACATGTTCATGACGGAGACGGCGCAGCTGGCCAGCGTGATTCTGCCCGCCGCCAATCTCTACGAAAAATCCGGAACCGTCACCAGTACCTTCGGCGATTTGCAGCTGGTCCGGAAGGCCGGTGACAAGGCCGGTGTCCGCGCTGACTTCGAGCTCATCGTGCGGCTCGCCACGGCCATGGGCGCCGATGTGAAGAAGCTGGTGCCCTTCGGCAAGCAGGGTGTGCGGGCGGATTTTGGACAGGCGCGCGGCGCGCAGTCCGGCGAGGCCGATCGCCACGGCGTGTGGCTGACGGCGCATCATCTGGAGCCGAAGCTGAGCCCCTTCGACCCCTTCGCCATCTTCGACGAGATTCAGCGCCTGGTTCCGGCATACGATGTTCCGCGCCTCAATCTGCTGGCCGGCAACGACCAGCATCTGCGCTCCGGGCTGGTGCAGATCGCGAACGCCGGCGCGCGCCGCGATCTGGTTCTGCCCTCCAACGACACACTCTTCACTTCCGGCACGCTCGGCCGTTACAGCCGCATGCTGGGCTCCGTTCTGGAAGCGCGCAAACCTGCGGAAACGGCGGCAGATTAGCAGTACCCTGGAAGGTTTTTGGATGGAGACCAGTCTTCTCGTATTTTTGCTGATCAGCCTGGCGAAGGTCATCGTGGTGGTGGTGATCCTGCTGATGGCGGTCGCCTACACGGTGCTGCTGGAGCGCAAGCTGGTGGGGCGCATCCAGAACCGCTGGGGACCCAGCCGCGTCGGGCCCTTCGGACTGCTGCAGCCGCTTGTCGATGGCGCCAAGCTCTTCCTGAAGGAAGACCTGATGCCGACGGCGGTCTACCGGCCGCTCTACATTCTGGCGCCCATGATCGCGCTGGGCTGCGCGCTCACGTCAATCGCCGTCATTCCCTTCGGCGCTGACATTCGCTGGCACGGCGTTCAGCTCTTCCAGATTGCCGACGTCAATATCGGATTGCTCATCATCCTCGGCGTCACCTCCATCGGCGTCTACGGGATCGCGCTCTCCGGGTGGTCGTCGAATAACAAGTATTCGCTGCTGGGCGCGCTGCGCGCCAGCGCCCAGGTCATCAGCTACGAGCTGGCCCTGGGTCTGTCGCTCATCGGCGTGGTCATGCGGGCCAGTTCGCTGCGCCTGCGCGACATCGTGAATGTGCAGGGAACCCACGGGCTGATCTCCTGGAATTTCTTTGGCGGATTCCAGTTCGTCGCGTTCTTTATCTACCTGATGGCGGCCTACGCTGAGACAAATCGCTCGCCGTTCGACCTGCCCGAGGCGGAAAGCGAGCTGACCGCGGGCTACCACACCGAATACAGCTCGATGAAGTTCGCCATGTTCTTTATGGCCGAGTACGCCAACATGATCACCGTAAGCTGCGTGGCCACGCTGCTCTTTTTCGGCGGATGGACCAGCCCCTTCGGTCACCTCTTCGACGGCGTGATCGGCGGGACAGTGGCCAATGCGCTGCTGCCGATTTTCTGGTTCGTCGCCAAGGTCTTCGGTTTTCTCTTTCTCTACATCTGGGTGCGCGGCACGCTGCCGCGTTTTCGCTACGACCAGCTCATGGGCTTCGGATGGAAATTTCTAGTGCCCGTGGCCATTGCCAACATCGTTGTCACCAGCTTCTGCATGGGGCTTTGGCTGCCCGTGCGCTGATTTACAATCTCACTTCCGGCCTTGTTTTTCGCGCGTTTCGCGCGGTTTTGCGAGTCAGTCAAACCCATGCATCTGGCCCTTTTCATCATCTTCGGCGGGTTGTGCGTGGCGGGAGCGCTGAATCTCCTGCTCCAGCGCCATCCCATTAACAGCTCGCTGTCGCTCATCGTGGTGATGAGCTCGCTGGCGGTGCTCTACCTGTTGCTGGGCGCCGAGTTTCTGGCCGCCGCGCAGGTCATCGTCTACTCCGGCGCCATCATGGTGCTGTTCACCTTCGTGATCATGCTGCTGAACGCCGGCAAAGAAGAGCGCACCCGCGGCAGCAAGCTCGCGTACATCGCGGGATTTCCCGGAGCGGCCGCCCTGCTCGGCCTGCTCGCCTTTATGTTTCTCTCGCACCGGGGCGAATTCGCGCATGCGCGCATCGGTGAGTACGTCGTCACCACCAGCGCCCTGAGCCAGGTTCTTTTTAGGAATCTGCTGCTGCCCTTCGAAGTCACTTCCGTGCTGATTCTCATCGCCATCCTCGGCGCGGTGGCGCTGGCCAGGACCGAATCCAGCGAATCTGCATCCCGAAGCCGACCCTCCCGCCGCGGCTTTTCCGCGCAGCAGTCGGCACCGAATGAATCTCAGCCGGACCCAGGATCGCTGGCTTCGCTCAGAAAGGAGCACTGACGGATGGTTCCGATTGCCTGGTATCTGATTCTCAGCGCCATCCTCTTCTCCATCGGCGTGGCGGCGTTCCTGATCAAGCGGAACATCATCACCGTCTTTATGTCGATCGAGCTGATGCTCAATGCGGTGAACCTGACCTTCGTCGCCTTCGCGCAGCAGTGGCGCCAGGTGAGCGGCCAGATCTTCGTCTTCTTCGTGATGGTGGTCGCCGCGGCTGAAGCGGCCGTCGGCCTCGCGATCATCATCGCCGTCTTTCGCGCACGCAATACCCTCAACGTCGATCAGATCGACCTGATGAAGCTATGACCGATCTCCATCTCTGGCTGATTCCGCTTGTTCCCTTCGCCGGATTTCTGGTGAACGGTCTGCTCTGCCGCAAAGCTCCGAAGCCGGTTGTGACTGCGGTAGCCATGATCGGCTCGCTGATCCCGCTGCTGCAGGTCTCGGCCATCGTCACCCGCTTCGGCTCGCTCACTCTGCCCTACACCGAATCCGTCGGCACATGGATCAGCAGCGGCGCATTCCACGCCAACTTCGCCTTCCAGCTCGATCAGCTCACCCTGGTCATGCTGTGCGTCGTCACCGGCGTCGGCTTCCTTATCCACGTTTACTCCATCGGCTACATGGGCGAAGAGGACGGCTACTGGCGCTTTTTCGCCTATATGAATCTGTTTCTCTTCTTCATGCTCACGCTGGTGCTGGCGCAGAACTTCCTGCTGATGTTCGTTGGCTGGGAAGGCGTGGGCCTCGCTTCGTATCTGCTGATCGGCTTCTACTACACGCGCGATTCGGCGGCCAATGCCGGCAAGAAGGCGTTCATCGTCAACCGCATCGGCGACTTCGGATTCCTGCTGGCGATGTTTCTGCTGGTCGAGCACTTCGGCACGCTGAGCTTCGACAAGGTCTTCAGCCAGATCGCGCTGCATCCCGCATGGCAGGGCGGCTTCCTCACCGCGATCGCGCTCTTCCTTGTGCTCGGGGCCACGGGCAAGTCCGCGCAGATTCCGCTCTACATCTGGCTGCCTGACGCCATGGAAGGCCCGACGCCGGTCTCTGCCCTCATCCACGCGGCCACCATGGTCACCGCGGGCGTGTACATGATCGCTCGCACCCACGTCATCTTCGACCGCTCGCCGCTCGCGCTCATGGTCGTCGCCGTCATCGGCACCGCGACTGCCTTCGTCGCCGCCACCATCGGCATGGCGCAGACCGATATCAAGCGCGTCCTCGCCTACTCCACCGTCTCGCAGCTCGGCTACATGTTCCTTGGCTGCGGCGTGGCTGCCTATTCCGCCGG
>DATJQW010000045.1:0-11363 GCA_035505395.1 Acidobacteriaceae bacterium
CGCTTCGTCTCCATGCAGAACCACTACAACCTGCTCTATCGCGAGGAAGAACGGGAGATGATCCCCCTCTGCCGCGCTGAGGGAATCGGCATCATTCCCTGGAGCCCGCTGGCTCGCGGACGCCTCGCCCGCCCGTGGCAGACTGAGTCAACCAGACGAACGGAGACCGACGTCTTCGGGAACCGCATGTATGCGCGGACCGAGGAGGCCGATCGAAACGTGGTGGATCGGCTCACGGAACTCTCCAAAAAGCGCGGCGTCGCGCAGGCAACGCTGGCGCTGGCGTGGATGCTGTCGAGGCCCGGCATCGCCTCGCCCATTGTGGGTGCAACGAAACCGCATCATCTCGACGACGCCGTGGCCGCACTCTCGGTGAAACTCACGCCGGAAGAGGTGGCTTCGCTCGAGGAGGGCTACCTTGCCCACCCGGTGCTCGGCTTCAGCTGAGTGCCGGCCCGCGTGGTTGTATCCGGAACGCCGAGGTCAGGGCCGCGCCTGCTTCTGCGGCAGCACGCTGATGCGCGGCAGCACGATGATATCCACGCGGCGGTTTTCGCTGCGGCCATCCGCGGTGTCGTTGCTGGCTACCGGATGATACTCGGCGTAGCCGGCGGCGGAGAGCCGTCCTGGCGCAAAGCCATGGTCGACGATCAGGAACTTGGCCAGCTCGCTCGCGCGCGCCGTCGAGAGCTCCCAGTTGGAGGCGAATTGCGCGGTGTGGATGGGCACATTGTCCGTGTGTCCCTCGATGCGGAGATCGTAAGGCGTCAGGGCCAGGGTGGCAGCGATGCGATCGAGCGTGGCCCGCGACTGCGGATGCGGAGTCGCCGAGCCGCTGTCGTAGAATCCGGCCTCGCGCAGCGAGATGACCAGTCCGTCGCGTCCCAGCCGGAGCGCCACGATGTGCTGCGCCACCTGGTTCGACAGCAGGCCGGTGAGCCGCGCCTGGAGCCGCTCCAGGTCTTCGTGCACTTCCGGGGAGGCAGAGAGATCGTCGCCCATCACAACGTTCACCGGGGCTGCTGGGTCTCCTGAATCGGCCAGTGCGCCGGCGTGCTGCTGCGAGGGCGCCGCTGCCGGAAACAATCCCAGCGCCTGAAAGGCGGTCTCGATCGAGCGCGCGATCTGTGTCTGCTTCCTTTGGTCCGAACGCGAGCTGGCGTAAAGCACCACGAAGAATGCGAACAGCAGAGTGATGAAATCCGCATAGGAGACCAGCCATCGGTCGCGATGCACGTGTTCCTGCTGCCGGGAGGGCTTCATGCGCGCTGCTCCGGCGCCTGGCCCCCGCGAAAGCTCTGGAGCTTGATCTCGATCATGCGCGGATTCATCCCTTCAATGATGGAGATGACGCCTTCCAGCGCCATCTCCTTCAGCCGCTGCTCGTCCCGGGCGCGCTGGCGCAGTTTTCCCGCCGCGGGCAGAAAGAAAATGTTTGCCGAGCCGACGCCGTAGATGGTCGCCACAAAGGCGACCGCGATACCCCGGCCGACCTGATCCATGTGGTCGAGGTGCTGCATTACCTGAATGAGCCCAATGACCGCGCCGATGATGCCGATGGTCGGCGAAAATCCGCCAGCCGACTCGAAAACCGCTGGAATGCGTGCCTCATTTTCGGTGGCGTTCTCGATCTGGACCTCCATGATGCGGCGCAGTTCGGCGGGCTCGGTGCCGTCGACGGCCAGCGTCAGCGCCTGGCGCAGGAAAGGATCGGCAATGGCCTCGAGATCCTGGTCGAGCGAGATGATGCCGTGGCGCCGCGCTTTGTTGGCGAAGGTAACAATCTGTCGCAGCAGGGCTGCGCCGCCGTCGGAGCGATGCAGGAACAGCCTCACCAGGCGAAGCGCTGCGCGGCCGACGGTGCGGAGCGGGAACTGGAGCATCACCGCGCCCAGGGTTCCCCCAAAGACGATCATGGCCGCCGTGGGCTGCAACACCTGGCCCAGATGGCCGCCCTCCAGCAGCAGGCCCGCGAGGATGCCTGCCACCGCCAGCAATAGTCCGCCGAGGCTGCCAGCGTCCATGGCCTCAATCCCGCGGTTCCGGCGCGTCCTGGGTGGATTCCGGTGCGGACTGCCACGGCAGACCCTGCGCACTGGCCGCCTCGCGCGAGACGCGCGCCCGGTAGGCGATGGTGCGGCGCACGACTTCGTCGCAGCTTTCCAGCACCACGATCTTTTCGCCGTTCACCAGCGTCAGCATGGTATCGGGCGAGGACTCGGCGTACTTGATCAGGTCGCTGTTCACCACCAGCGGATTGCCGTTGAGCCGCGTCAGCTGAATCATGGCGGACATCTCCCCGGTCCGCTGGTCTTATCGGCAGGAAGCAGGTGGGGGTGAATGGAATGTCGAAGCTGCGGCCTCCGCGTGGCGGGATTCGTGCACGTCGCGTTCCAAACTCCGCGCCGCACGTAAAGCCCCCAGGCTGCGCGCCGATGAAGCCACTGAATCGAGCGGTTCCCGGAAGCGCCCGCCACACGGGCCGGCGTTCTGTTCAGGAACCCAACTACAGTAAGGAGAAACTTTATGGCATTGGGAGTCCTGAACAACATTTCGGCGGTCTACGCCGAGAACAACCTGAACATGACGCAGGCGAACCTGCAGACAACGCTGCAGCAGCTCTCGTCCGGTTCGCGCATCAACTCGGGCGCAGATGACGCGGCCGGCCTGTCCATTGCGGATGGCCTGGCGGCGAACTCGGCGGCCCTCGACCAGTCATCGAGCAACGCCAGCGCGGGTGTTGGATTCCTGCAGGTGGCCGATGGCGCTCTGTCGCAGGTGACGAACCTGCTGAACCGCGCCGTTACGCTGGCGACTGAAGCCGGCGGCGGCACGCTGGACAGCGCGCAGCTCTCGGCGGCCAACCAGGAGTATCAGGACATCCTGACGCAGATCGGGACCATCGGCAACACCACCGAGTACAACGGGATCGGCATCTTCAACACCGCCGCGACCGGAACCGCCGTCACCCTGACGGACGCTGCCAAGACAGTAACCAGCGGCGCGATCACGTCCGGGGATAACCTGAGCGGTTCGATCACCCTGACCGATGCCACCGCGGGCAAATCGGGCACGATCGATATGTCGAATTACAGCGGGCTGACCACTGCTTCGACCGAGGCAGCGACCCTGGCCTCCCTGAACACCGCGCTGGCAGCGACGCCGCTGGGCGCCCTGGTTACGGCAACGTACGCGGGCGGAGTCCTCACCTTTACGGATTCGACGAATGACCTCACGCACACGGGCACAATGGACGAGGCCAGCGCGACTCCGACGGCCAGCAGCATGGACATCTACACCAGCGACGGAACGTCGACAGGCAGCTTCAACTACGGCGTCAGCGTGGGTATCCTGACCGACTCCAGCGTGGGCACGTCGGATACCGGCTCGGCCGCAGGGACGGCGATCAGCGTGACGGTAGGCACCTCTACCGGAACCGGCGGCACCACCGCCGGAGACGGCGTCGGCACCAGCCTTACCGGCACCCAGCTCGACGACCAGGCAGACTCGGAAGCAGCCCTGCAGACCGTCACCAACGCCATCAGCGCCGTGGCTTACCAGCGCGGCCAGGTGGGCGCCAACATCAACACGCTGACCGCAGCTTCGAACATCGCCAGTTCCGAAGAGACGAACGTGCAGTCGGCGCAGAACAACATCACGCAGACCGACTATGCTTCGGCAACCTCCAACCTGTCGAAGTACGAAATCCTGACCCAGACCGGCATCAGCGCTCTGGCCCAGGCCAACTCGACCGAGCAGATGGTCACCAAGCTGCTCCAGTAAGCACCTTCGGGGAGCTCCGGCAGAAACTCATTTCTGCCGGGCTCCCCGCTCCCTTTCTTAGCCCGCTCTAACATTCCCGCACCTTTCCCGGCTTGCTTCCTGCTCATCTTCCGCGGTTGTTCAAGTCCCGCCCGGAAAGCGACGATAACAGCGTTATGGGCAACGTCGGCATCTCCTTCGGCTCCCCCACCAGCGGCCAGGGCTTCGATGTGACAAGCACGGTGAGCCAGATTGTGGCCAATCTTCAGGCCATCGAAACTCCGTGGCAGAACCAGCTCACCTCGCTCCAGTCGCAGGACACCGCCTTCACCTCCATCGGCAACGACCTCAGCACGCTCTCCAGCGCCCTCAGCTCGCTCAACGACGTGGACGGCATTTTCTCTCAGATGGAGGGCTCCAGCTCCGACACCTCGGTTGTGCAGCTGACCGACGCCACCGTGGGCGCGGTTGCCGGCACCTATACCGTCGTGGTCGGTCAGCTGGCGCAGAATTATTCGTACGCCAGCACTTCGATCTCATCCTCTGATACCCTGAGCGGCTCCCTCGTCATCGGCGGCCAAACCATCACCCTCTCCGATGGGACCGCCACGGACTCCAGCGGCAACACCATCCCACAAAACGACACCCTTTCCACGCTGGCTTCCTATATCAACGCCGGCGATTACGGGGTCACCGCTACGGTCGTTCCTGGCGCGTCCGGCTCGCAGCTGGCCCTGCTCAGCGACACCAGCGGCGCCTCGGGCGCCGTCACCATCGATGCGAGCGATCTCACCGATTCCACCACCGGCGATGCGATCACCTTCAGCCAGCAGCAGCAGGGCCAGGACGCGAGCTTCAGCGTGGACGGTGTCTCCATGACCAGCTCGTCCAATACCGTCACCACCGGGATTCCGGACGTTACCATGCAGCTGCTCAGCGCCGCCCCGTCCGAATCTGTCCAGGTGGAGATCGCCACCGACAACAGCGATGTCGAATCGGCCGTCAGCTCCTTTGTCAGCGCTTACAACACCGTTATGGACGATCTCAACACCCAGGAGGGCGACGATGCCTCGGGCAATCCCGAGCCCCTCTACGGCAATCCCGACATGGCCATGGTGCAGGAACAATTGCAGGAAAGCATCAGCTTTCTGGCTCCTTCGGGATCCGTCACCTCGCTCTCCCAGCTGGGTATCACCACGAACGACGACGGCACGCTTTCCCTTGATGCCACGACGCTGGACAGCGCGCTCGACGGCAATTACGGGGCTGTGGTGAATTTCTTTCAGGGCCCGGGCAGCTTTGGCGCCAACCTCACCACCGCGCTGAGCAACCTCGGCAGCAGCGGGCCGGACGGAGTCATCTATCTCGCCCTCCAGCAGAATTCCGGCACGGAGTCCCAGCTCAGCACCAATATCAGCAACGAGCAAAGCTCCATCAGCGAACAGCAGTCGCAGCTGACCACCGAACTGAACGAGGCCAACTACACGCTCGAAGAGATCCCTACCCAGATCGACGAGGTGAACGAGCTGTACAGCGCTATCACCGGGTACAACGAGAACCCCAACGGCTGACGAGGAGCAGCTCCGAGAGCAATGAATTATCAGCAGCAGACCGTGGCCGGAATGAATCCCGTTGAGCTGATCGTCGCGCTCTACGACGGGATGGTCCGGTTTCTCTACCGTGCCATCGCCGCCACCGAGTGCCACAACGCCGGTGAGCGCCGCGTCGCCCTCGGCCGGGTGCTGCAGATCCTGATGCACCTGCAGTCACGGCTGCGCATGGATATCGGCGGCAGCTCGGCAAAGGCGCTCTCAGAGTTCTACGCCTCGATATTCGCGCTCTGCCTGGAGGGATCGCGGCTGGAATCGCCGGACCGGCTGAAGGAGGCCATCGCCTGCATCCGCGACGTGCGCGAGGCCTGGAGCGTGGCCGCGCGTGACCCCGAAGTGCTGGGCCTGCTCGAATCCTCGCCAGCCTCGCCGCATGCAGCCTTGTCGGCCGCCGCCCGCGCGCCTGCCGAGCGCTCGGCCCACTCGGAGTGGACCGCGTAACCCCTCAGCCCGTTACTGCCAGCTCCTCCTCGAGCAGCTGCTTCTGATAGAGCTCCGCGTAGTAACCGTTGCGCTCGAGCAGTTCCTCGTGCGAACCCAGCTCGACGATTTCCCCCCGCACCAGGACTGCAATGCGGTCTGCGTGGCGCACCGTGGAGATGCGGTGCGAAATGAGAATCGTCGTGCGGCCCGCCATCACGCTGCGCAGTCCTTCGAGAATCCGTTCTTCGGTGTACGTGTCCACGCTGGCCAGCGCATCGTCAAGAATCAGGATGCGCGGATCGCACGCGATCGCACGCGCCAGCGCCGTCCGCTGCTTCTGGCCGCCGGAAAGGGTCAGGCCGCGTTCGCCGACGGTAGTGTCGAAGCGATGCGGGAACTGCTCGAATTCCTCCTGAATATGCGCGACCTGGGCGGCCTGCATAATCTCCGCCATTGTGGCGTCCTCTGCGCCGAAGGCGATGTTCTCGCGGATCGTCGTGCTGAAGAGGAAGGTTTCCTGAGGCACCAGGCCCACCGCGCGATGCAGCGCGGCCAGCGTGTACGCACGCACCGGGCGGCCGTCGATCAGCACCATCCCCGGCGCGGCGTCGTACAACCTCGGAATCAGACTGACCAGCGTCGATTTGCCGGATCCGGTGGGGCCGACCAGCGCCAGGCTGCTGCCCGCGGGAATGGTGAGCGAGATTCCCCGCAGCACCTCGGCCGGCGTCCCGTTTTCGGCTGGATAGGCGAAGCGCAGATCGCGAAATTCCACGTCGCCGCGAATCTCCGGCTCTTTCCCAGGCATAGCTCCGCGGTCGTCGATCGACGGCTCGGCGGTCAGCAGTTCGTGGATGCGCACGACCGAGGCAGTACCCCGCTCGAAGAGGTTGATGACGTAGCCCAGCGCGATGATCGGCCACGTCAGCATGTACATGTACATGGTGAAGGTAACGAACTGTCCGAATCCGATCCGGTGGGAGAGCACCTCGTGGCCGCCGACGAGCAGGGCGATGACCATGGCGAGGCCCAGCATGAATTCCAGCGTGGGCCACAACATGCCCATCAGCCGGACCAGACGGAGGGCGCGGCGGATGTATTCCTGGTTCGACTTCTCGAAGGATTTGATCTGCGCTTCTTCCTGAGCGAAGGCCCGCACCAGGCGTGCTCCGGAGAAATTCTCCTGGGCCTGCGCGGAGATATCGGAGAACATGGCCTGGAGGCGCTCGAAGCGCTCGTGGATTTTGCGGCCCATCACCTGAATGAGCACGCTCGCCACGGGCAGGGGCGCGAGCGCCGTCAGCGTCAGAAAGGGGCTGATGCGGAGCAGGAAAAACAGCGCCCCGGCCGAGAACACGACCGTGTTCGCGGTATACATGATGGCCGGACCGAGCAGCATGCGGACGGCGCTCAGGTCGTTGGTCATGCGCGCCATGATGTCGCCGGTGCGATGCTCCTGGAACCAGGAGGCCGACTGCTTCTCCAGATGCGCGAAAAGATCGTTGCGCAGATCGAATTCGATATCGCGGGAGATGCCGATCAGGATCCAGCGCATCAGGAACAGCAGAATTCCGTGGGCAATGGTGATGACCAGCAGCAGCACGGCGTAGTCGAAAATCTTTCCCCACGTGATGCGTATCGCCAGGTCGTGCGCCGCTGCGCCGATCGCCCGCGGAAACTGAATCCAGATGGCGTTGGCCGCTACCGTGCACACGCACCCCCACACATACGCGCGCCAGTATTTGCGCATATACGGGAAGAGCGGTTTTAGCTTCCTGAACATCTCTTTCGATCCGTTCCTGTTCTCAGGTCGACGCACGCAGCAGCATGTACGCGCCGGCGAGCCCGAAGAGAAAATCCGGGGACCACGCGGCCAGCACCGGGGGAAGCCAGCTGACGTTCCCCATCGCCTCGAAGAGCCCTGAAACTGCAAAATACGTGATCGCGACGCCAATGGCTACCGCGATACCGGAGAGCGACCCGCGCCTGCCCATGGAGAGCGCGAAGGGAATGGCAAGCAATGCCATCACCAGCGTGATCAGCGGATACGCGAGTTTGTGATTCAGCTGCACGCGCAGCGGCACCGTGTTGAATCCGCTCTGCCGCAGCGAATGGATGTAATGCGCCAGCTCGCCGAAACTCATCTCCGACGATTGCCGCACGTCCTTGGTGAAGTAAGTGGGCGCTTCGGTGACCTCAGAAAATGTCTCGACCGGGAAGGTGCTGTAGCTGGCGATCTCGTCGCCGGCAAAGGTTCGCACCCAGCCATCTTCGAAGACCCAGGCGTGCAGGTTGGGCTGCCACTCCGCGGTCGACGCGAAGATGCGCTTCGCGATGGTGAATGAACCCGGTTTGAACTCGAAGACGGTGATGTTGTCGAAGATGTCTTTGCTCGGGTCGAAGTACTCGTAATAGAAGATCGTGCCCGGCTTGCCCGGCCTCTGCTCCCCGAACACCCATCGCGGTCCCGGATGTTCGAAGGTTTCCGGCGGCTTGCCCTTGATCACGTTGCGCAGCGCCTCCTGCCTGCGATTCGCCTGAGGCAGGTAGAGCTCATCGAAGGTGAAGAGCGAGACCGACAGAATCGCCGCGATCGTGATCACCGGCACGGTAATGCGGTAGAGGCTGATGCCGGTCGCCTTCATCGCCGTCAGCTCGCTGTTGCGGTTCAGGATGCCGAAGACGACCAGCACCCCGATCAGCACGCTGAGCGGAGTGATCAGGTAGATCATGCTCGGCGTCAGATCCACAAGATATTCGCCGACGATAATCAGGTGGATGCCGTTGCGAATGATGTCGCTGAGCAGCTCGAAGAAGGTGAAAACCAGCATCAGCATCACGAAGGTGATCAGCACCAGCGCGAAGGTGAACAGAAACTCGCGCAGCACGTATTCGTCGAGAATGAGCGGAAAGCGGCCGCGCGTTTCGCGCCTGCGCGCCGGCAAGGCGATGGTTTCGGTAGTCGAGGCGGTCCTGCCGGTGCGCAGCCGGAACCAGTTGCCCATCGACTGCAGCGCCGCCAGAGCCGCGCCGCCGGTGGCCATCTGCCGCAGCAGCAGGATGCCGCAGACGGCAAACAGCAGGTTCGCCTCCCACACCCCGGCCCACGCGGGAATCTTATTCTGCCGCGCCAGCGCCGTTCCGGTGGAGGAGAGGAAGTAGTAGATGAAGACCAGACCGATAGTCAGCACGAAGCCGGCGCTCTTGCCGCCGCGGCGCGAAGCCATGCCCAGCGGCACGCCCACCAGCATCAGGACAAGGCACGCCGCCGGATAGGCAAGCCGTTTCTGGAACTCGATGTCGTAGAGCCGGCCGTTCCTGCCGTGGATTCGCGCCAGCAGTTCGCGATTGCCCATGGCCAGAATCGGCGTATCGCTGCGCCCCAGATGAACGTCTTCCTGCGTGCCCGCCTCCAGCGGCAAGTCGGTCTGGGCAAACGTCGAAACCGTGTAGTCGTTCGGCTGGTCTGCTTCCGTCTGGTGTTCGGTGCCGTCCCGCAGCCGCATGGTGATGGTCTGATGCGGTCCGTTTACGACCGTGGCGCGGGCGGCGGTGGTGATCTTCGGAGCCGAGGGGTCGCTGACGTCGGCCAGAAAAATCTGCCGCCAGTTCGCCGCTCCCTTGGCGGCGCGCACGTCCTCCACATAAAGGACGTAGTTTTTGAAATCCTCGTAGAAGACGCGCGGCTGCACCTCGTACGAAGCCTGCGCGCTGGCCAGCGAATCCTCTCCGCGGATCATCGCTGCCGTGGCCCTGGGCGCAAAGTACATGCTGTTGGCCAGGCTCAGCCCCCACGCCGCCCCCGCCACCATGCCGACGATGCGCACGAAAGAGCCCACGCCGATGCCTGAGGCCCGCATGGCCGTGATCTCGCTGTCCGAGGCGAGGCGGCTCAGCCCCAGCAGGATCCCCACCAGCACCGCCATGGGGATGGTGAAGGTGAACATGTCCGGCAGCAGAAAGACCACAATGGACGCCACCGTTCCCATCGACGAACTGTTGCGCACCACCAGATCCAGCAGGCTGGGCAGATAGCGGATAAAGAGGACGAAGGTGAAGATCGCGCCCCCGATGAAGGCGTGCGACAGGACTTCCTTGAGGATGTATCGGGTGAGAATCCGCACGGGCGCTTCCTCTGCCAGTTTATCGCGGAGCGAATCGCCTGAGGCGCAGGCTGTTCGCCAGGACGCTGACCGAGCTGAGGGCCATGGCCGCGCTGGCGATCGCCGGGCTCAGCAGGATTCCAAACGCCGGATACAGCGCCCCGGCAGCGATCGGGATTCCAAGCAGGTTATAGCCGAAGGCCCACCCCAGATTCTGCCGCATGGTGCGCAGCGCCCGCCGCGCCAGCAGCACCGCGTCCACAATCTGCCGCGGCTCGCCGTGCAGCAGGATGGCATCGCCGGCCTCGCGCGCCAGATCCGCACCGGTGCCCATCGCCAGACCGGCATCCGCCTGAGAGATGGCCGCGGCGTCGTTGATCCCGTCGCCGGCCATGGCCACGCGCCGCCCGCTGCCCTGCAGCTCGCGAATTTTCTCCAGTTTTTGCTCCGGCAACAGGCCGGCCCAGACCTCGTCGATACCCGCGTCGCGCGCCATGGCCTCCGCAGTCGCCCTGGTATCGCCAGTCAGCATGGCGGTGCGAATGCCCATCTGCCGCAGCGCCGCGATGGATTCGGCCGCGGTCGTGCGCAGCGTATCCCGCGCCTCAATCGTGCCCGCGAGCACGCCGTCCCGCGCTACAAACATCTGCGTCGTTCCGGGGATGCCGCTCTGCTCCGGCGCCCGCAGGCCGAGCTCCTGTATCAGCGCCGCGTTGCCGGCCGCGACCAGCCGGCCGCCGACTGAACCGCTGATTCCTTTGCCGGGAATGGCGCGGACGCCTTCCGCGGCTGGTACCCGCACGCCCCGCTGTTCTGCCGTGCTTAGGATTGCGCGCGCCAGCGGATGCTCCGACCGCTGCTCCAGCGCGGCCGCCAGCGCCAGCACGTCGTCGTCACGAAATCCCTCGGCCGCGTGCACGGCCGCGACTTCCGGCCGCCCCTCGGTCAGGGTTCCGGTCTTGTCGAAGATCACGGTGTCGACGCGCGCTACGCGCTCCAGGCTCTCGCCGCCTTTGAAAAGCACTCCCAGCTGCGCGCCGCGGCCGATGGCCACGGTCAGCGCTGCCGGAACCGCCAGCCCCATGGCGCAGGGGCACGCGATCACCAGCACCGCGACCGACACGGCAAAGGCGCGTCCCGCGCCACCGCCCAGGCCGACCCAGAGGGCAAAGGTCACCAGGGCCAGGCCCAGCACCGTCGGCACAAACACCGCACTCACCCGATCGGCCAGTTGCTGCATCGGCGCCCGCGATCCCTGGGCCTCCTGAACCAGCCGCATCATTTGCCCGAGCACGCTGTCGGCTCCGACCGAGGTGGCGCGGTACTCCAGCGCGCCCTCGAAATTCAGCGAGCCGCCGATGACGCGGTCGCCCGCCCTGCGCGTCACTGGCACCGACTCGCCGGTAATCAGCGACTCGTCGATGGAGCTGACGCCGCTCAGCACCAAGCCATCCACCGGGACGCG
>DATJQW010000046.1:0-54430 GCA_035505395.1 Acidobacteriaceae bacterium
GCCGCGGCTGGAGTCAGCACGCCGCGCAGCACGTTCAGGCTGCCATCGACGGGCGGGCTCTCGAGCCCGAGAATTTTCACGATCAGCGGATAGACATTCACGTTCTCGAAGGGCTTCAGCGTCACGCCCGCGCGGATGTCCGGACCCTCGGCGTAAAAGACCGCCTTCATCTCCGGCATCAGAAACGGATCGAAGCCGTGATTGCCTACTTCCGGCGGGCGGTCCTCGTGCCCGGTAGCCGGCGCTTCCGCGCGGATGGCATACGGCCCCTGCGCCACGATGATCGGGTCGCCCTCGCGCGGATTGCTGTTGAAGTGCAACTCCGCGGGAACCTTTGCGCGCCGATAGACGATGAAGCGGCTATCCACCGACTTCAGCTTTTGATAGGCGGTGTTGGCTGCGGCGTCGGTGGGTGCGTAGAGGGATGAGCCCACAGTGACGAAATCCGCAAGCGGCGCGTATTGGTCGAGGTCGATCCAGCCGCCGTCGATCTTCGCCATTCCGTGGTCGGAGACGATGATCAGGTCGACGGGCAGATGCAGCGCGTCCAGATCCTGCTTCAGCGTGCCCATCAGCGCGTCGACGCGGTGCACGGCTTCGGCGGTCTGCGGGCTGTCCGGGCCGTATTCGTGGCCCGCGTGGTCCACGTTGGCGTAGTAGAGCGTGATGAAGTGCGGCCGCTGCGCTGCGGCCAGCCTGAGCCACGCAATCACCTGATCGATGCGTTGATCGTCGGGAAATTTTCCATCGTAGTGCAGGTAATAGCTGGGCCGCTCGCCGGCGATCTCAGCCTCGGACCCAGGCCAGAAGAAGCAGGCGCTGCGCATCCCCTGTTTTTCCGCGAGCGACCACAGCGGCACGCCGCCGTACCAGGAGCCATCGGCGCTCGTCTTTGGATCGGTGTAGCTGTAGCGCTCTTTGCGCGCGGGGTCGTAGAACGAATTGCCGACGATGCCGTGGTGCTCCGGATACAGCCCGGTGACGATCGTGTAGTGGTTGGGAAAGGTTAGCGACGGATACGCCGGGATCATCCCGTCGGGCGCGCTGGCGCCATGCGCAGCGATGGCCAGCAGGTGAGTCGCGCCGTACTTCTTTGCGTAGTCGTAGCGGAAGCCGTCGAGCGAGACCAGCACGACGTAGTGCTTGCTCAGCTGATCGGGCGCGTTCGGCCCATGCGGAACGGTGATGACCGCCGACGTCTGCGCGTGAGCCGCACAGAGCAGGCAGCAGCAGAGCAGAGCAATCCACCACGATCGTCGCGTCATTCCTGTTGAATCCTGTCCCTACACCCTACACCCTGCGGTTACGCGTACGCCGCGCTCATCGGCTGGAATTCCTCGCCAACCCAGGCGGTGAACGCGTCGCTGGACTGGCTGCGGCCCAGGAACTGGTGGACGATCTCGCGTCCCGGCATCGATCCGCCCGGCTCCAGCACCGCGCGCCGGTAGCGCATCGCGACGGGCGAATCGAGCAGCTCCGCGCGCGGAAACTGGCTGAAGAAGTCCAGCGCGATCACCTTGTCGTAGAGGTAGGTGTAGTAATTCGACGAGTAGCCGACCAGGTGCGTGAAGCTCGCGTACATGCGATTGCCGTCGATCCACGCGTAGGGCAGGAAGCGCGCATAGAGGCTCTCCAGCAGCGCATCGGGATCGAGCCCGGCCGGATCGAGCCGATGCGTCTCCAGCGAGTAGGTGGTGTAGAAGAGCTGCGTCCGCACCCAGTCCGCGCGCCCGAAAGCCCCGGCGCGATTCATGCGCAGCACCAGCTCGGCCGGAATGGGGTCGCCGGTTTCATAGTGATGCGCGAAGGTCGCCAGCAGCCGCGGATCGCGGAAAAACTCCTCCAGCATCTGCGAGGGCACCTCGACAAAGTCACCCTCGGTGGAGATGCCGCTGACGCCGGCCCACGCCTGGCGGCCGCCCAGCAGCGCGTGCATCAGATGCCCGAACTCGTGGAAGAACGTCACCACGTCGGAGTACTGCATGAGCGCGGGATTTCCCTCTTTCGGCTCAGGGAAATTGCAGATCAGCGCGGCCTCCGGCAACTGTCGGCTGCGCACACCGGGAATGAGCGGATGCGCGGAAAACCACTTGTCCTTTCCCTCGCGCGGATGCATGTCGAGATAGAACCGCCCGGCCAGCTCGGTCCCATCCCACACTTCCCACGCGCCCACTGCGGAGTTCCACACATCGGGGTTCTCGACGCGCCGGAACTTCACCTGGAAGAGCTTCTCCGCCGTCGCCAGCACGCCCGCTTCCACGCGAGCGTAGGGGAAGTAAGGCCGGACCGACTGCGAATCGAACTCGAAGGCGGAACGCCGGTACTGCTCCAGCCAATACCCACGGCTGGCCGCGTCAATCTGCGTCAGGCCCGGCTGCCTGGACTGCGCAAATTCCAGGACCATGGCGTACTCTTTTTCGGCGCCGCCGCGGCTGGCCTGATCCAGATCGTCCAGGAAGGCCTGCATGTTCTTCGCCGATTCCATCATCTGGTCGGCGGTTGCCAGGTCGGCCCAGTGCGCAAAGCCCAGAATTGCCGCCATCTCCCTCCGCACCGCCAGCAGATCGAGCAGCACCTGCCGGTTGGCCGGATACGCACGCGTCTGGTACGCCAGGAACATCCGTCGCCGCAGCGCTTCCGATCGCGCAAAGGTCATCACCGGCGCGTAATCGGGATAATCCGTCGTCAGCACGATCTTGCCGTCGGCCCCGGCCGGATGCGCAGCAATGAAATCCGGGGGCAAGCCATCCAGCTCGGCAGCGTTCTCAACTTCGACGGTCTTGCCGCCCTCCTGCACATTCCGCGCGAAGGTCAGCGACAGCAGCGTGGCCTTATCCTGCAGCTCTCTGATCCGAGCACGGGTCGCGTCGTCCTTGTCCACGCCGGCCAGGCGATATTGCAACAGCGTCCGCTCTAAATAGTGCCGCGCCGCCGGGTCCGCCCCGCTCGCGTCGATCTGCGCCAGCGCCTGGTAGACCTCGCGATTCAGCGACAGCTCCACGCCCACATGCGAAATCTTCTGCAGCAGATCCTCGGCCGCATCGCGCACGGCTTTTTCGGGATAAACGCTGTGCAGCAGCCCGGTTTCCGCACCCGCCACCGCCAGCTCCGCAACTGAATCGTCGTAAGCGCGCAGCGTGTTCTCGAGGGTGCGCGGTTCGGTAACGGTCGTCAGACGATCCAGCGCCTGCTTGTGGCGACGCAGGTGCTCCTCCACCCACGCCTGCAGCGCGGGCGAATCGACGGAGCCGGTTCCGTTGGGGTTCCAGGGAGCGGAGATGCGCTCGGAGACAAGGGAATCCATGAAATAAAGCCTCTGCTGGCAGGGTATCGCAGATGTCTGCCGGGCACAGATGCGTCCGGCGAGGTACAGTGCTCAGGTTTTCAGGGTTACCCAGGCTCCGGAAGGTCTTTTCAGCTGCTGACCGCCTGTTCCTGCGCGCCTTCCCGCGCGCTCCGCGCCAGCTCCAGCTCCGCGTGTGACGGCGTGCGTCCCTTCTGCCGGTAGAGGCGCATCAGCAGCGTCAGGTAGTCCATCGCCACGCGAGTGCTGGCCTTGCTGGTCCCCGCGTACCGGCGCCCGAAGGTAAACGGCACCTCGACCACTGAGCGAATCTCGCCACGCGCCAGGATTTCCAGCAGGATCTTGAACCCGGACTTCTGCATCTGGATGCCGTCGATGCACGACCGCCGCACCATGAAGAATCCCGACATGGGATCGCAGGCCCGCAGCCCCGCGCGCTGCACCGGCACCGTCATCCAGACCGCAATCCGCGAGATCAGGTGCCGCGTCGGCTTCCACCCGCGCAGGGAACCGCCGCAGGCATAGCGGCTGCCGACCACCAGATCGGCCCCCGCATCCATTTGTGCCCACAGCTTCGGCAACAGCTCAGGGGGGTGTTGCAGATCGGCGTCCATTACGGCCAGGTGCGGAGCCTCGGTTTCCTCCCAGCCGCGCAGCACGGCGCCGGCCAGACCGCGTTCACCGCGCCGGATCACCAGCCGCACGCGCGGATCTTCCGCTGCAATCCTCGCCAGAATCTCCTCGATTCCGTCGCCGCTGTCGTCGTCCACTACAATGACTTCATACGCAACGTCACAGCGATCGAGCGATGCACGCACCCTGCGGAGCAGAGGCAGGATGTTCTTTGCTTCGTGGAGAGTTGGGATGACGAGCGCCAGCCTCGGGCGCCGCGGCGACGGATGGTTCGGCTTCATCTTTTTTCCAACCCGTACCTGCGCAAGAGGACTCGTTTTGCGTGGATTCATGCAGACCAGGAATGAAACTCAGAATTTTGCAACGCTTTCGCCTAAAAACACACTACTTCGTGCTTGCTCTTCTTACTTTGGGGGCAATTCTGGTGGAAGGATACCACCCCGGAGTCGAAGATGATGCAGTATATCTTTCCGCGATACGTTACCGTCTGAACTCCGCGCTGTACCCCCATGATGCACACTGGTTCGCGCTCCAGATGCAGGCGAGCATTTTCGATCGCGTCATGGCTGCCTGGGTGCGGCTTACGCACATGCCGGTCGGTGTTTCCGAGCTGCTGGGGCAGATTTTGGCCGCCTTTTTTCTGCTTTGGGGTTGCTGGGCTGTCGCCCGGCGCTGCTTTTCCTCGGCGGCCGGACAATGGGCGGGTGTGGCTCTGGTCGGAGTCCTCTTCACCCTGCCCGTGGCCGGTACCGCGCTCTACATCTTCGACCAGTACCTGCATCCGCGGGCCATCGCAACCGCGCTGATCCTGGCAGGGATTGTCGCCGTACTGGAGCGACGGACAGTGCTGGCGGCGGTGCTGCTGCTCGCCTCCGTCGTCGTCCACCCGCTCATGGGCGCATACGGCTGGTCGTATTGCGCCATCCTGTGGATTGCCGGCCGGCTCCGCCGCCGCGCCCCGCAGCCGCTTCCAGTGCGTGCTTCGGCTATGGCCCTGGTGGCTGCGCCCATGTGGATCTTTCAGGGGCCGTCGCCGGCGTGGCGGCTGGCGCTGACCACGCGCAACTACTACTTCCTGGGCCGCTGGACCTGGTACGAATGGCTGGGCGCCATCGCTCCCATCTTCATCCTCTGGCTCATGGCGCGCTGGGCCAGGCGCGACGGGCGCACAGAGATGTCTCGGCTCGCAGGGTGCGCCGCGGTCTTCGCTGTCTTTCAGCTTGCCGTGGCCTGCGTCGTGCTGCTCACTCCCGCGCTGGTGCGGCTTACGCCCATGCAGCCCATGCGCTACCTGCACCTGGTTTACATCCTGATGGCCGTGCTGGGCGGCGGCCTGATCGGCGAAAAGCTGCTGCGCTCGCACGTGTGGCGCTGGGCGCTGCTGTTTGTGCCTCTCGCCTTTGGCATGTTTTGGGCGCAGCGCTCACTCTTCCCCGGCACGGAGCACCTGGAGCTGCCCGGCGTGGCCTCGAACAATCCCTGGCTCCAGGCCTTTGTCTGGGTACGCCACAACACGCCGAATGACGCCTACTTCGCGCTCGACCCGTATTACATGCAGTTGCCCGACGAGGATTACCACAGCTTCCGCGCCCTGGCGGAGCGCAGCGAGCTGGCGGACGCCGTGAAGGATGCCGCGGTGGCCACGCAGGTCCCGAGCCTTGCCCCCGAATGGCAGCAGCAAACCGAAGCCGTCGCCGGCTGGAAACACTTTCAGAAAGCGGATTTCCTCCGCCTGCAGCAGGAATTCGGCGTGAACTGGATCGTCGTCGAGGGTTCAGGCGTTGCCGGCCTCGACTGTCCCTATCGCAACCGGGAAATCGCCGTCTGCAAACTCTGAGGCGATCAACGCTGTGCGCGTTCCGGTAGCTCTTCGACGGTAAACGGCAGCTCCGGGTCGGGCTCTACGGCAACCCCCTTCATCCAGGCGATGCGGCCCTGCCACTCCACGAGCGGCCACGTCCGGCGTGCGGCGCCATCCACGCCGTTCTGCATGCGCGCGAAAATCTCGTTCAGCGGCCTGGCCGCTCGCGAATAGCGCATCCGCACCCGATCGCCGGGCCGCGGCGTTCGCAGCATCGCCGCTGGGATCGCCGCTTCCGCGTCAGGCCGCAGCGCGGTCCGCAGGGTGACGCCGAGCGCCGAGACCTCACCAGGGATCGGCAGCTGCAATGCCAGCGGAGCGTCAACAGCGTCGGCCGCGACTTCCCGCGCCAGCCGGAGCTCCCGCGGCGTCCGCTCGGCGCGCAGATCGGCGGTGAGTTGCTGGCGCCGTGCGCCTTCGGGATCGCACAGCGCCATCAGGCGCTCGGTCTGCTCGAAATTCAGCGCGCACCCCAGCTGCCTGGCCGCGGCGCGCAACACCCGGCGCCGCAACGCCGGAGCCAGCGCATGCAGCTTCTCCAGCTCCATTCCCACGCTGCCCGCGTTCGGATGCGTGCTCACCGCGCGTCCTCCGCCGCGCACGGGGCGGCCGGGAAGCAACAGCGACGGCAGGATCCTGGCCAGTTCCGCCTCCCACCAGTTTTCTTCGTCGCGCGCCAGCGTCGCCATATGGGCGAGTTGCTCCTCGATCCGAGGGTTGAATGCCGTCAGCTGTGGCAGCAACTCGCGCCGGATGCGATTCCGCGTGAACGCCGTGTCCTGGTTGCTCGCGTCCTCGCGCCACGGTTGCCCGATCTCGCCCAGCCACGCGCGGATCTCCGCATGCCGGACGCCAAGGAACGGCCGCAGGATCACGCCGCCGGTACACGCAATTACCGGATGAATCCCGCCCAGGCCCTCGGTCCACGCTCCGCGCAGCAGCCGGTGCAGCACCGTCTCCGCCTGGTCGTCGAGCGTGTGCGCGGTTGCCACGGCATCGGCGCGGCCCTGCGCGAGCAGATCGCGAAACCACGCGTAGCGCAGGTGCCGCGCCGCCTCTTCGATGGTTTTTCGCTCCGCCTGCGCGGCAGCCGGAGTGTCCACCCGGTGCGTGTGGAGCGGCAATCCCAGCCGTGCGGCCAGTTCTGCGACGAATTCCGCGTCCGCGTCCGCCTCCGCGCCGCGCAGCCCATGGTGCAGGTGTGCCACAGAGAGCGGCAGCCCGATCTCCGCAGCAGCTTCCGCAAGCGTCCGCAGAAGGGCCACCGAATCCGCGCCGCCGGACACGGCTACAGCCATCCGCATGCCGGCGCGGAGGTGCTGGCGGTCGAGCTGGGGCATGGGCGTCACGCCCTCATGCTATAGCGTTTCTTCGCAGAACACCGGCCTAAGCGCGCGCCAGCAGCGCATCCACTTCATGCCGGTGCGGCATCGACGGCGCAGTTCCCGGGCGCGTGACGGAAATTCCCGCAACCGCGCAGCCAAATCGCACTGCTTCGACCAGATCGCGGCCCTCTGCCAATGCGACGGCGAAACCGCCGCTGAAGGCGTCGCCGGCTCCCGTGGTATCCACCACCTCGCCCGCACGAAACGCCGGCACATGTTCTCTCAGCGCGGCATTCTTCACCAGCGCGCCCCGCTCGCCCAGCGTGACCACCACGTTGCGCACGCCGCGCCCGAGCAGCACATCGGCCGCGGCATCGGCGTCGGCGATCGACGCGACCTTGCGGCCAGTGATGATCTCAGCCTCGGTCTCGTTAGGCGTCATGGTGTCGCACAGCGGGAAGATCGAATCCGGCAAAGTGCGCCCCGGCGCAGGATTCAGGATCGTCGGCACGCCCAGCGAGTGGGCCAGTTGCAATCCGAACTCGACGGTAGGCACCGGCAGCTCCAGCTGCGCCACAAACGCGGCTGACTCCGCGATCAGAGGCTTCGCCTCGGCGACCTCGTTCGGCGTCAGCTCAAAGCAGGCGCCGGGCACGACCACGATCGAATTCTCGGCATTGTCCGCGTGGACGACAATCGACGCCGCGCCGGTGGGCGAGTCGGTCGCATACAGATACGACGTGTCGATGCCCTCTTCCTGATACGTCCTGCGCGCCATATCCCCGAAGAGGTCGCGGCCCACTTTGCTGATGAAGCTTACGCGAGCGCCGGCCCGTGCGGCGGCCACCGCCTGGTTCGACCCCTTGCCGCCGGGTCCCATGCGGAAGCCGCTGCCCATATAGGTTTCGCCCCACGCCGGTAGTTTGTCGGTGAGAAATGCCAGGTCGGTGACATAACTGCCCAACACGGTTACAAATTTCCCGCCCATCCTCGTTATGCCCTCAATTTGTTCCTGTCACTGTATCGTAATCGCCTCTCACGAACCGTACGCGCGCGCAATCAGCACCAGCGCCAGCAGGTAGGCTGTGAACATAGCCGCCAGATAGCCTTTGGCCTTCGCATTCGCCCCGCGGAATTCCTTCCACGCAAAGACGCCCCACAGGCACGCCACCATCGGCGACGCCTGGCCGATGGCATACGAGATCGCCACTCCCACCAGGGACGCGGCCACAAAATTGAAGACCGTTCCCAGGCCCCAGATGCCTCCGCCCAGCAGGCCCAGCGCATGGTACGAAGCCGGCGCGCGAAAATAGTCCGCCGCGGCCACCGGCGTTCCGGTGATCGGTTTGCGCATGAGCAGGGTATTGAAGAAGAAGCAGCAGACGAAGGCGCCAAAGGTGAGGCAAACAGCCGTCGTGTAGGGCGTCAGGGTCGCGCCGCGGGTCATCGCCCGCGTTACAAAGGGCGCGAAGATCCCCATCAGCAGCCCCGAGATGACGCATACGACCAAGCCGCGCCGCGATACCGCCTCCGCGCCCGCCCGCAGCGCTCCGTACGACTTCCCGACCAGAATCAGCGCCAGCACTGCCATTGCGATCCCGGCCGCCAGCAGCGCCGGATTTCCGCGCGGCTGCAGCGCGTAGCTGAGCGCGACGCCCTCGACCAGCGCGATGCCGATCGACACCGGAAACGCAACCGCCAGCCCCACAATCTCGATGCCGGCGACCAACAGCGTATTCGCAATGTTGAAGATGAATCCGCCCAGCGCCGCGTAGAAGAGATTGATCCCGTCGGCCGCGCGCAGGTTGGAGAGGAACGCGCTCGATCCGCCCCGGTAGCTGCCCATGGTGAAGGCGAGCAGCAGCGACACGAGGAATATGCCCAGCGCGTAGTCCCAGTAGTACAGCTCGAAGCGGTAATTCCTGGTTCCTTTGAAGGTATTGGCGAAAGAACCCCAACAAACCGTGCTCAGAATGGTCATCAGCAGAGCAGCGTGAAACGTCGTCGGAACAAACATGCGCCGGGAACTCCTGCTCGCGCAGCCAGCGA
This sequence comes from Acidobacteriaceae bacterium, assembly GCA_035505395.1. Taxonomy (GTDB): domain Bacteria; phylum Acidobacteriota; class Terriglobia; order Terriglobales; family Acidobacteriaceae; genus Palsa-343. Next base: position 9,173 of record DATJQW010000046.1, read on the forward strand.
AAAAATGAGCTGCAGACGAGACACGCCATTATGCCCTGGCTCCGTGCAAGAATCGAGGAGGGCCCGCGCTCACCGCGCATTGCCCGTTGATCGCGAATGCTGAATCGCATGATTGCCGTCTCTGCGCACGCCGCGCCTCGCTTCTGTCGAACGTTTTCAGGGAGATTCTGCGAATGAAACTCGCACCCCATGTCCGGGCGTTCGCCGTCCTTGTCTCAGCAGCGCTCGCGTGGTCCGCGCCGCACGCCAGCGCGCAGAGTTCCGCCTCCGCACGGACGGCAGCGAATCAAGCTCTGCGGGCCACGATGCAGGCCGATGGATCGTATGAGCTCGACTTCCTCGCCGCAGGGTGGAAGCTCGAAGGGAAACTCCCTGGCGCAACCGGCAAAGTCAGCGAATCAGCCGGCGCGGACCGAATCGGCGCCTTCCGCGAGATCAGTTCCTCCTTTATGAATGGGGCGCGGACCGCGGAGATCCGCGTCTACGAAACCCAACCCCTCGCTTTATTCCGCGACGAGTGGAAGGCTGCCGGCGCCAACGCAACGCCCTTTCCGGCCTTCGAGCGCCTGCCCGAAAGTTCGTCGCGATTCTCGTTCAGACAGGAAAATTTTGCGCCGTATGAGTTCGGCAAGCTCGGCCCCGAAGGCCCGTGGACCCTCTTCGACCAGCAGGACCGCGCGATGATCCTCTCTCCCGCCGATCACTTCCTGGTATCCACAATGGAAGAAGGGACGGATGGCACGGCAGCAAGCGGGATCGTTCCCGCGATTCAGCAACTGCCGGCCGGATTTGCGCACAGCACGCTGATCGCCGCCGGAACCGGCATCAATCGCGTCTTCTCGGTCTGGGGATCGGCGCTGCTCGCGCTGGGCGGAAAGCAGAGGCCCGCCAACGATGCCGACGTCACGCTGGCGAAGCTCGGCTATTGGACCGATAACCGAACGACGTATTACTACAAGTTCGATCCGAAACTGGGCTACGCGGGCACCCTGCTCACCGTCCGCGATGAGTTTAAAAAGCTGGGGCTGCCTCTCGGGTACATGCAGCTCGACAGCTGGTTCTATCCCAAAGGTCCGGACTCCCGATGGAACGAGGGCGGTTCGACGCTGGAGTATGGCGAGGATGAGTATCGTGCCGACAAGGCGCTCTTTCCACAGGGTCTCGATACATTCCAGCGCGAGCTTGGTCTGCCTTTGGTTACGCACGCGCGATGGGTCGCCCCGCAAAGCCCCTATCATCAGGAATTCAAAATGTCGGGCAACGTGGTCATCGATCCGAAGTTCTGGCAACAGACGGCGGCCTATCTCCATCGCGCCGGCGTCGTGACGTATGAGCAGGACTGGCTCGATCAAAACTCCCACACCGCCGTAAACCTGACCGATCCACCTCTCTTTCTGGGCGATATGTCGAGGGCCATGGCCGCCGAGGGCATCTCCATCCAGTACTGCATGCCCCTGCCCAGCGACTACATGGCGAGCACTTTGTATTCGAACCTCCAGACCATCCGCACCAGCGACGATGGTTTTGTGCGCGGTCAGTGGGATGAATTCCTTTATGACTCGCGCCTGGCAACGGCAGTGGGCCTGTGGCCGTGGACGGATGCGTTCTTCAGCAAAGACCTGGGCAATCTGATCATCTCCACGCTGTCTGCCGGACCGGTCGGCGTGGGCGATGCCCTGGGCGGCGTCGACGTCCCGAATCTCCGGGCCGCCATCCGCAAAGACGGTGTCATCATCAAGCCCGACACCTCGTTGCTCCCCATCGATGCGACTTATCTGCACGATGCCGCCGGCGACCAATCCCCGATGATCGCGACGGCCGCGACCAGCTTCGGCGACCTGAAGATCCAATATGTCTTCGCCTACCCCCGACAGACTTCCGATTCCCAGGTGACCGTGCCCCTGCGTTCTCTGGGAGTCACCAGCTCGGTTTTTGCCTATAACTGGGTGACTCATCAGGGGCAACTCCTTCAACCCGATGGCAGTCTCAACCTCGCGTTCACCGATGGCTGGGCTTACCAGGTGCTGACTCCAGTCACGCACAGCGGCCTGGCGCTGCTGGGCGATACGGACAAGATCGCCCCGCTGGGCAGAGCCGTCGTGGCAGACCTGGCCGCGAGCGGCAACGGACTTACTGCCACCATCCAGTTCGCACGCGGTGAGACGATGCAGACGATCTCCGGCTATGCCGCTCGCCGCCCCGCGATCAAAGCTATATCCGGAGCTGTGACAGATCTGACTTACAGCGAACAAACTCACATCTTTAGTGCACAAGTTACACCGGGTAACTCGGCAGCGGCGAAAATCCGGATCACTGCCGAGTAAGCGCCCGATAACTCACGCAGAAGCCGGAGTCCGCTCCTGTTCTAGCCGCGCTGCGGCGTGAACTCCAGGGTCAGCACTTCAAACGGCGCCAGATGAAACTCGTGCGGAACGTGCGCGCGGATCTCGATGGCAGGCTGGCCTGCATCTTCTTTCCATGGGCTCCTGGCCGTGTAATTCTCCGCCGCGCCCGCGGGCAGCTCGAATGCTTTCTGAATATCGATGTCGATGCTCTGCGGCTGATTACTGGGATTTCTCAGGGTGAGGATGCCTTTCTTCGGCGTCCAGGCAGCCCACCCATACACCTCCAGCCACGCGGGATTGCCCCCAATCCAATGCGTATCCTGGAGCACACCGGCATTCGAGTGCGACCAGTTGGCGGCCTCCGCCAGATCGTCCCAGTTCTGCTTCGTCAGCAGCGACGGCGTAATGTACATCTCCTGGCACTGCGTGCCGGTGCCGAAATAGGAGCGCACTTCGTTCCGAAAATCGTTATCCGGATCCGTGTTCAGATCCTTGTCATACCGGGCATAAATAATGCCGTGCAGCATGAGGGAATTGAGCGGGTAGAGCGGACCCTCCTGCACCACTTCCTGGTAAGTGTCCGCGTCGCGATAGGTAATCCAGCGCTCGCGATATGGGCCGACGCCCGTGGCGCTTTGATCGTCGCCGCCGCGCCAGATAGAGTCGGCGTAGAAGGTCCAGAAGGGAGAAGGATAGGTCCCGGTGGTGAGGTTGATGTAAATGTTCGGCTCCGCCTGACGGAGCACGCCGATTAAATGGATCATCGCGTCGAAGTCGCTGTCGAACTCACTGCCCGGAAAGACCGAGTCGGCGTTGCCGGTTCCGTCGAACTTGAACTGGTTCACGCCGTACTTGTGAATCATCTGCAGGCAGACGTCGAGAAAGTGCTGATAGTATTTGGGGCCGGAGAGCGCGAATCCGCCGTTGACAATCTCGTAGCCAGCCTTCGCGCCATATTTCAGGCGTTCCTCCCGGGGTCCGTCGTAGCCGCCCCATGGCGACATCCACACGCCCGGCGCTGCGCCGTATTGCGCTGCCGCTGCCTGCACCTTCGTAAAGCCGTCGGGAAATCCGCTGTTAAAGCTCCACAGAGAGGCGTCGTTATCCCAGCCGTCGTCGAAGAGGAACGAGCTGAGGGTCACACCGCGCTTCACGTGCAGTTCGGTTCCGAAGGCGTTGATGCGGTCGAGCGCGCCGGCCTCGTCGTAGGGCGTGAAGTAGCCGAGGTCATACCAGGAGTTGTAGTGGAGAAACGTGCGGTAGGGATGCGCCCGCTCGCGTTCGATGTAATAGAGAAAGTCGCGGCGCAGCTGTCCGGTGCGCACCATGCCGATCACCGAAGAGTACGTAACGGATTGTCCGGCCCGCAGCGGCAGGTCGCGGTCCAGCACCGCCGTGGCGCGGTCGCCCACCACGTAGCTCTCTGAGAGTGGATCCTCAAACCCGAGAAAGAAATCCCCGGCGACGATGGGAGAACCTTTCACCGAGCCCACCACGTGCGCACCTGGAATCGTGGCGTCGATCAGCCGCACTTCCGAGATGGGCAGGTCCTGCTGCCCGGCAGAGATGGTGAGGATCTGGCGCACATAGCTGGAGCCGTCGCGCAGCACCACGGACCACTGCATGTGGACTTTGCCGTCGGCGCTGGCCAGCGGCAGCACGAACCGCTCGCCGCCCAGGCGGGCCGCGTAGCGCGCGGCGGCGGGATTCGGCGTCAGCTGCTCCATCTGCGGCTGGCCGTCCACGCGCAGAGTTGCCTCATCGCAGATGGCGCCGTTCTTCAGCAGCACGCTGAACGGGTCTCCGACGCGGATCGTCGCGTTGTGGCGTTTGTCGGTGACGACGAAATCCTCCAGACGCCCGTCCGCGATTCGCCAGCTCGCCTCGGCTACCTCATTCCCCAGCGTGTAGTGCTCGCCCTGCACATGGGCGATAGCCTTGCCCGGATCCTGCGCGCGGGCGGCCAGCGAGGCGAACGGGACGACGAAAAGACATGCTGCGTGCGCACAAAGCACTCTGGCGGAAATCAAAGCTTCCTCCGAAATGGGGATGATGGATTCGAGACGCCTTCGACGGGGGCCATTATACTCCGTTCGTAATCAAACACAACACAACGAAATGCGCTTCTCGCGATTGTGTGGCGACCGGATCCTCCCGCTGGCGCCAAATTTGCGAATCGATCCCCGATTGAATCGCCTCCATACCCGCATGAATTCATGCGATCTCCGTGCTGCACGCTTTCCTTGTTTGACTATTGCGAATTAGATGTTGTATAAGCGTTTAATTTCGTTTTTCGCTCCAAAAGCGACACGAAATCGACGGAGCAGCGGCACCAGGGCCATTCTGCCCGCTCCGATTCCAGTCCAGCGGTTCCTCAGGAGGTCTTTCAGTGATGTTCAGTTTTTCTCGCCAGCCATTGCGTGCCCGCATCGGAAGAGGCATTTTGCGCTGCGGGCTGTCGCTTGCGGTGGGTGCGGCCGTCTGCTTCGCCGGCATTTCCGCATCCAGCCAGACCCTGACCACCGGCGATATCGCAGGCACCGTCATCGACTCCCAGGGGCGGGTGGTTTCGCATGCGGAGATCACCGCAGCCAATGAACAAACGGGAGCGGTCTCCCAAACGCAATCGACGGGTAATGGGGCCTATCATCTTCCCCTGCTGATCCCGGGCGAGTATCGCGTAATCGCCTCGCATGAGGGCTTCGATCTGGAGTCGATCTCGGTGGTGGTCTCGGTGGCTACCGTGGCGCGTGCGAACTTTACCATGCGCGTCGGCTCGGTCAGCGAGACGGTTCACGTGACGGGTGCTGCACCGCTGCTCGATACGCAGAATGGCGACCTGACCACCACCCTGACGCAGACGCAGCTCGAGTCGATCCCCAATCCCGGCAACGACGTCACCTTTGCGGGGCAACTGGCCCCGGGTTCGGTGATGAACACCGCGGGCGGCACAGGCAATTTCTCCAGTTACGGCCTGCCCGCGACTTCGAACAACATGACCATCAACGGGGCCAGCATCATCAATCCCTGGTCCAACACCAACAACACGCTGGCCATGAACATGACCCTCGGCAACAACGAGCTGAGCGAGGCGACGGTGGTCAGCAATCCTTATTCGGTTCAGTATGGCGGACTGGGCGGCGCGCAGCTGGTGGAGACGACGCGGGCCGGCACCAACCAGTACCACGGCAACGTGGCCTTCTGGTGGAACAACGAGAATCTGAACGGGAACAATTACTTCAATGCGCAGCAGGCGCTGCCGCGTCCTACTGAAGATGCCTATCAGTGGGCGGCCGCAGTGGGCGGCCCGATCGTCAGGAACAAAACCTTGTTCTTCGCCGATTATGAAGGAATCCGTTTCACCACAGAGACCGCGCCTGCCTTGGTCTACCTGCCCAGCGCATCGTTCGAGTCGCGCACGTTGCAGGAGATTACCTCCGATAACCCGTCGGAGCTCCCCTTCTACCAGAAACTCTTTGGTGTCTATAACGCCGCGCCCATCCCGAAGGGGCAGACGCTGCGGCCCTACAACAACGTGAATCTCTTCACCGGCGCCACCGTGCCCAATCCCGACATCAACCAGTTCACCTTCGAGCCGGTGGTGACGGCGAGCGAGTATCTGGCCACGCTGCGCATCGACCACAACTTCAGCCCCAACGACAAGATCTATTTCCACTATGAGTGGGACAAAGGGACGCAGCCGGCGTACGAGGATCCGATCAGCCCGGCCTTCAATGTCGTCACATCCATGGGCGGCAGCAACGGCATGCTCTCTGAGACGCACACCTTTGGAGCGAAGGCTTTCAATACATTTCTGTTCGTGGGGAATTACTGGACCGGCGCGTATCCCTATCCGTCCGGCGGCAACGCTGTATTTCCCTACCAGTTCAACTACAGCGACACCGAAGTCAACCAGAACAACACCGTTCTTCACTACAGCGACCCGCTCACACCGATCAATCCCGACTCGGCCTACTGGCCGCAGGGAACCAACCAGTTCCAGTATCAGTTCACTGACGATGCCAGCGTGATTATGGGCCGGCACACGCTCAAATTCGGCGCGACCTTCCTGCGCACCGACGCCGTGGACCTGAGCCCCGATGCCGGAGTGGTGCCTCGCGTCTCGGCGCTGGGCGACGGCTACGGCCAGCCATATGAAGCCGCGCGCGGAACCGGCACTTACTTTGCCCTCTTCGACCAGGGATACGCCAACAGCTCCAGCGGAGATTTCCCTATCCATTCCGAGGCTCCGTTCTCCTGGTACCAGCTCGGCGGCTACGTGCAGGATGAGTGGCAGGTGCGGAAGAATCTCACTCTCAACGCCGGCATTCGTATCGAGCGAAACTCGAATCCGGTTTCCGATAACGACTCCGTATCCCGCATGGACAACAGTTTCTTCAATGAGCCGGGCGCGGCGGGCATTCCCTATAACAGCGTCATCGCCGGCGGCCAGAAGAACGTCTTTACCAGCTATCAGTCCTATGTCGCGGAGCCCCGCGCCAGCTTCGCGTGGCAGCCGAGCTGGTCTCCGAGCCTGGTGATCCGCGGCGGCATCGGCATGTTTGCCGACGCTTTCCCGCTGAACATCGCGAATACTGTCCTCTACAACGCGCCCATCAAGACCACCTTCACCGCGAACTCGGAGTCGATGACGGTGCCGGGACCTCAATACCTGATCGATCCGGCGGTGCCGGGCAGCGGTTACCAGGCAGATGTGAATTCCAACAATGCCTTCCAGTCGCAGTTCTCCAGCGGCGGCACCTACTCGAGCATTTCCTCGGCTGTGGCCGCCGCCGGCTCCTCGTTCGCGACCCCCGGCTTCTTCAACGTCGCGAAGAAGATCTATTACCCGACCTACGAAGAGTGGAACCTTCAGATCCAGAATCAGTTTGGAGCGAAGACGGTCTTCAGCCTCGGCTACAACGGCAACCACGGCTACCGTGAGCCCTTCTACAACGGCAGCGTGGACGCGTACTGGAACCCGGGCCTGCTACCCGGCGGCACCATCACCAATACCGAGACGGGCAATGTATTTCGCTTCACGCCGCAGCAGTTCCCGGCGAACCCGATCAACGTGAATTTCTCCAGCGTCAATCAGGTGCAAAACGGCGCTATCTCCAATTACCACGGGCTCACCGCCGATCTGGTGCATCGCGACACATGGCTCACCGTCGACGTCAATTACAGCTTCAGCAAGGCCATGGACGAGATATCCAATGGCGGCCTCTTCGGCTTTAACCCGAACCCCATGTCGGTGGAGTCGCCCTATAACCTCCGCTATAACTACGGCCCCGCCGACTACAACGTGACGAATAACTTCAAGGCGAGTTATGTGTTCAACGTTCCCGGCGGCAACCATCTGCGCACAGCGCTGGCCGGGTGGCAGGTCGGCGGCGACGTCTTCTGGCACTCGGGATTTCCCTTCAGCGTCGTCGATGGCTTCGTTCCCGCGGCATTCGGCACCATGGCGGCGGCCAATTCCTCCTATCCGTATGACGGTTATGGCGGCCAGGTCACCGCGGTGCCGCTCAATCGCGGCATGAACCGTCACTGCGGGTCCGAAGGCATCTTCAACTTCAATACCGATTCCGGCGGCAATTGCCTGGGAGGGGTGACGGCCTTTACCGATCCCACCTCCTTCGGTTCCGAAGACCGCAACCAGTACACCGGTCCCGGTTACTTCGACACGGACGCGGACATTCTGAAGACCGTTCCCCTGCCGCACTGGGAGGGCGGGCGTCTCCTCCTGGGAGCGCAGTTCTTCAACATCCTCAACCACCCGAACTTTGCCAACCCCTCCAACGATATCGCCGATGGTCCGAACTTCGGCCAGATCACCTCCACCGTCAGCACGCCGACCAGCATCTTCGGCGCCTACCTCGGCGGGGACGCCTCGCCCCGAATCATCCAGCTGAAAGGTACGCTGGAGTTCTGATGCCCGATCCCCCTGCGGCCGGGCACGCCATGCCTGGCCGCGAGGAGGGACAATATCTCTCGTTGCACAGCAGGTTCCCCGCGGCGATCCGCAACGGGAACAGGCACGGAGCCATGTTCATGATGAAAGCCAAGCTGCCGGCTTGCCTGGCGGCAATTGCCATTCTCCTTCCCGTTGCGCTCGCTGCCCAGATGGTGAACCCCGCCATCGACACCGGCAGCGAGCCATTTTCGTATTACAGCCAGCCCACCGGCGAGATCGGAGTCATGGACGCACCCTCCGGAACGGAGATTTCGCCCGAAGGCTATCTGTACACCGGCTACGGCGAGCTGATGTTCTCTACGGGCAATCCCGAAGTCCCCATCCAGCAGCGGGTCAAGACGCTTCTGCGCGGTTACCTTCCCGTCGTTCAATACGACTTCACCCGCGACGGCGTCCGCTACCGCTTCGAGGCCTTCGCAGCCACGCTCGACGGCACGCCCTCAGGCACGCAGGTGGATTTCATCCGCTTCCAGGTGGAGAACACCACCCAGGAGCCGCGAGTCGCATGGCTCTCCAGCGGGATGCGCTACGAGGGCACCGTCAACAGCACCGACGGCGTCGCCAGCAACCGCTTCGCGCGGCCGGCACCTCCCAGGAAGCCTGGCGATTACAGCCAGCCCGGTGAAGCTTTCTCCCCGCACTGGGCCTACAGTTCCGGTCAGGATGCGATCGAGCGCGACAGGCAGGTTCTCTATTACTTTCCGCAGACTTCTCGGCATACGGTCCGCTACACGCTCGAGGACGATCCGATCTCTTCGGGCACGCTCAAGGCGCGCGTGCTGAGGATTGTGCCCAGCACTCCGGTGGGAATCGTGCGCTACGAGCTGGCCCTGAAGCCCGGACAGAGCATCAGCCTCGACTGGAAGCTTCCCGTGATCCCGGTTGCCGCCGATTCTCCCGAGGCAGCCCGCGTTCAGAGCGCCGGATTCGACGACTACCTGTCGCGAACCGTCGACGCCTGGGAAAAGATCCTGAGCCAGGGGATGGAGTTCTCGGTTCCGGAGCCGAAGGTCGACAACGCCTTCAGGGCCAGCCTTGTCTACGATCTGATCGCGCGCAACAAGATCGGCGGCGATTATGTGCAGACCGTCAACGATCTTCAATACCACGCCTTCTGGCTTCGTGATGCGTCATTCATCGCCCGCATGTACGACGTGACTGGATATCCGCAATACGCGCGCCAGGTCATTGATTTCTTCTCGAAATGGCAGCAGCCGGACGGAAACTTCCTCTCCCAGGGCGGACAGTTCGACGGCGTGGGACAGGTGCTGTGGGCGTACGGCCAGCACTACGCCCTCACCCGCGATCGCGATTTCGCCAACAGTGTCTTCCCCGCGGCAGCGAGAGCGGTTGCGTGGATCCAGCAGGCGCGGCAATCGGATCCACTGCGCCTGATGCCGGCAAGCACCCCGGGCGACAATGAGGCCATCACCGGACACGTCACCGGTCACAACTTCTGGGCGCTCGACGGAATTCGCAACGCGATCCTCCTGGCCGATGCTACGGGGCACACGCAGCAGGCGACGCAGTTCCAGCAGGAGTACAACGGCTACCACGCAGCGCTGATGCAGGTGCTCGACCGCGTCACGCGCAACACCTCTGGTTACATCCCGCCTGGCCTCGATGGGCAAAAGGACGGGCAGGACTGGGGCAACATGCTCACCATTTATCCGGGGCCTGCGCTCTCCCAGCAGAATCCCATGGTCCAGGCCACTCTCGACGCCACCCGCGCCAAATACAAAGAGGGCATCATGACCTACGCGGACGGCACGCTCTTGCACGACTACCTCGGCTTCACCAACATGGAGATCGAGCTGATCCTCGGCGATCAGCAGCTCGCTGTCGAGGACCTTTACGCTGAGCTCGTCCATACCAGTTCCACGCAGGGAGGGTTTGAGACCGACATCGTTCCCTGGGGCGACCGCAATTTTCACGACAATCTTGCGCCTCACGGCTGGTACGCCGCGCGGCTGCGCATCGCCCTGCGCAACATGTTTGTGCGCGAGCAGGGAACCGATCTGCACCTGCTCTCGGCCATTTCTCCCGCATGGATCAAGCCGGGCAGCGTGATGCAGGCCGACCGCGTTCCGACAAACTTCGGCACGGTCCAGCTCCGGCTGAGGATCGTGTCTCCGACTGAGGCGCAGCTCTCCCTGAACGATTCCTTCGTCGATCCTCCGGCGCACATCATCCTGCACCTGCCATGGTTCATGGAGACGCAGAAGATCGTTGCCGACGGCGTCTCCATTCCGCTGACGGGAAGTTCGGTGTCGCTCCCGGCGAACGTCCAGACCGTTCGGATTACCTGGCGGAAGCGTAACTCAGCTCCGGATCTGAGTTATCAGGCGGCCGTGGCGCGCTACAAGCAGGAATATGCCGCTCGCTACCAGCAGTTTCTGAGGAACGGGAAATAAGCCGCGGGATTGCGGCGACGGAACGCGAGGGGTCGCAAGGGATTGGGGTCGACGCGATCGATCACTCGCAGCCCCAGGCCGCGGTCGACAGCCGAAACGAAGCAGTTGCCGGCGTTGTTCAGCGCTCAGCATCCGGTCGGCTGCCGGCGTCACGCAGATCGCGATTTCTTCTCACCGGCGGTTCCCGAGTGGCCGCTCCGGCTGCCCGCCCTTGACCATTAAATCGTTTGAAACTAAAATCCGGCACGTCATTTGGATTCGCCCTAAGCCGTGCACGTAGCCACAAAAGCGCTGCTGCCGGACCGGGCGGACACCGTTCCTCTGAACGACTGCAGGATCTCTGGAGGGCTATCTAAACCAGGGAAATCGTTGTGATCCGCGGCTGACGGAACGTGGACCATGCCCGGATATTGGAGGCTTGTTCATGACGCGCAATGGCTTTTTCCGCAGCGCTCTTGCAATCGTGTTGTGCGCGGCCTGCGGGCTGCTCTCTCATCGCGCTGCGGCTCAGGAAGTAACGGCCGCGGTCAGCGGTCAGGTGACGGATCAGAGCGGAGCCGTGATCGCGAATGCGACCATCACTGCGACCGACGTCAATCGCGGCACGAAGTTTGGGACGAAGAGCGACGCGGCGGGCGAATACTACCTGCCCCGCCTGCCAGTGGGAACGTATACCCTGCAGGCCGAATCGTCCGGTTTTGAAACTGTCGACCGTTCCGCCTTTACCCTGGTTCTGAATCAGACCGCGCGAATCGATTTCAAAATGACCGTGGGCAAAGTGTCTCAGGTGGTCACCGTAACTGCCGCCGGACCCATCCTGCAGGAGCAGACCACCGAGATCAGTACGGTCATCGACGCCGCCACCAACGTCGCTCTGCCCCTCGCCAGCCGCAACTATCTGCAGCTCACCATGCTCGCGCCCGGCGTCACCACCACGAATCCTGTGAACATGCAGCAGTCTCAGCGTATCGACACGGCCGAGGAGCCCTACGTCGACGGCAACCGCGCCCAGGACAATAACTATCTGCTCGATGGCATGGACAACAACCAGACCTCCGATAACCTGGTCGCCTACACGCCCAGCCCCGACGCCATCGAAGAATTCAACATGATCACGCAGAACGCCCCTGCGGAATTCGGTAACTTCATGGGCGGCATCGTCAACGTGACCACCAAAGCCGGCACCAATCATTTTCACGGCGACGCGTGGGAGTTCTTCCGCAATGACGTGCTGAACGCCAATAACTGGTTCAATAAGCTCGAGAACGTCGAGGCCGGCAGCGACGTGGCGCCGCGCCCCGGCGTGCGCTGGAACATGTACGGATTTACCCTGGGCGGTCCCATCAGGCGCGACCGCCTCTTCTTCTTTGTCGACTACCAGGGCCAGCGTTTCGAGCAGTACGCCGATTCAGCCTTCAGCGCCTTCACGGCCAGCGAGCGCGCCGGAGATTTCGGGCAGCTCTGCACCGATCCCTCGGTCGGCGGCAGTTTCGACGGCAACGGCAACTGTAACGGAGGCACCCAACTCGTCGATCCCTATACAGGTGCGAATATTCCCTACAACCGCCTGCAGGACTACATCAACGGCGACACCGATCCGACTTTGACTTCGGAATACAATTCCGGAGCCGGCAAAGTCGCGCAAAACCTGCTGGCCTCGCCGTATTACCCGTCCCTTTCTTCCCTGACTAACTCAACCATCCTGAATAACTATGTCTTCAGCACCCGCAGCCCGCTCAATGTAGATCAGGGAGATGTGCGTATCGACTGGAGCATCTCTCCAACCAACCACCTGTTTGCCCGCTACTCGCAGGAACTGCAGCAGAACAACCCGGTGAACTCGCTCCTGTCGATCAGCGTAAACAACGGGCAGGCCGACCTGCAGAGCGGAGTCATCGACTGGACGCACACCTTCAATCCCGATGTCGTGAACGACGCCCGCTTTGGCGTCAACTGGGTGCAACTGCTCAACAATTCATCCGCAACGCCGGGCATCGGAAATTTTGGCGACTCAATCGGGATTCCCAACGGCAACGAAGGCGGTGCCGGCCTGCTGGAGATCGACCTCGGACCCTCCAGCGGCGTGGGCGGCGCCGGCAACATCCAGAACTGGTCCGACACCATCATCCAGGGCAGCGACAACCTGAACATCACGCGCGGCCGCCACGTGATTCAGGCCGGCTTCCAGTTCCAGCGCCAGCGCATGGACGACTTCTATTCAGGAAACGCCGGTATCCTCGGCGACCGTTACTTCGGCGGTAACTTCACCGGCACGCCCGACTCGGATTTCTATCTCGGCATGCTGAACACCACCGCCCAGTATTTTCCCACCATCGCAGGCGGCACCGGCGAGCCGGCGTGGGGACAACGATCCTCGATCTTCGGCGCATACGCGCAGGATACCTGGCAGGCTCTGCAGGGTCTCGCGCTCGACTACGGCATTCGCTACCAGGCGCACACGCCGTGGACAGAAGCGCACGGCCAGCAGCTGAATTACGATCCCGTCTCCGGCCAGCCGCTCTACCCGGCCGGATCTGCGCTGCCGTCGGTCACCTTCCCGGGCCTTGCTCCCAAAGCGGACAGCAACCAGGCTCTCTATAACGGCTACTACGGCATCGCCGATTTCGAACCGCGGCTCGGCTTTGCTTACACCACGGACCACGGCCAGGGCAAGACCGTCATCCGCGGAGCCTATACGCTCTCGGACTATCTGGAGGGCACCGGCAATGCGCTCCGGACCCCACTCAACATCCCCTTCAACATCCAGATGCAGCTCACAAATTACTGCTCCAACACGCCGACTCCCAGTGGCTGCAATCCCGCGCAGTTACTCATCACCAATCCGCTGCAGATTAATACGTCGAACCTCTTCGCCGGCACCATCCTCAATCTCTGGGCTCCGAACGTTCGCCCTGCTATCTCTCAGCAGTGGAACCTCACCGTGCAGCAGGAACTGAATCCCAGCACCGCTCTGGAGGTCGCCTACGTCGGACAACACGGCACCCACCTGATGGTTCCTGAGAGCCTGCTGCAGTCCCAGTTACTGCCGAATGGAACGATTCTGCCGAGCCCGTATCTCGCCGGCAATCCCGCGCTGGCCAGTACGGTTTCCTACGTCGCGGCTACTTACTCCGACGGCAACGCATCCTACAACGCCCTGCAGGTTGTCCTTCAGCGGCGACTGGCCAACGGTCTTCAGGGTCAGGTTTCCTACGCATGGTCGCACTGCCTTACGAACAATATTGGCTTCTACGGTGACGGCGGCCAGGCCTCGAATGCTTCCGCCTACTGGCAGAACCTTTACGATCCCGCAGCGGAGTGGGGCAACTGCTACTTCGATCTGCACAATAACCTGACCGCCAATTTTGTCTACAGCCTTCCCTTTGGGCGCGGCCATCAGCTTGCTTCGCACGTCAACCGCGTCACCAACGCCGTCGTGAATGACTGGACCGTTGCCGGCATTTACACCTTCCGCGGCGGATTCCCGCTCACGGTCACCGATGCCACCGACTACTCCGGAACTAACAGCCGCGGCGCGCGTGCTGACTGCCTCGGCAGCGTTCAGTATCTGAAGCAGCGCACCATCTCCGGCATTCAGTGGATGAACCCCGGCACTTACGCCAACCCGCAGAATGGCACCTTCGGCAGCTGCGGCATCAGCACCCTGCGCGGCCCGGGGCTCGACGAGATCGACCTGAGCGTCCAGCGCGATTTCCCCACCGTCGAAGGCCAGCGCCTGGAGTTCCGCGCCGAGGGCATCAACGCGCTGAATCATCCTATTTTCAACGCACCGAATATGGGCTGCTCGGGCTCACCTGGCGCGGCGTGCAGCGCGGGGTTCGGCCTGATCGGCTCAACCCAGGGCGAGCGCAACATTCAGTTTGCGCTCAAGTATTACTTCTGAGCTTCCGCAAGATGAGCGGAGGAACCGGAGGGTTCCATGCCGTTTTCGAATTGCAATTTCCGTCGCGAAGCAGGATTCCTTGTCGTTGCTTTGATTCTCATGTCCGCGCACACAGCGTGGGCCGCGGATGCGTGGGTACGGGTGAATCAGGCAGGCTATGAAGCAGGGCAGCCTGCGCGCGCCTATCTGATGACGAAGGCTCCGGTAACGGGAGTTACTTTCACAGTGACAAATTCCGCAGGCAAGGTTGTTGCTTCAGGATCGGCCGGCGCCCTCATCGGCACATGGAGTCACAGCAAGACCGTCACTTACGATGTTTACCCCATCGACTTTGCCGTGCCTGCCGGCGACACTTACACCATCGCGGTTGCCGGGCCGGTCACGGCTAAGTCGCCCCAGTTCGCCGTCGATGGGCCCAATGTTCTGTATCCCGGATTTTTGCTGAATACGCTCTTTTTCTATGAAACCGAGCGCGATGGCCCGGATTATGTTCCCAACGCGCTGCGCACCGCGCCCGGCCATCTGAATGATGCCAGCGCCACTGTCTACATCACCCCTCCGATCGACGACAACGGCTATGTGGATAACGCGCCGCCTGCTGCGCCTCTGGTGCCCGCGAACCTGCCCAAAGTTGACGCCTCGGGTGGATGGTGGGACGCCGGCGATTACATGAAGTACGTCGAGGACGAAAGCTATGTGGTCGCGCTGATGGAAATCGGAGTACGCGATTTCCCCAACCAAATGGGCGCCAATGCTCCGATTCACCCGCCCGCTCCGCCGGTTTCGGTCTCCTACGCTGGGACCAGCGGCAACGGCGCTCCCTACTCTTCCGACTTCACCGGCGAAGCCGCTTTCGGCCTGCAATGGCTGACGAAGATGTGGAACGAGCGCACAAAGACCCTCTACTACCAGGTCGACAACAGCCAGGACTGGGATTATTACGGGATGGGCGACCCCGGCTCGAGCGCCGGTTACTGCGGCGGAACTTATAACAGCCCTTACTGTCTGATCACCGAGTACGATATCTGGACACTTCCGCAGGCCGCCGATAACTACGATCAGCCCGGCGACCCCGAGCCCTGCGATCCGCTGACGACGTATTACATCTGTTACCGTCCCGTCTTTCCCGCGCTGCCGCAGGGTTCGCCGATCAGCCCGAATCTTGCCGGACGGCTCTCAGCCGATTTCGCTCTCTGTTATCAGCTCAACCACTCGACCGACGCCACCCTCGCGGACAGCTGCCTGAAAGAGGCGGAAGACATCTATGCTCTGGCGAATCTGTCGCTTCCTGATCCCGCCGGATTTTCCTACACCACGCAATGTCCCACCTGCCTGCTGACGACGACGCCGCCGAACGCAGAAACCGTCTGGGACGACGACATGGAGTTGGGCGCGACCGAGCTGTACTTCGCCCTCTCTGAGGCGCAGCAGTGCGGCGATGTGGCCGCCAGTCTGCCCGTCACCGATCCCATGAAGTATCTGACCGACGCGGCGCAGTTTGCGAAGAACTACGTCACCGACGTCTACGATCCGGGCAACGAAGACACGCTGAACCTGCTCGACGTAAGCGGTCTCGCGCATTTCGAGCTCTACCGCGCGCTCAAGGCGGCGGGCGATCCCAGCGGCCTGGCATACAACGCTGCGGGGATTCGCAGGCAGCTCCTGGCCCAGGTCGGCGTTGCCATCCAGCAGGCGGCGCTGGATCCGTGGGGCTTCGGCGAGCAGTGGGACAATGGCGACGTGACCTCGCACGGCGGCGGACTTTCTGTCATGGCCAGCGAGGCCTACTGGCTCACCGGCGACGAGAGCTACAACATCTTCGCGCAGCGCTGGCTGGGGAACATCATCGGCGCCAACTCCTGGGGATCGTCTTTCATCGTCGGCGACGGCACGACCTTCCCGAACTGCATCCAGCACCAGGTGGCGAACCTGGCGGGCGCGCTCGACGGCACCTCCGGGGGCACGCCGATTTTGTGGGGCGCATCGTCCGAGGGGCCGGCGGATCAGACCAGCTCCGGTCTGGTGGATGGCATGAACCTCTGCCCGGCCAGTGGCGGGAACCCTTTCAGGAAGTTCAACGGCAACGACGGGCCCTACGATCCCTCGGTGTATACGTACTACAAGGACAACATGCAGTCCTACACGACGACGGAGCCGGCCATCGATCTGACGGCCACATCGTTTCTGATGTGGTCGTGGCGTATGGCGGGACGGCCGGCGCCGCTGCCTTACGGGAGTGAGTAACGGATGGGAGCAGCGAAAAGGGCATTGCAGGCAGCGCCGGGAATTTTTCTGGCGCTCGGAATGGCGCTCGGACTGGAGATCCAGGCGCACGCACAGGCAGCCGACTGGATGCCCGACATCACGCACCAGCAGGACTACACCTGGCATCTGTCGTCGAGCGAAGAGAAGACCGGCGGCAACGTCGACTCTCTGGCCCTCAATCCAGGACAGACGCTGACGGTCCTCGATGCCGACGGGCCGGGAATGGTCTCGCACATCTGGTTCACCATCGCCGATCCTGAGCCGTACTTCCTGAAGCGTATCGTGCTGCGCATGTATTGGGACGGCGAGACGGATCCGAGCGTGGAGACGCCGATCGGCGATTTCTTCGGCCTGGGCCTGGGTATCTCCTACACCTGGCAGTCGGCCGTGCTTTCCGTGGCCAACAACGGCGCGCTGAATTGTTTCTTCCCTATGCCGTATCAGCATCACGCTCGCATTACCCTGACGAATGAAGGCAAGGAAGCAGCCAGCAACGTCTACTACAACATCGAATATCGAACCTATTCACACCCATTGCCCGCGGGCACGCTCTACTTTCACGCCGAGTACCGGCAGGCGCAGCCAAATCATGGCTGGACGAACCAGTGGTACGAGAACGGCGATCCGCTGGTTGATTACCACCGAAATCTGGATGGAAAAGATAACTACGTCTGGTTCGAGGCCAAGGGTCATGGGCAGTTCGTCGGCGTGACCATGTCGGTTCTGCAGAATCAGGACGGCTGGTGGGGCGAGGGCGATCCCATGTTCTTCATCGACAGCGACAAGCCCACGGCGATCGGCACCGGCTCGGAAGATTATTTCCTCGGCGCGTGGGATTTTGGCGGCGCGCCGTTTTCGTACCTCACGTATGGGGCGCCAGTGGTGGATAAGGAGCTCGCTGGTGGCCGATGGAGCGTTTACCGTTTCCATCTCGATTCGCCGATTCCGTTCAAAAACTATATGAAGGCGACCATCGAGCACGGGCACGCGAATCACCGCTCCGATAACTACTACTCAGTCGCGTACTGGTACCAGGCGGAGCCGCACATGCCGCTGCCGCCGCTGCCCCCGATGGACGACCGCATTCCCACGCTGCAGATTGTCGGTGGCCCGGGAAACTCGGCAGCCGGGCAGCATACCGGACTTACACCGAAATAAGAGCTCGAACATATGAACGTCCTTCTGCGGGGAAAGCGTGTGGCAATGGCGGCTTCGCTGGCCGTCTGTGCCGCTGCTCTCACCGCCTCCGCGCATGCCCAGGATGATCGCTACGTTCCCCGCGATCAGCAGATTCCGCCGCCCGACTGCCTGACGCTGCGCATGCCTGGCGACGGCATCAGTTATCCCTGCACCGGCGGCGAGCACCAGGAGTGGCTGAAGGCGGTGACGGCATGGCGCAGCGAGCGTCGCATCCGCGTCGGCTTCGATCCCTGGCGTTACTCGCTCCCCGCGCTCCGGTGGGCGCAGTCGAGCTTCATGCAGCCGCAGATGATGGTGCAGGATCGCTATTTCTACGATCCCGTCGCCGGAAAGTACACCGTCGATCGCTATCTCGACGATCTGGAGAAACGCTACGGCGGCATCGACGCAGTGCTGATCTGGTCGACTTATCCCAACATGGGCATCGATGACCGCAACCAGCTCGACATGGTGCGGTCGATGCCGGGCGGCCTTGAGGGCGTGCGGCAGATGGTTGAAGACTTTCACCGGCGCGGAGTGCGGGTTTTGTTTCCCATGATGATGTGGGACCAGGGCACGCGCGATCCGGGCGTCCCGTGGCCGCAGGCGATTGCGGAGGAGATGAAGGAGATCGGCGCCGACGGCGTGAACGGCGACACCCAGGATGGCGTGCCGCTGGCTTTCTCGCTGGCCGCGGAAAAAATCGGTCACCCGCTCGCCTTTGAGCCGGAAGATAGCCCCTCCGACGAAGCGCTGGCCTGGAATGTGCTCACCTGGGGGCAGTACGATTTCCAGTTTGCGCCCACCGTCGATCGCTTTCGCTGGCTGGAGACGCGCCATCAGGTGAACATCTCCGACCGCTGGAACCGCGACAAGACCGACGATCTGCAGTTCGCCTTCTTCAACGGTGAGGGCTGGGAGAGCTGGGAGAACATCTGGGGCATCTGGAACGGAATTACGCCGCGCGGCGCAGAGGCCACGCGGCGGGTGGCGACGATGGAGCGCGGGGTTGCGCCGTTCCTCGTGAGTCCGGAGTGGGAGCCGTATTATCCGACGCACGATTATGGCGTCTTTGCCAGCCGCTGGCCTCTTGGCGACGAGACGGTGTGGACGATCGTCAATCGCAACGAGTACGACGTTGCGGGGCCGCAACTGACGGTACCGTTCCGGCCAGGGATGCATTATTTCGATCTGTACCATGGCCTGGAGCTGACGCCGGAGATCGACGGCAGCGAAGTTGTCCTGTCGTTTCCGATGGAAGCGCATGGCTACGGCATGGTGCTGGCCGCGCACGATCTCACTCCGGCCATGCGGCGGCTGATGACGGCGATGGCGGCGATGACGGCTACACCGCTCTCGAGTTATTCGCATGAGTGGAAGGTGCTGCCGCAGCAGATGGTCGCCATCGCGCCGACAGCGCCCGCCGCGAGCGCGCCGCCTGGAATGATCAGAATTCCCGGTGGCAGCTATCTCTTCAAAGTCCGGGGCATCGAGATCGAGGGCGGCGACGACGTTGGCGTGGACGTGCAGTATCCCTGGGAGGACACGCCGCGGCGCTTCCACGAGCACCGGATGGAGATCAAGCCGTTCTATATCGACAAATATCCGGTAACGAATGCTGAGTTCAAGAAATTCCTCGACGCGACGCATTACGCGCCGCGCGATGCGGCGAATTTTCTGAAGGACTGGAAGAACGGGACGTATCCGGCGGGCTGGGCGAACAAGCCGGTCACGTGGGTTTCGCTCGAGGACGCGCGCGCGTACGCACAGTGGGCCGGCAAGCGGCTGCCGCATGAGTGGGAGTGGCAGCTTGCGGCGCAGGGCCTGGACGGCCGGGCGTACCCGTGGGGCAATTCCTGGAATGCTCCCGCCGTTCCCTTACCCGACGAAGGTCGAACCCTTCGTGCGCCTGACGATGTCGACGCGCACCCGCAGGGCGCCAGCCCTTACGGCGTGATGGATCTGGTCGGCAACGTGTGGCAGTGGACCGACGAGTTTGAGGACGATCACACGCGCGCGGCGATCCTGCGCGGCGGAAGCTATTATCAACCGCAGGGATCCATCTGGTACTTCCCGCAGGCGTACAGCAACGACACCCACGGCAAGCTGCTGCTGATGGCGCCCAGTTACGACCGCTCCGGAACTGTAGGCTTCCGCTGCGTCAAAGATGCGCAGTAAGTGGATCCGGTTCAGCTATTCAGCCGATTTGAGAGATGCCCACTCGACGCGATGCCAGTAATAGCGCACGCCGTCGGGCCATGCGCCCGGATGGTGATTGAACGCCTGAGCGGCGATGAAGCTGTCGTGGTTCTCCGCTCCGGCCTGGGTAATCTGCGGACCCTGAGCATCGAGCTCCGCGGCGCTCTTCTCTGACGGCCGCACGATCACGATGTGTCCAGGCTTGTGCGGGTTGGGGCTCTCGTACACGATGACGACCAACTCGCCGCGGTTAGCCAGCTCCTGGGCGCGCCGCTCGTGGTCGGGCCCGGTGAGCGGCTGCCATCCGTCCTTTACGCCTTCCGCCGAGTGGAACCACTGCGCCTGCGCGCTGGCAAGGAAGATCTGGCCATGCTCGGGAGGACGGAGCATGTAGACGTCGAGGCGCTCGCCCACCGCCGCGGCGAACGCGGAGCAGTGCGTCGATCGCCCGGGACCTTTGTAATCGGCAGGGCGATCCGGCTCGCCGGTCTCCCAGTTGATGTGTAGATGCGGCTGCCAGAGTTGCTCCACGTGCATGCCGTCGAGCAGGCTCTCGAGCTCTTGTCCGTTCGACGTGATCGCGCCGCAGCATGGCTTCTGCGCGGTGGCATCCGCATGGACGTTGGGTGCGGCGACCGCGGCGGGAACCGCGGTAATTCCCAGGACTGCCCAGCCGAGCAGGACAGGGCGGAGGCGCTTAGCCATCAGCAGATTCATTGAGTCCTCTTAGTGATAAGACAGGTTCTAGAAGGTCAGCCTTCCCTGCACCACAACAATGCGGCTTCCGCTGCCGGAGTACTTTCCGTAAGGGCTGGTGGGAGTAGGCAGCTGGCTTCCGGCGCTGATAACACCCAGCGTGCTGGAGAGAGACGCGTTGTTACCGGGAGCACCAAAGTTGACGTGGTTGAGAGCGTTGTAAGCCTGCGCGCCGATCTGGAAGCGGAACCGCTCCATCTGGAACAGATCCTTATAGAGCGACAGATCCACGTCGGCAAAATGCGGTCCGTAAAAGGAGTTTCGCGGAACGTTGCCGAAGGTGGTCTGCGGATACGGTCCGGGGCCATGCGCTGCTCCGTTGCTCTCTACGCCCTGTCCGTTGAAGATCCCGGCCTGCTGGAAGCAGGGAGTCGAGTAAGACTTGCAGACATGGCCGACATGGTCGAAGACCAGCTGCTGAGCCAGAACGGAGTCCGGACCGGTGCCGTTGCTCAGCGCGCTCTCGGCATCGTCGTTGAAGACGCTGAAGGGCAGGCCGGAGCGCCAGAATCCCTTGCCGGCGACGGTCCACCCGGCCCCGGCGTAGCGGGCGGCGGTGTTGTGGAAGCGGAATGGCTCGACATACACCGCGTCGGCCATGAAGCTGTTCCGAATGTCGTAGTCCGCGTTCGAGTACATCAGATCCGATACGCTGCCGGGAACAAGCTGGCCGGTGATGCCGTCACCATTGAAGTGCAGCCCGGTGCCGCCGTTGGAGATATCGTCCAGAGCGTGGCTCCACGTATACGAGATATTCGTGGTCAGGCCCCGGTGGTCGATGTGCTTGTACTCGATGGAAGCTCCATCGTAATTCGACACCGCGTCGTTGGAGAAACTGCCGACCTCGGCAAAGCGCGGATCGGGTGTGGAAGCGGGCAGAGCTTCAAAGGAGTATCCAGCCTTTGCGTACGACGATCCCGCCAGGCTCTGATTCAGCAGATAACTCGGCATCAGCAGATTGAAGCCATGGTTGCCCACGTAGCTGAGAAAGACGGCGTCGTCCGCACCCAGCTGCTGTTCCAGCTGCAGGCTCCACTCTTCATATTCGGGATTGAGAAACTCGTGCGGGCTCAGGTAGTAACTCGGTGGAGAGAAGGGAATGTTTTGCGCTGCCAGGCTGGCTTTGATCTGGCTGTACGACGCTCCGCTGGAGAAGCCGGAAGTGAGGGCCTGATTGCCTGCCTGGGCATACGCCATGGCGCTGCCCGGCCCGGTGCCTACCTGCCCCGCATAGATGAGCGGCTCAAACACATTGGGGAAGGTGTCGTATTCGTTCTTGACCAGGATAGCTCCGGTCTCATCGGCGAAGAGGCCGAAGCCGCCGCGCACCACAGTCCTGCCGTTGTCGAATCCCGGGCTCCAGGCGAATCCGAAGCGCGGCTGAACAATCAGCGCCTGCGTAGTTGGGAACGCCTGCGACTGACCGGTGGCGATGCTGGTGTTGTAGGGTGTAGCTGCCGTTGCGCCGTCCTGCGGGAAAGCGCCCCCGATAAACCGAGTGAAGCAGTTGTCGCTGCAGCCCGGATCTCCGGTTCGGTCGACGCGGAGACCATAATCAAGCACGAGGCTGCGAGTTACCTGCCAGTGATCCTGCGCGTAGATGCCGATGTTATAAAGGGCGTCGTAAGCAGCGGGAACGCTGGGGAAGCTGAGGGCATAATTCGAGTTGAATCGGCCGGGGAGAACGCCGTTCGCATAATCCGCCAGGCCCTGGAAGTAGTAATAACCAGCGTAGGTGTTCTCTTCGAGACCGATGTCCGTAATGTCGTCGCGCTTGAAGTTCGCGCCAAAGCGAAGATCGTGTTTTCCCTTCAGCCAGGAGAGATCGTCGACCAGCTGGTACTGCGTGTCCCGGCGCCCCTGGGGGTTGATCGACCATTCGAAGCCGGTGAGTCCCGCCTGACCCGGCCCGGCGGCAGAGTTGTTCCCGCCATCCGCGTGCTCGATAAAGTATCCCGGCGAAGCGGCGAGTGTTTGCTGAATGCTGGCCGGCCCAAAGGTCTCAGAAAGATACAGGCCGCTCATGATGAACTGGTTGGTGAGCGTAGGCGTGAAGATCTCCGTGTCGTTCAGCTGTCCGGAGTATTCCGGCTGGATGCTCTGCTGATTCAGGATGGGATTAACGAGGCTGGTATAGGTGGGCTGCCGGCCCTGATCGTCGGTAAAGCGAACGAAGAGCTTGTTGCTGTCGCTGAAGTTGTAATCGGCGCGCGCGGCCAGGAACCACTCGGTGTTCAGGTTGCTGGCGTTCACCACCGCGGTGTTCATGCACGAAATGGCCGCGCTTCCTGCAGGGGCTGACGCGGGCACCGAGCCGAAGTAAGTGTTCGGCTGGCCGTAGACGGGAGTGCCGGCATAGGAGCCGCAACCCATATTTCCGGACTTATCCTGAAGCGCTCCGGGACCGTTGACGATGGGAATGGCGTGGGGATAAGCCGGCGAAGCATCCATCGTCTTGAAATCGGCCGCATAGACCGGCTGGCTTTGCGCGGGCAGATTCTCGAACATGGTGCTCTGCATGGCGGCGGAGGGGAAATTTACGATCCCGTTGACCGGCTCGATGAAGCGGATGCCCTCGTTGTCGACGAACCAGAAAAGCTTGTTGCGGATAGCCGGCCCGCCAATCTGAGCCGCGTACTGGTTGGAGACGGCCATGGGCCGCGCCGTTCCGGTGATGCCGTTCAGGAAGCTGTTGGCGTTCAGGCCGGTGCTGTTGTAGGACCAGAAAGCAAGGCCATGAATCGCATTCGACCCGGACTTGGTGGTGTAAGTCTGGATCACTCCGGCCTGCCGGCCGTACTGCGGCGAGTAGCCGTTCTGCACCACTGCCGACTGGGCGATTTCGAACTGCCCGATCGTGAGGATCGAGGCGCCGGTCACATTCTGGTTCAGGTACGGATCGTTGTAATCCATGCCGTTGATGACCAGGAGATTCGAGAGGCTGGGCAGGCCGTCGGAGCTGAAGTTGCCGTAGCCGGCGCCGGTGCCCATCACCACGCCGGGGACCGTGAAGGCCGTGGTAGTAAGGTCGCCTCCGGGATTGGGCAAATTCTCAAACTGCTGCGTGCTGAAGGTTGTGGTCAGATCGGCGGACTGCGTATTCATCAGCTGCGCGTCATTGCCGTTCACCGTCACCGTTTGGCTGTTGCCGCTGGGCGTCAGCGTGAGGTCGGCCACCGTTTGTTGTCCCAGCAGCACGCGGGCCTGCACATACGCGGACCTGAGGCCGAGCGCGGGGGCGGATGCGGAAACCGTGTAAATTCCCGGGGTCAGGTAAGGAGCCACGTAACGGCCCGCGGAGTTACTTTGCAGAACGCGGGTGTCGCCCGTAGCCGCATTCACAATCTTTACCGGCGCGTTGGGAACGATGGCGCCCTGAGCGTCGATGAGCTGGCCGCTGAGGCTCCCGGTCACATTGGTTTGCGCGAAGGCTGCGGGCGAAATCGCGCCGAAGGCCATCAGCAATACGGCCAGCAACCCGAACAGGCTGCCGATCCGCCGAATCGTTACAGGTTGTGTTTGCGTACTGGCTTCCGGGGAATCATTCCTGGTACAGTTCATCATGCAGGTCCTTTTTTTGTCGATGGGCATCGCTCTGGCCTGTGAGCGATCCTGATAGCACTGCGGCAAATCCAGCTGGGGAACGGAGCGCTGGGAAATTACCTGGAGCTGTGAGCGCGAGAATACGGCAGACGTGAAAGGACAGCTACGGATTTGGGACGAATCGTCGCAGAGACGTGTCGAATCGCAGTCTGAGCAGGGGCAGCGAAGGAACGGCGGCCGCGGAATACAGCGTGCTGCAGAAATCGTCGTCGGAGGATCGATACCGCTTGCCTCGCCGGTTTGCGTTCGGTTAGAGTACAAGCGATTCGATGGCTGGAATGGAAAACCTGTCTGTCCCGGTTCTGCCCGCAGTATCCAGGGCGTCTCGGTTTCGGGTTCGAGCGGCCATATGGCTGCCCATCGTCATCGCTCTGCACATCCTCATTGTGCTGCACGCGGCGCAGTGGTACGCCTACGCGGCCTTCGCCGGCGATTTCTCCCATCCCCTGCGCTATCTGCGCTGGTCGCTGGAGCTTTGGTACACGCGCGCGGCGCTGGCCCCGCCGACCATCTATTTTGCCCTGCGCTATCGCTTCGATCCCTCGCGATGGCTGCGCTGCGTTGCCCGCTATACCGTGATCACCCTTGTGCTGGCGGCGCTCGCCTCTGCCATCCAGGTACGCGTCGTCACCCGCCTCCACACCGAGAAATACTTCGCTCAGGTACCGGCGCCGGAGGATCATCCTCCTCAGGTTCCCGTTCCGCACCAGGCGCTGGAGGCCTTTGCCATCCGTGGCTGGACCCACCTCATCTACAACATGTTCACCTGCTGGATGCTGATCGGCCTGGTCCAGGGGGTGGTCTATTACCGCGACGCGCGGCAGAAGGAGCTGGAACGCTCGCAGCTGCAGACCCAACTGGCCACCATGCGTCTGGAAATGCTGCGCATGCAGCTCAATCCGCATTTCCTCTTCAACACGCTCCACGCCATCTCCTCGCTCGTTGAGGATGAGCCGCAAACGGCCGAACGGATGATTCTCGAGCTCAGTCATCTGCTGCGCAGCATTCTCGACTGCAATCACATGCACGAAATCCCGCTGGGGCAGGAGCTGCAGCTGGTTCGCGCCTACCTGTCCATCGAGCAGGCGCGCTTCGGCGACCGGCTGGCCGCGGCCATCGATATTCCCGACGGCCTGATGCACTGCGCGGTGCCGCAGCTGATCCTGCAGCCGCTCATCGAGAATGCCATCCAGCACGGCATCGGCGAGAATGCCGGAAGCGACGTGATCGAGATAACGGCGCAGGAGACGGCCGGCGTGCTTCATCTCGAGGTGCGGAACGCCAACGGCAGGCTGCGCCAGCCCTCCGACATTTGCCTGCGCAGCGGCATCGGCTTGTCGAATACGCGGCTGCGCCTCGAGGCCCTTTATCCCAATCAGGCCGAGCTTCGCCTGTACAGCCTTGCGCCGACCGGCGTGGCGGTGACGGTTTCGATTCCGGCCCACGAGCAGTGCGAGCGCATCGATCGGCCGGCGGAGGCGATGGCCGGATGAGGCTGCGCGCGATCATCGCCGACGACGAAGAGCTGGTGAGGCGAAGCATCCGGAAGTTTCTGCGCAATCACGATGTGGAATCCATCACAGAGTGCACCGACGGCCGGCAGGCGCTCGATGCCGTCCGCGCCGGAACCGCCAATCTCCTCTTCCTGGATCTGCAGATGCCCAGGGTCCACGGCATGGACGTGATCGCCACGCTGGGCGAGGAAAGCATTCCGCCGACCATCATCATCACCGCGCATGCCAACCATGCCGTGGACGCCTTCAACTTTCATATCGTGGATTACATCCTGAAGCCGTTTGGGCAGGAGCGCTTCGACAAAGCGGTGGCCCGCGCCGCCCAGAGGATTGAAATTCTGGAACAGGCCGACGGGCCCTCCCCGGCGCCCAGCGAGTCGGTGAAGGATCTGCTGCGAACCCTCACTTCCCGGCCGGAATACGCCCATCGCCTGGCCGTTCCGCATAACGGCAGGATCTTCCTGATCGAAACCAGCGAGATCCAGTGGCTCGAAGCCCAGGGCAACCTCGTCCTCGTCCATTGCCAGCAGGGCACCTTCGCGCTGCGGCGACCTCTGCATACCATCCAGAAGCAGCTCGATCCGAGAAGTTTCATGCGCCTGCATCGTTCGACCCTCGTGAATGTGCGTTTCATCCGCGAGATCCAGCCGTGGTTCAAGGGACACCACCTGGTCGTGCTCAAGAACGGTCAGGAACTGCGCATGAGCCGCTATCAGCAGGACGGCATCCAGCAGTTGATCGGAGCCGTATCCGGCGCGAAGGGATGAGGTTTCGGGCGCTGAGGTCTGCGGCCGGGGGATTTCCCCAAACGCTGCGATCTCGAAATCACCCACAATGACAAGCAATTGACAATCGGCAGACGCAGCAAAGACATCTCTGCGGCATCGGCTGGCTACGATCGCAGGCATGAGAAAAGCACACTTGCGCGCCTGGATGCGGATTGCCATCGCCTGCACGATCGCGGCGCTGCCGGCAACCAGGCCCGGGGCAGCCCAGAACCTACCGCTGTTTTCAGGTGGGGTGGGTTTCTTTACCAGCACCAATGGCGGAAACACGAGCTATCAGCCTCACATTGAGCCGCTGATCGCTGCCCCGCTGGGGAAGTCGCTGCTGGTGGAGTCCCGGGGAATCCTGCTCGAAGAGTTCTCACCGGGTGGAAGCGGATATTCCCACAGCCATCTTCTGGATCTGATTTACTTACAGGGCGACTATCTGGCGTCAAGCCATGTTACGGCGGTCGGCGGCAGTTACTTGCTGCCTTTCAATACTTATAACGACCGCTTATCGCCCATCTGGATCGAAAATTTCCAGGACGGGCCGATGATTGCGAATATCGGGACGCTGAACTCGGGCACCGGCCTGGGTGGGATGCTGAGCGGTTCAGCCGTATCTGCCGAGAAGTACTCGATCAGCTACAACGCGTGGTTTTCCTCGCGCAGCGGAAATTTCTACTTTAACTCGGAGCGCTCGTCGGGTGGCCGCGTCTATTTGTATCTGCCGGAGAATCACCTGGAGATCGGAGCATCGTACGATCGCTCGCTGCAGGACACACAGGAGAACTTCAGCGGCGTACATCTGTGGTGGGAGCCGAAAGACGAGGCCTTCCGGTGGCGCTCAGAGTACGCCCACGGCGCTCATGCACAGGGTTACTGGACGGAAGCCGATCTGCGGCTGACGGCTTTCGGAGGCCTGGACAGCTGGGTGGGGCGCCTCGAGCCCGTATTCCGGATGCAGCAGACATTCCGCATCAACAATGCCGGGAGCGATGGCGTGCCGGCAGTGAATACGCAGCGCGCGGACTTTGCGCTGGACTATAACCTTCCCCACAATGTGCGCATCCTCACCAGTTACTCGCGGCAATTCTCGTCGTCGGGAAATGTCAACATATGGGAAACGGGAATTGTCTATCGATACCTGTTTCCTGCATGGAAGAGCAACGCGCAGTAGCTATCGATCGGCCGCCACGGGAGCGCGCGCTCGCGTGGCGACAGCCCTCGCATGCACTTCTGAGCCCTGCCGCGTCTCCTCTCTCAGACAGCCGTTGTGGAGCCGGTACACGCGGTGAGCAAAGGTTCTGACGTGCGGATGATGGCTGACGAGGAGAATCGCCGCTCCGCTGGCGCTCAGCCCGGTAAGAATCCGCCGCTCGATCTCCGGGTCGAGCGCCGCCGTGGCCTCGTCGAGCAGCAGCAGCCCGGAACCGCGCAGGATGGCACGGGCAAGTCCCAGGCGCTGGCGCTGCCCTCCCGAGAGCAGCGCGCCGTTATCACCGACCTGCGTGTCCAGGCCCGCCGGCTGCGCCGTTACATAATCGGCCAGACTGGCCAGTGAGAGAGCCCGCATCAGAACATCGTCGCAACGCGGTGCGAGCCCAAAGAGAAGATTGCTGCGGATGGAGTCGTCGAGCAGGAAAACTTCCTGGGGCACGCAGGCGATCGAGGAGCGGTCCACGCAAATGCTTCCGTTCACGGGCTGCAGGACTCCGGCGATCAGGTTCAGCAGCGACGTCTTGCCGATGCCGGAGGTGCCGTGCAACACGGCAACCTCGCCTGCGCGCAAACGGAAATCGACGCTGCGCAGCAAAGGCCTGTCCGCGTGATACCAGAAGCTCACGTGATGCAGTTCCAGAACATAGCCACGCTGCGGCAGCGGTGCTGCGGAGACAAATGCGCGGCCATCGCGGCATTCCGTCAGCTCTGCCTCCAGGATTCGCACATTTTCCCAGGAGCTCTCCATTTGTCCCGCGATGAGCGATAGCTGACTGAGCAGGGGAAGCAGGCGGCGCGAGAGCACAAAGTAGAAGGCGAGCAGCGAAAGCAGCCGGCGGGTGTCTCCGTGCTGCGCGGCGGCAACAGCGATGAGGCCAAGGAAGAGCAGAACGGCTCCCTGGTCGGCAACGATGCGGGCGAACTGGGGGAGGAAGACGGCGCGGCGATGGTGCGCGGCGTAAGCCTCTGCCTCGCTCCGGATCCGGCGGCGGAAGAAGGAATGGATGTTGTATGCGCGAATCTCCCCGGCGGATGCAAAGACGCCGGTGACAATCTTCTGGAGCCGGTTGAGAGAGGCTTCACGGTCGGCGGCGGCGTGCTGCACTCCATTGCGGATGAGCAGACGGTGCAGGCCGTAGAATGCCGCGACAGCGCAGCCGAAGGCGAGCGCCGCGGTTGCGCTTTCGGCGACGAGCGCCGCAGCCATGGCCGCGACAACAGCAGCCCCCGCAGTCATTTCGAGGCAGCGGTGATAGAAATCGGCGGCTTCGCGGGTGGTATCGATGGTGTGATGGAGCAGCTCGGCGCGGTTCCGGCACACGAAGCGCGTCCATTGCAGTTCGCTGTAGCCGCTTGTGAGCCGCAGGAGGAAGTCCCCGTGAAGGCGCTGGATCCAGTGAAAGACCGAGCGCGATGAGGCCATATCCATCGCGGCCCGAACGACGACCAGGATGGAGCCGAGCAGGGCGGCGCCGAGAACGGTGTGCGGAATCCAGGCGAAGCGATGCGGAGGAGATTGCAGTTCGAGGAGCTGGAAGAGCCAGTAGGTTGCGGCGGCGACAGCAATATCGCAGAGGCCGACGGCGACACGCGTCACGGTGAGAAGCACGAAGAGCAGCCTCTGGCGCGCGCTGAGCAGGCGGGCGGCCACTCGCCGGCGCGGAGAGCCGCTCCTCTGGTGATCGACATTGAACATGTGCGGCCGCTCCTGCCGTCACCAGCGTACGCAGCAGCACTCGGTGAAGTTGTCAGGCAGCCTTCGCCCGAATGTCAGGAGATTGTCACGATGCCTGATCGGTCCGGAGAAGAGTGAGTCCGGCGTGGACCGGACAATGGGATGACAACCTGAAGACGCGGGCGTGACACGCGGCCCCACGCGGGCACTTAGGGTAGGCACATGCGGCGCCGACCGCGCAGCAGGCGCATGTTCGCCTGTGAGTCCTTTGAAAAGGATGTGTCATGAGGCATGTCGATCGAGTGATCGCCGGATTGCTGTTGCTGGCTGCTGCAGCGGCCGCCGGCCAGGCAGGCAACGGACCGAAACAACAGCCGCAGAAGCCCGAGGCAGCGGACCGTCTGGCGGATCGCGGACAGCGGGTGTTCAGCCAGAATTGCGCCCGCTGTCACAATCCGCCCGAGGGGTTTTCGCCCGCGATTTCACGAACGCTTGCCACGCACATGCGGGTGCGTGCGGGGCTGAGCGAGCAGGATTACAAGGCGCTCCTGAAGTACTTCAACCCGTAGCGCCACCCTTCGGAGTGCGCGCAGGAAATTGAAACCCGGAGATGGCATGAACATGAAAAAGATATTGATCTTGCTGGCTCTGCTCATCTGTGGAGCCTCTTACGCAGGCGCGCAGGCACAGCCGGCCCCCACGCGTATTGAGATTACGGCGAAGCGATTTGCTTTCACCCCGAATGAGATCACCGTGAAAAAAGGACAGCCGGTTCAGCTGGTCCTGAAGAGCGTGGACGTCGCTCATGGAATCCGGATCCGCGGACTCAACGTCAGCGTGAAGGTGAAAGCCGGCGGCACCGCGGAGGTGACGTTTACGCCCGATCAGATTGGCGACTTCGAGGGGCACTGTTCCGTATTCTGCGGTGCCGGCCACGGATCGATGACCTTGCTTGTGCACGTGGTGGCCTGACGATGCGAAGGCTCGCGGGGGCGGCGTTTGCGGCCTGCGTGCTTGCGGGCATGGCGGGCTGCAAAGCTTCGCCGCCCGGGAAGACGGAACGAGCCATCGCCGCCTTCGCCAAGCATCGCGTCTTCATCGGCAACAGGGAGCAGCAGGACCCGTTGCCCGACGATCAGGCGACGCTGGCCGACGGCAGGGAAGCGTTCGAGCACTATTGCGTCGCCTGCCACGGAATGGACGGGCAGAATACGGGTGTTCCCTTCGCCGATCACATCTCGCCGCCTGTTCCATCGCTGGCTTCCACCGAAGTGCAGAGTTATACCGATGGCCAGCTGAAATGGATTCTGGACAACGGTATCTGGCCTTCGGGGATGCCCGGATCGAAGGGCGTGCTCAGCGACGAGGAACTCTGGTCGATTGTCCGCTACCTGCGGCATCTGCCTCCCGCGGGTAGCCGGGGAGTTCCGCAGATGTACGAGCAGTGACTGCCGAGCCGGTCGAGTCGAGGAGCCATGAGCGCAGAAATTACGCTGTCGCGTCGGGCGGTATGGGGCTGGGCGGAGCGCGCCTGGATCCCATTCGCCGTCGGCTTCTACTTTTCTTTCCGGCTTTGCGTGGTGCTGGTTTCCACCCGGCTCCTGGGGCTTGAGCCCAGCACCGGTGCCGCACTCAGCATCGGGTTCGATCTTTCTCTGCTGGGCCTCGTCTGCTTCGATTCCATCGGCCCGGGGGAACGCAGTTTCGGTTCCGTCCTGCGGCTCCCGGCGGTTCGATGCGTCCTTCTGTATCTGGCCTTTTCCGGCCTGAGCCTGCTGTGGAGCGATGCGGCGTCACCGGCGAACTCGATAGCTTACTGGTGCGGTTTGGTCATCGACGTGGCCATGGTCGTGCTGCTGCAGCGCCGCGACCGCGGAGACGAGAGCGCCGGCGCGATCATCCGCGGGTTCGTCTGCAGCAGTTGCCTGCTGGCTGCGGTTGCGTGGCTGATGCCGGCCGCGGCCGACTTGCGCCTGGGCGACGAACAGTTCTTCAATACGAACGAAATCGGCAATCTTTGCGCATTCGCGATTTTCTTTGCGCAGTATCTCACCCGCCATCGGCTCGGCAGCTGGAGGGTGGCAAAGCTGTTTCTGGCCCTCACCCTGGTTCGCAGTCTCAGCAAGGCTACGCTGGCCGCGTTTGTGGTGAGCGAGGCCTGCCTGCTGCTGATGGACAGCTCCATGAGCCGGAAAACAAAAATGCTGCTTGCGATCGGCTCGCTGACGATGGTTCTGGCCTTCTGGGGCTTGTTCGAAACGTATTACGAGGTGTATACCACCACCGGCAACCAGGCCGAAACGTTCACCGGGCGCACAGCCATCTGGCTCTACGCAGCGAATGCAACATTCGACCATCCATCGACTCCCTGGATCGGTCATGGATTCGACGCCTGGTGGAAGGTAGTGCCGCCATTCGGGAATCAGTTCTTTGAGGCCAGGCACGCGGAGAACGAGGTGCTGCAGCAGTTCTACGCGTACGGCGTCGCAGGCGTTGTGCTGCTGGCGGGGATTTACGGCGGTCTTTTTCGCCAACTCCGCAGGCTACCGGCGTCTTCGGAGAAAACGGTGTTTCTGTGCGTGCTGATCTTCGTTCTCGTGCGCGGCCTGGCCGAGGCGGACGCCTTCGATCTGCTCCTGCCGCTCTGGTCCGTTGTCCTGATCAGTGTGATGGCAGACGACAGGGCGGGCTATGCGGATGCCTCGCCCGCCGCACGCGCACCGTGAGCCGATGCCAGCCTCCATCGGTCTGTTGCGTCTGAGCAATTGTCACCCGATTGTCATTTCTCGGAGCTGTTCAGACAGATTCGTGCCTGCTTCCTCGAAAATGTTGTGGGAAGGACTCGGACAATGAGCTACAGTGCGGAATTGGTTATGGAACCCGCGAGCGAAACCGCTGCTTCGGAGAGCGCCGGCACCATCCTGATCGTCGAGGACGATCCGCGCATGCAGCGGACGCTGGAGAGAACCTTCGTCCAGGAGCATTACCGGGTGCTGATCGCCGGCGACGGCCAGACAGGCCTCGAGCTGTTCCGCAGAGAGCGCCCGATGGCGGTGGTGCTCGATCTGATCCTGCCGAATATCTCGGGCAGGGATCTGTGCCGGAGCTTCAAGCAACAGTCGAGCGAAACCCCCGTGCTGGTGCTGAGCGCAATCTCTGAGGTCGCCGACAAGGTGCTGCTGCTGGAACTGGGGGCGGATGATTACGTAACCAAGCCCTTCAGCCCGCGCGAGCTTACGGCGCGCGTGCAGGCGGCGATCCGGCGGCGCCGCAAGCCCGCGGTGGACGCGGTCTATCGCTTCGGCCAGTGCGAGGTCGACTTCAGAAAGATGACGATGCGCCGCAGCGGCATCCCGGTGGTTTTGACGGCCCACGAGTTCAAACTGCTGAAGTTCTTCACCGACAATGCCGAGCGCGTGCTGACGCGCGACGTCCTGCTGAATGAGGTTTGGGGATACAATTGCTATCCAACCACGCGAACCGTGGACAACCAGATCCTGAAATTGCGCCAGAAACTGGAGCCCGATCCCACCAGTCCCAGGCATCTGCTGACGATTTACGGCGCAGGTTACAAGTTTGTCCCGTGACGAGCCTGCCGAGGCGCAGCGACAGACGCCGTGGGGGAGGAGAACAGGTGCGGGAGAGGCCCGGTGCGCGGACGCACGTTCTTCTGGTTCTGGCCATGGCCTTCGTCATCGCGGTGGTGACCGGGCTGAGCCTTCTGCTCATCCGTTACCGGCTGCGCCTGCAGATCACCGATGACCTGTCGGCGGACCTGACTCGCTCCGTTGCCGCATTCCAGAACCTGCAGGCTGAGCAGCTCGATATTCTCCGCCACGAGAATGCTCTGCTGGCCGAGCTGCCTACGCTGAAAGCATTGATGACCAGCGGCGACGACCTGACCATCCAGAACGGGGCCCGGGAATTCTGGCAGCTGAGCGGCGCGGATCTCTTCGTCGTGGCCGATCCGACCGGACGCATCATCGCCAGCTATTCCGGAAGACCGATACCCGCTCCGGCGCTGGCCGACGGGCTCAGGGTTCTGCTGGCCTCGCCGTCCAGGCATTATCTGATTGCGGGCGGCTCTCTCTATGCCTGCGCATTCCGGCCGCTCTATTTCGGCAGCGAGACCGAAGGCACGCTGCTCGGTTATGTAGCGAGCGGAGTTTCGGTCGAACGGACGGCGGGCGAGATCAGCCAGCCGAGCGGCGTTGAGGTCGCGTTCCTGAGCGGCGGCCGAAGCGTGGCGGCCACGCTGGCGCCCGATGAGCAAACCAGCCTGGTGCGGCAGGCGGCGTCGCTCGAAAAGGCCCCCACGACGCTGAAGCTGGGCGATGCGCGCTTTCTCACCGCTTCCCAGGATCTGTCAGCAGCCGCGACCTCGCCCCTGCAGCTGGTGATCCTCAAGTCCTTCGAGCCGGCCGAGCGCTCCATCAGCCGCATCGACAGAATGGTTCTGATCGCCGGCCTGCTGGCGCTGTTCTCCGGCACTGTGCTCATGATGATCGTCTCGCGGCTGGTGACGCAGCCGCTCGAGGAGCTTTCCGCCAGCGTGCGCGCGTTCGGGCTGGGCGATGTGGAGCACCGTGTTCCGCGCCATGGAACGCGGGAAGTGCGGGAGCTGAGCGGCTCGTTTTCGAGCATGCGAAACGAGATCCAGAAGGCCAACCGGAAAGTGCTCGAATCGGAGCGGCTGGCGACCATCGGCCGCATGGCCAGCTCGGTCTCGCACGATCTGCGCCATTATCTGGCTGCCATCTATGCCAACGCCGAGTTCCTCATCTCCGATCGCTTTACGGCGACGGAGCGGGCCGATATCTTCGGAGAAATTCGCGCCGCCGTGAGCGGAACGACGGAAATGATCGAATCGCTGCTGATTTTCAGCCGTACCGGAGCGAGCGTGAAGCGGGCTCCGGAGCGAACCGCGGCCCTGGTGAGCAGAGCTGCGGCGCTGGTTCGCACGCATCCCGATGCCGAAGGCGTAAAGCTGGTGACGCAGTGCGGCGACCCCGCCGACAGCGTTGCGTCGGTTGACGGGAAGCAGATTGAAAGGGCCGTTTCCAATCTGATTCTGAATGCCTGCCAGTCGGCGCGCAGCGTGGGGAAGGACGCCATTGTTGTGGTGACGGTCGAGCCGCGCGGCGACCAGATCGTCATCAGCGTTACCGACAATGGTCCGGGGGTTCCGGACAAAGTCCGCGAAAACCTCTTCGACCCGTTTGTGAGCGAAGGCAAGCAGAAAGGGACAGGGCTCGGACTGACCCTTGCTCATTGCGTTGCCCGTGAGCATGGCGGTGAAGTTGTGCTGGTAAGCAGCCGGCCTGGCGAAACCATCTTCCAGATGAAGTTGGCGCGCGACCTCCTGGCGCAGGCCCAGGTACACACGGAGCAGTCGGATCGTGACGAACAGGTGATCCCCGATGAAAATGTCCGGACTTGAGCGATTTCGGCAGCCGGGAGCAGTTTGCTCTGCTCTCCGGCGGAGCGGCTCGCTGCTGTTGGCGGCGTTTCTTCTCATCCTGGCGTCTCCCCTTGCGGCGCAGAGCGTCAGCGGGGAGAGCATTGCGCAGCAGATGCAGCAACTGAACGACGCCATGGCGCGGATTCAGGCGCAGATGGACGATTCCGAGCGCGCGCTGGGCGAGATGAGGAAGCAGCTGATGGAACTGCAGAAGGAGATGGCTCCGGGCCAGCCCGCTTCGGCCGCAGACCAGGCGGCGTCTGAGTCTTCCTCCGGAACCGCATCGGCCACGCTGGCAGCAGCGGTCGAGGATTTGCGCGAGCGAGAAGCGGTGACAGAGTCGGAGCTGGCCACGCATGAGCAGGACAAAGTGGAGAGCGCTTCGAAATATCCGGTCCACATTACGGGCCTGATCCTGCTGAACGGCTTCGCCAACCGCGGCGCGGTGGATGTTCCGGCCACGCCTTCCCTGGCGCTGCCGGGGGTGGGGAGTGCCGGGATGTCTCTCCGGCAGACGATGGTCGGTATCGACGCGCAGGGCCCGCATCTGTTCGGCGCGCGCAGCTATGCCGACCTGCGTGCGGATTTCTACGGCGGCGCCGGTGCCGGTTCCGGCGGGGGCTACTCCGGCTACTCCGGCAGCACGGCGTCGATGCGGCTGCGCGCCGCTCATGCCGGGCTGGAATGGGACCAGTTGCAGGCATACTTCTCGCTCGATCGCCCGATCGTCAGTCCCGATACGCCGTCTTCGCTGACGGCTGTGGCGGTGCCGCCGCTGGCGTGGTCCGGCAATCTGTGGACCTGGAACCCGCAGGTGGGCATGAACGGCTATCTCCGCGATATCGAGGCTCGCGGTGTGGAATTCCAGGCCGCGCTGATTGACGCCGGAGATGCGCCCCTGACTCCACAGACGGGCCCCTCCAGTCTCTCCGGCGTGCCTCCTTCGAGTGCGGAGCAAAGCTCAAGGCCCGGCGTGGAAGCGCGCATTGCTGCGCTTGGATCGCTGCGCGGTCAGGATCGCAATGACATCGGCGTGGGCGGATACTTCGCTCCCCACCGGAGCGCGCTGGGCCCCCGCTACGATTCGTGGGCGGCGACGATCGATGAGCGCGTCCTGCTGCCCGCGCGCCTGCAACTAACGGGAAACTTCTACCGCGGCAGCGCGCTTGGCGGTCTGGGCGGAGGAGGCTACAAGGATTTCGCCTATCAGCCGGATCCTGATTCCACCGGTTACTACTTCCGCGCCCTGGATGACGCAGGCGGATGGACTCAGCTGAAAGAGAAGTTCAGCGAGCGGCTGGAATTCAACGGTGCGCTGGGCATGGACAATGTCTTCGCCGGCGAATTGCGGCCCTACTTTGCGCCTGGCGCATCGATGGCGCAGAACCTCGCCCGAAACAGGACTTACACCGGCAACGTCATCTATAGTCCGAGCGCGTATCTGCTCTTCTCATTCGAATACCGCCGGCTGGAGAGCACGCCGGTAAGCGGAGCTGCTGCGGTCAGCAATATCTTTGGCGCGGCGGCAGGATATAAATTCTGATGAAACGCCGGCTATACGTGCTCTCCATTCTCTGCGCATTGCTTGCGCAGGGGCTGAGCTGCGCGCAGGAGCACGCTGCGGCGAAAAGCGCTTCACAGTTGCGCTTCCGCGTTGTCTCATCGCTGCCGGACAGCCACCGTGCTGTACCGGCGGTCGCCTGGCTGGATCCTCTGCCGGGAACTCCGGGGCTTCCCTTTGTTCCGCAGCGGCGCTATACGCTGCTGCAGAAAGACCGCACCTTTCACCCGCATCTGCTGGTTATTCCCACGGGCAGCGTCGTGGAGTTCCCAAACGCGGACCCGTTCTTCCACAATGTGTTCTCGATGTTCGACGGCAAGCGATTCGATCTGGGACTGTATGAAGCAGGATCGAGTAAGTCGGTGACGTTTTCGCGTGCGGGGGTTTCTTATGTCTTCTGTAACATCCATCCCGAGATGAGCGCGGTGGTTCTCACTCTGTCGACTCCGCTGTACGCTATTGCCGATGGCAACGAAGCATTCGTGCTCGATGGGATACCACCGGGCAGCTACAGCCTGCATGTCTGGATCGAAGGCGTGCCGCCGTCGTTCCTCTCCGGAATGACGCAGACAGTTCGCTTCAGCTCGAACACGGTCGATCTTGGCACGCTGTCGGCGCCGATCGCGCGCGCCGGAGCAATGTCTCATTCGAACAAGTTCGGCAAGCCCTACAGCACCAGTTCGGACACCATCTACTGAACGCAGACCGCTTCGCACGGATGTGCCCGTGACAATCGGATGACAGCACTCTGACAACTCTGCCGTCTCCGGCAGCGAGGATACAGGCAGCCCGTGAGAAGCGAGGAATTCGCCATGGAAAGCTCTGCCGCCTTCGCCGCAATCGAGATTGCCGTTGAGGAAATTCGCGCCGGCCGCATCGTCGTGGTGGTCGATGACGAGGATCGGGAGAACGAGGGCGACCTGACCATCGCCGCAGAAAAGGTAACGCCTGAGGCCATCAACTTTATGGCGTGTTATGGACGCGGGCTGATCTGCCTTGCCATGACGCCGGAGCGTCTCGACGATCTGTGCCTGGGTCCGATGAGCCGGCAGAACACGGCGCGGTTCGGCACCGCGTTCACCGAATCCATCGATGCGGCTGGCCGCGGTGTGACCACCGGAATATCCGCCCATGACCGCGCCGCGACGATTCTGTGCGCGCTCGATCCGGCCACACGTCCCGCGGACCTGGCTCGCCCCGGGCATGTCTTCCCGCTGCGCGCGCAAAGCGAGGGCGTCCTGGCTCGTGCCGGACAAACAGAAGCTGCGGTGGATCTGGCGCGGTTAGCCGGCCTGTCGCCGGCAGGGGTCATCTGCGAAATCATGAACGATGACGGTACCATGGCGCGCGTTCCCGATCTGATCGCGTTCTGCACGAGGCATGCTCTGAAGATGATTACGACTGCGGACCTCATCCGCTACCGTCTCGCCCGCGAGGCAGGCTGCCTCGGCGCAGATGCCGCGAGGGCCGCCGGAGCGTTTTCGATGACCGCATGACATGGGACCGCAGGCCGATCAGATCAGCTGGCTCAGGATCTTTGCGGATTTCGCGCGCACTGTTGCCGACCCGGCGTGCAGCGAAAGTTCTTCAAGCTCCGCCTTCGAAGGCCTGAAGCGCAGCGGCAGCTTCTTCCAGTAGAACTTCAGATCGTCCGCAGGCCATTCGGAGTAGGTCTTCTCCCACGATTTCACCGATTCTCCGGCGAAGGCCAGATTGGCCGGATGGATGACGCGCTCGTAGTCCTGAAACCGGCAGTCGAGGGAGATGCGCATCTGACTGGAGACATTCGGCAGCGCCGCGTGCACTGTGAAGCTGTGAAAGATGAGCGCGTCGCCGGCAGCCATCTGTCCTCCCGCCCACGTGCCCCCGGCCGTGATCGATTCGGGCAGCTCGGGAACATGAAGGTTCTCTTCGTCGTGGGAAAGGAATCCGAGGTAGTGCGAGCCTTCCATGATCTGCAGCGGACCCACCTCGAGCGGGCAATCGTGCAGAGGAATCCAGACGGTGAAACACTCCGGATCGCCGA
This sequence comes from Acidobacteriaceae bacterium, assembly GCA_035505395.1. GTDB lineage: Bacteria > Acidobacteriota > Terriglobia > Terriglobales > Acidobacteriaceae > Palsa-343. The sequence continues at coordinate 48,040 of DATJQW010000046.1, forward strand.
GCATGAACCGGTAATCCTGGTGGGCGTGAACCTGGAGCCGCTCGCAATTCGGAAAGATAAGGCGCCCGATCGGCTTGGGATGGACCAGGACACGCGGCCCGACAATCATTCTCATCGCCAGCAGCAGCGCAGGATGATGCGGCAGCGCATGCAGAGAGGCGAGATTGAAGACCTTCTGATACGTCTGCTTGAATGCGGGATCGGGATCGCCGCAGGCCGCCGCCGGATTGGCGAGGCGTTCGAGAGGGTCGGAGCCGGGCATGAGCCAGCCCGCCGCGGCCATGATCCGGCAAATGTCATCGAGAACTCTCCGCACGTCGCGCTGCGGCAATAGCCCGCGAACCAGAACATAGCCCATGGTGCGCAGCGTCGCCTGCAGCGATCGCGGCGTAACCCTGCCTGCAGGAATTTCACAGAATGGAACCATGTCGATTCTCCCTGCCACGAACGTAGCGGCGGCCCGCGGGCGATATGTCGCGGCACGATCTCTCTTTTGTCATTCGATTGTCACCGAAGGCCGGCGTCCGATCCTCAACGCGGGCGCGCACTGCAGGACGGCCGCCCGAACAATGGCGTGACAATCACCTGACGGCGGCATGACACGGCCGCAGACCGAGCCTTGTTAGGCTGCAGGCCAACATGGTGCCTCAGCATTTCAGCTCGCGCCCGGAAAGCACAGAAGGCGAACCCGAACACCTCTCCCATGAGCAGCGGATGCGCAGGGCCGCTCTGCTCAGCCTCTGCGACCCCGTGTCCCCAGTCTGCGTGGAGGAATTCAAGGCGCTTTCCGGGTGGCAATGGAAGCGCCTGCTGCGCTGGCTGCATCTGAGCGGGCTGGCGCTCACCTTTTTCGACCGCATGCTTGAGCTGCAATGGGGCGAACTCCTGCCCGCCTGGGCGGTCGCGCAGCTGCAGCGAAATGTAACGGACAACCGAGAGCGGACCTGCGGAATGCTGGTCGAGTCCGTCGAAATTCAGCGCGAGTTTCAGGGAGCGGGCATACGCTACGCCGTGCTCAAAGGGGTGTCGCTGTGGCCGAGCTCATTTTCGAAGCCGGAACTCCGGCTTCAATTCGACCTGGACTTCCTTCTGGCGGAGAGCGACATCGCGGAGGCGCGCGGAATCCTGGAACGGCGCGGATACCGCCTGTATGGCGCCCACGGACGAAGCTGGGAGTTCAAACGGAACGAACGGCCGGGCCTGACGCTGAAAGATGTTTACAGGAACACCGGTTCCTGGCTGGTGGAACTGCACGCGGAATCCCGTGCTCGCGCCCGGCCGCCGCTTCTGGAGCAACTGCACTGGCGGGATCTCTTCGGCTTCAGAATGCCGGTGCTTGCGCCGGTCGATCTGTTTCTGGGCCAGGGCCTGCACGCGTACAAGCATGTGTGCGGTGAGTTTGCTCGTGCCGGCTTCCTGGTGGAGTTCCGCAGGCATGTCGTGTTCCGCAGCGACGACATCGCATTTTGGAGTGACCTGCACGCACGCATGGGCGACGATCAGCATGCGCAGATTGGTCTGGGCATCGCGACGCTGCTCATTTCTGGAGCGATGGGAGATTTCGCTCCCGAGGAAATGAAGCGGTGGACGGTGGATTCGGTTCCGCAGGTGGCCCGGATGTGGTGCCGGCGATATGGGAATCGGATTGTGCTGGGAAGCTATCCGGGAAGCAAACTGGCTCTTCTTCTCAAGCAGGCGCTCGGCGAGCGGTCTGAGTCGACAGGCCGGCCGATGCGGAAAGTTCTTCTGCCGCTATGTGCGCCTCTTCCGGCGATTCGCGCGTTTCCCCAGGAAACTCTCTCTGTCCGGGCAGGCCGTTATGGCATGCGGATCGCGCAGTTCACCGGCCGGCTCCGCTTTCACATTGTCGAGGGGCTGCGGTTTTGGTGGGAGTGGCACATGTGGCGCCGGGTGTCACGGAGCGCGCAATGACCGCGCCATTGTCCCCTGCGGCCGCAGCCTTCGATGCAGCCGCTCCCGGCTTCGATATGCGATTCGGGGCCTGGGCCAGCGTGGCCGCCCAGCGGCGCGCCGTTCGCGCTGCGCTGCTTCGCGAATTTCCGGCGCGAGGCCGGATCCTCGAACTCGGAGGAGGAACCGGGGAAGACGCCGCGTTTCTGGCCGCGCAGGGATTTCAGCTGGTGCTGACCGATCCCTCTCCGCGCATGGTGGCGATCGCGCAAAACAAACTGGCGCCATGGGGTGGCCGCACCGAGGTTGCTGCCGCGGACGATCTCGCAACCTTCGCGTCGCGCCATTTCTCCGCAGGTGGAAAGCGGTTCGACGGCGCCTTTTCCAACTTCGCCCCTCTGAATTGTGTTGCCGGCCTGGCGTCCACAGCGGAGGGCCTCGCTCGGCTGCTCAGGCCCGGCGCGGCGGCGATGCTGGTTGTCTTCGGAACCTTCTGTCCGGGCGAGATGGTGACAGAAATCCTTCTCGGCCGGCCGGAGCAGGCGTTTCGCCGCTTTCGCCGCGGGCCGGTTTCAGCGCGGCTGGCCGGGCGGGAATTCACGGTGTTCTATCATCGCCGCGCCGCACTCCAGCGCGCCTTCGCTCCGTGGTTCGTTCTGGAGAAGCGCATTGGCATCGGCGTGGCCGTGCCGCCCAGTGCTGCCGAACCATGGATCAGCCGGCATCCCGGGCTGCTCAGCCTGATGGAGAGCTTCGACCGTGCCACTGGCCGCTTACTGGCCGCGCTCGGCGATCACGTGCTTTATCTGTTTCGCCGAACCGAAGCCGAGTGACGAGGCATGCCGATGTCCGGCAAATTTCCTGCGTTAACCTGTGGCGCTCTCCTGCAAACAAGTGACGATCGCACGACATTCTGGAGACACTGCCCCGGTCGCCTGTGGATACGCTCCTGATACGGGAGAGACGAAATGTGCTTCACCGTCAACCGAAGAGGAGATGGGCGGTTCCGATGATCCTCAAGCAAATCGCCGACGTAGATTTCCCCACACGCTGGGCGCACTTCCGTCTGCTCGCATTTGACGCTCTCCGAAGCAGCGGTGCGCCGTTGCGCGAGTGGCGCGAGAGCGCATTGGCGCTCATCCTTGGGGATCTGCAGCGCGAGTCGCCGCTGGTTCGCATTCATTCGCAGTGCACCACAGGAGAGGTCTTCCACTCCCTGCGCTGCGACTGCCGCGATCAGTTGCAGATGGCGCTGAGGGCAATCGCCAGAGAGGGCAACGGAGTGCTGATCTACGAGCAGCAGGAGGGTCGCGGCATTGGTCTGATGGAAAAACTGCGCGCCTATGAGCTGCAGGATCACGGGCTGGACACCATCGACGCCAACCTCCGCCTGGGCCATGCAGTGGATGCCAGGGACTACGCGCTCGCCGTAAGCATTCTCGAATTCCTCGGGATCCGGTCGCTCCGGCTGATTTCCAACAATCCGCAAAAAATCGACGCCGTCGTCTCATCGGGAATCAGGCTCGCGGAACGCGTGCCCGCCGATGTGCCCGGCAACCCATACTCAAGCCGGTATCTCGCCACCAAGCGCGAACGGCTGCGGCATTTCTCGATGACGGCGCCGGATCTGCCCGTTGCGGCCGCCGAGCCGCTCGATGGCCTGTGCCGCAGTCAGGCCGGCACGGAAAGCCGAGGTGCGCTGTGGCCGATGTCCTGATCGCTCACTCTTACCATCTCGGCTACGATGCGAAGCAACTGCGCAGAATGCAGCCGTACATGCCGCTCGCCACTCTCTACGCCGCTACGGCTCTGCGAGAGAACGGCTTCTCGGTTGCGCTGCTGGATCCGATGCTCGAGCCGCCCGCTTCGGTCCTCCCCGGGCTACTCTCCGCGGAGCAATCGAAGATCGTGGCCGTATATGAGGATGACTTCAACTTCCTCTCCAAGATGTGCCTGACGCGGATGAGGGAAGTCGCGTGGGGAATCGCCGAGGCAGCGCGGGGCTGGGGCGCGGTCACCATCATTCACGGATCCGACGCGACCGACAACTCGCGCCTGTTCCTCGACCACGGCTTCGATTACGTTCTGTGCGGTGAGGCGGAACAGACCCTGGTGGAATTATGCCGGTCGATTTCGCAGGGAGAGCCTGTTTCCGAAATCGCTGGCCTGGTGCGCCTCGATGATCAGGGGCAGATGGTGAGGACTCCCGAGCGGCTGGCGAAAAACCCTGCCTGGACTGGCCTCCCGCTTCCGGCCCGCGACCTGATCAATTGGGAATCGTACCGCAGGGCGTGGACTGCGGCGCACGGCTTGTTTTCCGTGAACATGGTTTCGAGCCGCGGATGCCCTTATCGCTGTAACTGGTGTGCAAAGCCGATCTCCGCGAGCAGGTATCATCTGCGGCCTCCCGCTGCGGTCGCCGAGGAAATGAGCCTGCTGAAACACCGCTTTCAGGCCGGGCATATCTGGTTCGCCGACGATATTTTCGGACTCGACCGGAGTTGGGTGCGGGATTTTGCCGAAGAAGTTGCGAAGCGGGACGCCGCGCTTCCCTTCAAGATACAATCGCGCGCCAACCTGATGAGCGATGAGACGGTGCAGCACCTGAAAGCTGCCGGTTGTGCTGAGGTTTGGATGGGCGTTGAATCGGGTTCGCAGTCCGTTTTGGATGCCATGGACAAGGGGCTGACTCCCTCCGCAGTGAGGACGGCACGGCTGCGGCTGAAGAGTGCAGGGATTCGCGCCTGCTATTTTCTTCAGTTTGGGTATCCAGGCGAAACATGGATCGAGTTGCAACAAACGCTGTCGCTGGTTCGGGAGACGCGACCGGACGACATCGGGGTCTCATTCTCCTATCCTCTGCCCGGCACCGAATTCTATGAGCGCGTCCGCAGGCAGCTGGGCGAAAAACGCAACTGGGTCGACAGCGATGATCTGTGCATCATGTTCAAAGCTGCTTACCAAACGAATTTTTATCGCGCCGTTCGCGATGCACTCCATGCCGAGGTAGATTCCTGGAAAGATGCTGCCGGCAGCGAGGCTGCAGAGCGCGAGATCGCGGCCATGTGGGCCAGGGTTGAGGAACTGGAGCCTGTTTGCCGCGAGCCGGAAGCCTTTGCGTTTACCCTCCCGGCGGCCGCTCCTACGCTTGTGCCCGTGGAGCAGCTGCTCTCTGCCAGGGCGGTCTAGATGCAGGCGCTCGAATGCCGCGAAAAGGCCGCGCCCGATGCCGCGGCTCGGAACTTCGGCGGCGCGATTCGTCTGCAATGCCCGGTGTGCGGAGCCGGCGCTGTCGACTTTCGCTGCTCGCGGTGCGACTTCGTGTTGACCATCGCTCGCGGCATCGTCGACGCTCTCTCGCCCGCTCGGGCATCCCACTACGCAAAGTTCATTGCGGACTATGAGCGCATCAGAGATGCCGAGGGTCGCGGCAGCGAGTGCGATGCTTTTTACCTGAACCTTCCCTTCCGCGACATCTCGGGCAGGCACCGCGAGCAGTGGCAGATAAGAAGACGAACCTTCGACTGCCTGATGCGGAATGTATTGCCGGTGATTCCGGCCGAAACCAGGATTCTGGATCTTGGCGCGGGAAATTGCTGGTTGAGCTTTCGCCTGGCTCACGCCGGACACAAGCCTGCCGCGGTGGACCTGCTCGCCAACGGCCGTGACGGACTGGGCGCCGCCGAGCACTACCGCGGAGCGCTTCCGGAGTTATTTCCGCGCTTTCGTGCTGAGCTCGAAAATCTGCCATTCCAGGATAGTCAGTTTGACGCTGCCATCTTCAACGCATCGTTCCATTACGCCGAAGACGCCGAGAAGGCGCTGGGCGAGGCGCTGCGCTGCGTAAAGAAAGAGGGCTGGGTCATCATCAGCGATACTCCCTGGTACTCCGGCGCCTCGAGCGGAGAACAGATGGTCAGGGAGCGGCGCGCCCGCTTCCTGAAGCAGCACGGGACCGCCTCCGCGTCGATTGCGAGCCTCGAATATCTCACCGACGATCGTCTGCTGGCGCTGGAAGAGCGGCTCCGGATCCGCTGGGAGACCTATTTTCCGAAGTACGGTGTCCGGTGGGCGCTGCGCCCTCTGCTGGCAAGGGTCCGTCGCAGACGCGAGCCTGCGCGGTTTCGCATCTATGCCGCGCAAAAACATTCAGCATGAGCGATCGCGAATCGATTCAGGCCGCCGGTTGGAGCGCAGATGTGGTGATTCGAGGAGCGCACTGCGCCACGGGTCCGGACGAGATGCAATGCGGCGATCTCTGGATCAGCGGCGGACGCATCGCAAGTATCGGACCCTCCGAAAACTCCTCCGTTTGCCGGGCGCCACGCCACAGCGAAGTCGACCTGAGCGGTTACCTGCTTCTGCCCGGACTCATCAACGCTCACGATCATCTGGAATTTGCGCTTTACCCGAAGCTCGGCCAGCCTCCCTACCAGAACTACATCGATTGGGGAGAAGACATTCACGCACGGTTCGCCGA
>DATJQW010000047.1:0-25638 GCA_035505395.1 Acidobacteriaceae bacterium
TGTGATCGCCGTCATCGACTACAAAGCTGGCAACCTCACCTCCGTCGTCAAGGCGCTGCGTCACCTCGGCGCTGAACTGGAGGTGACCGATGACCCCGCCATCGTTCTCCGTGCCGACAAGATCATCTTGCCCGGCGTCGGCCACTTCGCCGCCACGGAATATCTCGACCAGCGCGGCCTGAAGTCTGCAATCCAAAAAAAGGTGGCAGCCGGCGCGCCCTTTCTCGGCATCTGCGTGGGCCTGCAATGGCTCTTCGCCGGCAGCACCGAGGCTCCAGGCTGTACCGGCCTCGTCGCGTTCCCGGAAACCTGCGAGCGCTTCACCCCCGGCAAAAAAATCCCCCACGTCGGCTGGAACTCCCTCGCCATCCGCCCCGGATCGCGCCTGTTCGCCGGCATCCCCGACGGCAGCTTCGCCTACTTTACGCATTCCTACCGCGCCCCAATCACCGCAGCCACGGTCGCCGTCGCCGAATATGGCGAGCCCTTCACCGCCGCCGTCGAGCGCGGCAACATCTTCGGCGTTCAGTTTCACCCTGAAAAATCTGGCGAAACCGGCCTGAAAGTGCTTAGAAATTTCCTGGAGTCTGCCGGATGCTGACCCGCCGCATTATCGCCTGCCTCGATGTCCGCGATGGCCGCGTCGTGAAGGGCGTGCAGTTCGTCGACCTCGTCGATGCCGGCGATCCCGCCGAGCTCGCCGCGCGCCACGCCGCTGCCGGAGCCGACGAGATCGTCCTCCTCGACATCACCGCGACCCGTGAGAATCGCGGCACCCTGCTCGACACCGTACGCCGCACCGCACAGCGCCTCTTCGTGCCCTTCACCGTCGGCGGAGGCATCCGCACCGCCGACGAAGCGGCCGCGGTCTTCGATGCCGGCGCGGACAAGATCAGCATCAACTCCGCCGCGCTCGCTCGCCCCGAGCTCATCGGCGAAATCGGTGCGAAATTCGGCGCTCAGGCGGTCATCGTCGCCATCGACGCGCGCCGCGTTCCCGGCGTGCCCATCGAGATCGCCGAAGTCTTTGTCTCCGGCGGCCGCCAGCCCACCGGGCGCCGCGCCGTCGAGTGGGCCCGCGAAGCCGAATCCCGCGGCGCCGGCGAAATCCTCCTCACCTCCATGGACGCCGACGGCACCCGCACCGGCTTCGACTGCGAGCTCACCGCCGCCGTCAGCCAGGCCGTCCAGATCCCCGTCATCGCCTCCGGCGGCGCAGGCACCGCCCAGCACTTCACCCAGGTCTTCCGCGAGGGCTGCGCCGACGCGGCACTCGCCGCCGGCATCTTCCACTTCGGCGTCGCCGACGTCCGCGCGCTCAAGCAGCAGCTCCAGCACGACGATATCCCGGTGCGATACCCATGCTGATCCCCTCCATCGACCTCATGGGCGGGCGCATCGTCCAGCTCGAACGCGGCGAAGAGCTGCGCCTCGCCTTCGACGACTTCGACACCTGGATCGACCGCTTCGCCCGCTACCCGCTCGTCCAGCTCATCGACCTCGATGCCGCCAAACGCACCGGCGATAACCGCGGGCTCGTCCGCCGGATCGCACAGCGCCTCCCCGTCCAGGTCGGCGGCGGCATTCGCACCGTCGAGCAAGCCCGCGAGCTCCTCGATAATGGCGCGCGCCGCGTCATCTTCGGCTCCGCTCTCTTTCACGCCACCGGCATCAACACCGAGTTCGCCGCTGCCGTCTCCGCTGCTATCGGGCCTGAGGCATTCGTCGCCGGCATCGATACAAAGGCCGGAATGATCGCGGTCCGCGGCTGGCGCGAGCAGGTCCGCGTGACCCCTGCCGAAGCGATCGCCGCGCTCGATCCCTGCTGCGGAGCCTTCCTCTACACGCATGTCGACACCGAAGGCACCATGACCGGTTTTCCCATGGACGCCGCCCGCACCCTGCGCCCGCTCACCGAGCGCCGCCTCATCGTCGCCGGCGGCATCCGCGCCCAGGCGGAGATTGACGCTCTCGACGCCATGCAGATCGATGCCGTGGTGGGCATGGCTCTCTATTCCGGCCTGCTCGGCACCTGAATCCACGAGTTCGCAGCAATTCATCCACGCTGCCCGCAAAAATGCTCTAAGCTGATACGTCCGGCGGGGCAGGCCGGCAAACATGAACAGACGGGGTCCCATGCGCACTGCAAAACGCCTGGACGAAGTCGGCTTCTCCGACATCGTGCAAATCCGCAATAAGATCCTCGAACTGCGCGCGGCAGGCACGCCCGTCCACGCGTTCCACGGCGGTGAGCCCTTCTTCGAGACCCCCGAGCCCATCAAGGCCGCAGCCACGCGCGCGCTTGCCGAGAACCAGACCCGCTATGCGCCTTCCTCCGGGATCGCGCCGCTGCGCGAAGCCATCGCCCGCAAGCTGCAAACCCGCAACCGCATGGATGTCACCGTGGAAGATGTTCTCGTCACCGTCGGCGGAGCGCACGCCCTGCATGCCGCTTTTCAGTGCGTTCTCGATCCCGGCGACGACGTCCTGCTCTTCTCGCCCTACTGGACGCCGATCCGCGACATGATCACCATGGCCGAAGCGCGCCCCGTCATGGTGCCCACCGCAACTGCCCGCCGCAACGGCCTCACCGCGTGCCTCGAGCATTTCTCCACGCCGGCCACGCGGGCCATCTACTACAACACCCCGCAAAATCCCTCCGGCGTCGTCTTCTCGCGCAGCGAAGCGGAAGAGGTCGCCGAGTTTGCGATCCGCCGCAACCTCGTCGTCATCGCCGACGAAGCCTACGAGGACCTCGTCTACGAGGGCGAGCACGTCTCCATCGCCTCGCTCCCCAATATGGCCGAACGCACCATCACGGCCTACACCTTCTCCAAGACCTTCGGCATGACCGGCTGGCGCGTGGGATACGCGGTCGCCAGGGAGCCCTTCATGTCCGGCATGCGGAAGATTGTCCTCTACTCCACCAACGGCGTCTCCACACCCACGCAGTGGGCCGCGCTGGAAGCCCTGTCCCTGCCCGAGAGCGCCATCGCCGCCCGCCGCGAAGAGTTTCGCGCGCGCCGCGACCTCCTGGTCCAGGGCCTCAACGACCTCGGCCTTGAATGCCCGCTCCCCGCCGGCGCCTTCTACGCCTTCCCGTGCGTTCAGACAATCCATAAAGAGAGCCGCCGCGTCGCCGCGCTGCTGCTGGAGAAGGCGTACGTCGCCACCATTCCCGGCGTCGCCTTCGGCGCGCAGGGCGAGGGTCACGTGCGCTTCAGCTACTCCGTTTCGCCGCAGACCATCCGGGAGGGACTGGAGGCCCTCAGGAAGCTTCAGGTCCCATCCGGCGGGGCGTCTCCGCTGAAATCTGCGTGAAGAGGCAGGAATTTCCGAATCCAGGTTGCCGCTCGCGTAGTCCATACGGAATATACCCGCACTCCGCACCACGCCCGGAGGCGGACCGTCCGCAGTCCGGAGTCTCCCACGTGTCCCTGTCATCGACGACGGCGCGCTTGCGCCTGATGCTCCTTCTCGCAGGATCGATGGTCCTGCCGGCTGTCGGGCAGAGTCCGCAAAGCAGGCAGAGCGCGCTGCCCGACGCTCCTGGGCTCTCATCGTCCCTCCAGGCCGCGGCCCAGCCACAGGCCGCCCCCGCCCCGGCCGCGCCAACCACTCAGGCCTCCGGAAACCTCGAAGGCCGGCAGACCAAACGGATCCTCGGCATCATTCCGAACTTCCGCTCGGTTTCCGCGGATACAAAGCTTCCGCCGGAAACGGCGAAGGAGAAGTTCAAAGAGAGCACGGAGGACAGCTTCGACTACTCCAGCTTCATCTTTGTCGGCATCCTCGCCGGAGTTGCACAGGCTGAAAATTCCACTCCCGAGTTTCACCAGGGCGCTGCCGGCTACGGCCGCTACTACTGGCATACGTTCGCCGATCAGGCGGACGAAAACTACCAGGTCGAGTTCATCTTTCCCGCCGCCTTGCACCAGGATTCGCGCTATTACACCCTGGGCCATGGCGGATTGCTGAAGCGGACCGCCTACTCCTTCAGCCGCATCTTCATTACGCGCACCGATGCGGGCGGCGAGACCTTCAATACCTCGGAAATCGTCGGCGCGGGCGCGGCCGCCGGCATCTCCGACCTGTATTACCCCTCGCCCGAACGCACCTGGACCAAGACCGGCCAGCGCTGGCTGCTGAATGTCAGCCTCGACGGCGCAACCTTCATCTTCAAGGAATTCTGGCCCGATCTGAACAGCAGGTTCTTTCATCAGAGAGACTGATCGCGTCTGCTGCGGCCGCCCGGAGCGCGTCGGCATCGGGTGGTCGCGCCCTGTCGCCGCTGCCAATTAGGATCGAGGTATCCCGCAGAACGGAGCCGCGTTCCTCATGCTGAAGGTTGGCCTCTCCTCGCTTATCGATCCCGCGCTGCACAGCCTGCTTCCCGCCGGCATCTCGCTCGAGCTCATCCCGTCCCATCCCAGCCGCGAGCTCGAAGTCGAGTTCTGGATCGCGCCGCCATGGACCAGCCACTGCGAGCGCCAGTGGCCCTGGCTGCGCGGCGTGCGCGTGGTGCAGGCCACCGTCGCCGGAGTCGAAGCCCTGCTCCGCATGCTGCCGCGCGGCGTCACCCTTTGCGATGGCCGCGGCATTCACACCATCTCCACCGCGGAGTGGGCCGTCACCGCGGTGCTGGCCTCGCTGAAATATCTCCCCTTCTACGACGATCTCCGCCGCAGCGGCATCTGGTCCCGCCGCAAAGAAGCCGAGGACCGCTACCGCACCCTCCACACCACCGATCGACGCTTCTACCCCGTCGTCCTCAACGAGGAGTTGCACCGCCAGCACGTCCTCATCGTCGGCTACGGCTCCATCGGCCAGGCCATTGAGGAGCGGCTCAGGCCCTTCGGCCCCGCCGTCACCCGCGTCGCTCGCGCCGCGCGCCCCGGCGTTCACGCGGTCAGCGAGCTGCCCTCGCTGTTACCCGCAGCCGATATCGTGATCCTCACCGTTCCCGGCACCAGCGAAACCACCGGGCTGATCGGCGAGCGAGAAATCGCCCTGATGAAGCAGGGCGCCCTGCTGGTCAACGCGGCCCGCGGCTCCGTGGTCGACACCGATGCGCTCGTCGCCGCGCTCCAGTCGAATCGCATCCGCGCCGCGCTCGACGTCACCGAGCCCGAGCCCCTGCCCGACGGCCATCCGCTGTGGAGTGCGCCCAATCTTCTGCTCACGCCCCACATCGCCAGCTCCACGCCGGCGTTTATGGTGCGCGCCATGGAGCTGGCCGCCGCGCAGGTGGGTCGCTATCTGCGCGGCGAGCCGCTGGAGAACGTCGTCACCGGAGAGTACTGATGCGGCCGAGTTGCCAGTCTCCAGTGGACAGTCCCCAGTCCCCAGTTGCCAGTCCCCAGTTATAAGCCCCCAGTCCCAGGTTGCCGGTCCCAGTCTCCAGTGGGTGCTTTTACTGGGGACTTGGGACTGGGGACTGGGGACCTTGCACCCGCTGACCCGCTGACACTGGGGACTGGAGACTGTCCACTGGGTACTCGCAACTGGCAACTTCCCTCACCGCCCGTTCGCCGGCCACTCATAAGTCACCACGCCCAGGTTGCTCAGCACCTGCATCGTGGCCTCCACGTTGCCCCGCACCTGCGGCAGGTCCTGGCGAGTCGCGCTCGGATCTTCCTCGATCGCGATCACCCGGCCGTACGGCCACACATTCTGCGGCAGCGCCACCAGCGCTTCCGGCAGATCGCTCAGCCGCAGCTCCAGCACCCGCCGCCGCGCCGCCTGCGGCCGCAGAAACGTCGCCCCCGGCGTGTTCTGCGGTCCCATGTCCGGAAAGAGCATGCTCAGGCTCACCGTCGACTTCGTCACCACCAGGAACGGATTCTGCCAGCTCTGCCGCGTGTGGATCGCCATATAGACGTTCTTTGAGGGCAGGGGGATGCTGTCCAGCTGGTCGCGGTCGGCGTCCACGGCCGCCGCCTGCGCCCGCTCCTTCTCGATCGCCTGTTCGCGCGCCTTCGCCGCCGCCTCCACGCGGGCCGCAGCTTTCTCCGGCTCCTTTGAGCAGGCCAGCGGCAACGCCAGCAGCAGCGCAGCGCCCATCCATGCGACAGGCTTCAAGATGGTTTTGCGGGTCAAGTTCAGAAGTCTCCGCACAGGATACCAAGCCCGGCGCGGCTTTCGCCTCATCCAGCGGACAGAATAGAATCTCCGCGTGAAGACCAGCCTCTTCGACCTCTTCAAGGTCGGCGTCGGGCCCTCCAGCTCCCACACCATGGGACCCATGCGCGCCGCCCGCCGCTTCGCCTTGGAGCTGAGCGATACCACCCTGCTTCCGCTGACGGCGAGTCTCCGGGTCGATCTCTACGGTTCGCTCGCACTCACCGGCCAGGGCCACGGCACCGACCGCGCCATCCTGCTCGGCCTCAGCGGCGAAGAAGCTGCCACCATCGACCCCGCTTCGATCGACCCCAAACTCGCCGAGATTCGCCGCTCCGGCTCGCTCTCGCTTCTCGGCTCGCATCCCATCCCTTTCCGCGAGCCCGAGCACCTGTTCTTCCATCGCGACGAGATGCTTCCCCCAGGCGCCGTCACCCACCACCCCAACGGCGTTCGCTTCACGGCATTCGACAGCGCGGACCAATCCCTGCTCACGCGCACGTACTTCTCCATCGGCGGCGGATTCATCCTCGCCGACGGCGAAAGCTCGGCTCCGGCGGCCACCGTCGCCGCGCCTGTCCCGTTTCCTTTTTCGAGCGCCGCCGAGTTGCTCCACCGCGCCGCGGATGCCGGCCTCGCCATCTGGGAGTTGATGCTCGCCAACGAGTCCGCTCTGCGCCCTGGCGATGACGTCCGATCCGGCATCCTCCACATCTGGTCCGTCATGCAGGGCTGCATCGACCGCGGCATGGCCACGGAGGGCATTCTGCCCGGCGGGCTCAGCGTCCGCCGCCGCGCTCCGCGTCTCGCCGCGCGCCTCCGCGACAAGGGTTCCACCGATCCCCTCGCCCCGCTCGACTGGGTCACTGTCTACGCCATGGCCGTCAACGAGGAGAATGCTGCAGGAGGCCGCGTCGTCACCGCGCCCACCAACGGTGCTGCGGGCGTTGTCCCCGCCGTCGCCCGCTATTATCGCGATTTCATCCCTGGCGCCGACGAAGCCGGCATCCTGCGCTACTTCCTCACCTCCGCCGCCGTGGGCGTGCTCTACAAGGAGAACGCCTCGATCAGCGGAGCCGAGGTCGGCTGTCAGGGCGAGGTCGGCGTCGCCTGCTCCATGGCCGCCGGCGGTTTGGCCGCGGCGCTCGGCGGCACGAACGATCAGGTGGAACACGCCGCAGAAATCGGCATGGAGCACAACCTCGGCATGACCTGCGACCCCATCGGCGGCCTCGTCCAGATCCCCTGCATCGAGCGCAACGCCATGGGCGCGGTGAAAGCCGTCCAGGCCTGCCGCATCGCCATGAACGAAACCGAGGGCCACAAAGTCTCCCTCGATCAGGTCATCAAAACCATGTACCAAACCGGCCTCGACATGCAGTCGCGCTACAAGGAAACGTCACTCGCCGGATTAGCGCTGAATGTCATCGAGTGTTGATCGCCTCGAGCTTGTTTTTCGACTTGCTGTCCAGCGACGAACGAGGCTGGCGAAGAGAATCGCGAGGAACAGACACAGCGCCGTATCCACATAACCGCTGGCGACAATCGTGAACATCCCCCAGACCGGATAGCGGTCCAGTTGTAGCCACAGGAGAAGCTTCAGTCCCGGTAAATGGATGAGAGTCCACTCCGTAGCAGCAATCTGCCGCCACCACGGAGCTCCGGGCGGCAGGCCTATATCAAGCGGAAAGGCACCCAGCCAGCAACTGAGAAACTCGAAAGGAATCGCCGCGATTCCTGAAGCAAGCGCCGCTTTGGTTGCGAACCGCATACGAGACCATACGCACCTTCGCGGCGTGTCGTTCCGGGCCGCCGGGAGCGCCATCCTTATCAGCCGAGACTGCCAAAAGGCGCGAGAACGCATTGAAGGGGCACGGCTTCAGCCGTGCCGTAAAGGCGTAAAAGGAATGCGGGCTTTAGCCCCTGAGGGACAGCTTTTCAACCCCTGACCACAGGCAATTGACGCTCAATCATGAACCCTGTCCGGTCGTTGCAAATGGCGCCAACGGCGCGCCCGCCAGCGCACCCCAGCACACCACGCAGTCATGCACCATTGTCACCCGGCCCTCACGCTCCGTCTCCGCGAAGAGCCGCCGCGCCGCCGCCTGCATCTCCTCGAATCGCGCCTGCCCCGGCTGCGGCATGTACGACGACGAGAGAATCCGCCCCTCCAGCCCGTCATAATCGAAGCTCTGCGCGTTCTCGAACGTCGCGCACTGCATCGCCTCAGGCGCAAAGAACGCCGCCAGACGTTTCCGCCCCATATGCTGCCCCTTCACCGCCATATAGTCGACGCCGAACTCCCGCAGCAGCGCCTCGTACCCGTCATGAAATGCGTCACCCCCCAGACGCCGGTTGTTGTAGAGCACCGCGCAGTACCCGCCGGGTCGGAGCACGCGCGCAAACTCCGCCCGCGTCTTCTCCAGATCGAACCAATGCATCGCCTGCGCCACAGTAATCAGGTCCACCGACGCATCCTCGAGCCCGGTCGCCTCCGCCGTGCCGCTCACAACGCGCAGCTTCGGATATTGCGCCTCGAGCGTGGCGCACGCCGCGCGCATCTCGTCGTTGGGCTCAACCGCCGTCACCCAAACCCCTGCGGCCAGCAAAACCTCCGTGAGCAACCCCGTGCCCGCAGCCAGGTCGGCAATCCGCGCGTCATCGCGCAGGCCGCACGCACACCGCAGCGTCTCCACCGCCTCCGGGGGATATCCCGGCCGATACCGCCGGTAGCTCTCCACGCGCCCTGTAAACCGCTCTGTCGGATTCGGAATCATCGCTTTTCGCTGGCCGCTTTTTCGCTAACCGCTCCTCAGCTAACCGCCTCTTCGCTAACCGCTTCTTAGCTTTTCTCGATTGCCATCGCCACCGAATTCCCTCCCCCCAGGCACAGCGCCGCCACGCCGCGCCGCGCATCGCGCCGCGCCATCTCGTACAGCATCGTCACCAGCACGCGCGCGCCGCTCGATCCAATGGCATGCCCAATGGCCACCGATCCGCCATTCACGTTCACCTTCTCCATCGGAATCCCCAGCTCCCGCGTGACCGCGATGGCCTGCACAGCGAACGCCTCGTTCAGTTCGAAGAGATCCACCTCGGCGACGGACCACCCCGCCTTCTTCATCACCGTCTTCGCGCCGTTCACCGGCGCCAGCATCACCCACTTCGGATCGATGCCGCTGGTTGCGTGCGCCACGATGCGCCCCATGGGCTTCAGCCCCAGCTCCCTGGCCTTCGCCGCCCGCATCAACACCACCGCGGCCGCGCCGTCGTTTACCCCCGGAGCATTCCCCGCCGTCACCGTCCCATCTTTTTTGAACGCCGGCTTCAGCGCCCGCAGCGATTCCAGGCTCGCATCCTCGCGCACCGACTCGTCCCGCTCGAACCGCTTCGACTCCGCGCCCTTCTTCTTCGCCGGAATCTCCACCGGCACAATCTCCTCCGCGAATCGCCCCTCGCGCCATGCGGCCGCGGCCTTCTCGTGCGAGCGCAGCGCGTACGCATCCTGATCTTCGCGCGTGATCCCGTACTTCTCCGCCACCAGCTCCGCCGTTTGGCCCATGTGGAAGTCGTTGTACGCGTCCCACAGCCCGTCGTTGACCATCGAGTCGACGGCGACCTGATTGCCCATGCGGAATCCGGCGCGCGCCTGGGGCAGAAGATACGGCGCGTTGGTCATCGACTCCATGCCGCCCGCCACCGCGATCTCCGCATTGCCGGTCTGGATGGTCTGCGCCGCCAGCGCCACCGCCCGCAGACCCGATCCGCACACCATATTGATCGTCACCGCGCTCACCTCCGGCGGCAATCCGCCGTAGAGCGCTGCCTGCCGCGCAGGATTCTGCCCCAGCCCCGCCGACACCACATTGCCCATAATGCATTCGTCGATCTGCTCCGGCTTCAGCTGCGCGCGCTTCACCGCCTCGCGCACCACAGTCGCGCCCAGCTGCGTCGCGGTCACCTCGGAAAGCGAACCCTGGAATTTCCCCACCGGCGTGCGCACGCCGGACACGATCACAATCTCGTCCATAATTTCTCCCGCTGTTTGATTCGATGCGCGGCCGCATCGAAGGAAGCCACTCGATAGAATCGCATGGAAGATACCAGACCCCGAGGTCCCGATGCACGCAACTCCGCCCCAGTCCGCTCCCGTGCCAGCGCCGTCGCGTCCAGACACCGCCGTCGCGCCGTGGTGGCACACCGCCCTGCTCACCGTCCTGCTCGCCGCCGGATCGTTTGCGAGCGCACTCCACAGCCGTCACGCCGATCTCAGCGCGCATCGCTCCCTGCGTTATGCCATCGGCATCGGCACGGAGTGGTGCATGTTCCTCGTCGCCTGGTGGGGCCTGCGCTTCCGGCGCGTCCGCCTCGCCGAGATTCTCGGCTTCCGCCGCGGCGCGCGCGCCTGGGCCGAAGACTTCGCGGCCGCCGGCATCTTCTGGGTCGCCTCCATCACCATCCTCGCCGTCATCCGGCTGATCCTTTTCCTCTGCCATGCCAACCTCGGCGCGAAGACTGTGCTGGCCCTCGCCCCGCACAGCGCCGTCGAGCTGCTGGTCTGGATCGGCCTCGCTCTCTCCGCCGGTTTCTGCGAGGAGTTCATCTTCCGCGGATATTTTCTTCGCCAGTTTTCTTCTCCGCTCCACGCCGTCTGGCTCGGCGTGCTCGTCTCTTCGCTCCTCTTCGGCATCGCCCACGGATACCAGGGCCTCGGCGGTATGCTCTCCATCGCCGTGTACGGCGCGCTCTTTTGCGTGCTCGCCCTCCTGCGCTCGAGCCTTCGCCCCGGGATGATCGCGCACGCGTGGCAGGATATTTTCACCGGCGTCGCTGTGCTGCTCACCAGTCATCTCCATCTGCCGTGAGCGAATTTTTCGCGCGCGCGTTCGACGATCGCCTTACGCTCGGAAAGAAGTTGTAGCGAAAATTTCAATTTTTCTCTTGACACTCTATGTGCGGAACTCTATACATTCGTTAACTGCAGCATTTATGTTGCAGACATCGATGCATGCATCGAAAAGGGAGAATAGAAAATATGGCAACGAAAAAGGCAGCTAAGAAACCGGCGAAGAAGGCAGCGAAGAAGGCCGGGAAGAAAAAGTAAGCCATCAACGGCAACACTTCGGGGGGACGCGATGAGCGTCCCCCCGATGCTTTTGGGGCCAGTATTCATGCACCTTTCCACCATCCTGCCGCCGCCGGCCGTTCCGCCGCGTTTTTCTGAACGCTGAACGCTGTACCCTGTTCCCATGACCCGCCGCCGCTGGATCGCCGATACCTGGGACGAAGCCACCGCTTCCATCGGCGGCAGCCAGGCCGCGCATCTCATCCGCGTTCTCCGCGCGCAGGCCGGCATGGAGTTCGACATCGTCGCCGGCGGACGCGTTTTCCACGGTGTCATCGCCGGCATCTCCGGCGACACGGTGCGCTTCAATCTCATCGCCGAGGTCGCCGCCGATCCCGCGCTGCCCATCACCCTCCTGCTTTCCGTTTTCAAATTCGATCGCATGGAGTGGGCCATCGAGAAGGCTGCCGAGCTCGGCGCCGACCGCGTCGCCCCGGTCATCGCTCGCCGCAGCGAAAAGCATCTCGCGCAGTCCGCAGCCGCGCGCACCGAGCGCTGGCGCCGCGTCGCCCTTGAAGCCTCGAAGCAGTCGCGCCGCTCCGACGTTCTCCAGATCGACGATCCGCTGCCGCTCAAGACCGCCGTGCGCGCCGAGCCCAAGGCCGTCCGTCTCGTCCTCGCCGAGCAGGAACGTTCCACCACGCTGCATCACGCTCTCTCTGAAGCGCTGGTCGCCGCCGGAGACGACGTGCCCGCCATCCGCATCGCCGTCGGACCCGAGGGCGGATGGACCGCCGAAGAAGAAGGCTACTTCGACGCCGAGAACTGGAAGCCGGTCAGCCTCGGCCCGCGCATCCTGCGCGCGGAAACCGCCGCCATCGCGGCGCTCTCCGTCGCCGCCGCTTTGCTTGAGTAACCGCGCGCCCTCTATTTTCCGCTCGTCTCATTCCACAGGAACGACATCTCGTCCGCGTAGTCGCTCACCAGCTGCTCCATCGACACGCCCGCGCTGTGCCCGCCCTTCACCGAATAATGCAGCAGGATCGGCCGGTCGCTCCCGCTCGAGGCCTGCATCAGCGCCGTCATCTTGCGCGCATTCATCGGATCCACGCGCGTGTCGTTGTCGCCCGTGAAGAACAGGATCGCCGGATAATCCGCGCCCTGCTTCACATTCTGGTACGGCGAATACTTCCGCAGGTAGGGGAAGTCCTTCGCGTTCTCCGAGCTCCCGTATTCGGTCGTCCACAGCCGCCCGAACTCGAAGTACTGGTAACGCAGCATGTCCAGCAGCGGATAGCCGCACCAGATCGCCCCAAACAAATCCGGCCGCTGCGTCATCGCCGCGCCCATGAGCAGCCCCCCGTTCGATCGCCCGCGGATGGCGAAGTGCTCCCGCGAGGTGTAGTGGTTCTGAATCAGGTACTCCGCCGCCGCGAAGAAATCGTCGAAGACGTTCTGCTTGTTCCCGAACATCGCCGCCTTGTGCCACGCCTCGCCGTACTCGTTTCCGCCGCGCAGATTGGGCAACGCGAAGAATCCGCCCTGCTCCATCCACCACGCGTACTCCGGATTCCAGTCCGGCAGCATCGGCAGATCGAATCCGCCGTAGCCGGCCATCAGCAGCCGCGCCTGTCCGTCGCGCTTCAGCCCCTTTTTGCCCGCGATGAACATCGGCACCCGCGTTCCATCCTTCGACGTGTAGAAAACCTGCGTGATTTGGTACTGCGAAGAGTCGAACGGCACTTTCGGCCGCGCAAAGACGTCGCTCCGCCCGGTCTTCGTGTCGTAGCGGAAGATCGTCGGCGGCACCGTGAACGACTGGAACGTGTAGAAGCCTTCCCGCTGCCCCGGCCGCCCGTACACCACCGAGCCCGATCCGATCCCCGGATACGCCAGCGTGCCCACCTGCTGGCCGTCCAGCGCGTAGATCGTCGTCTCTGTCTTCACATTATGCAGGCGCGAGACAAACAGCTTCCCGCCCACAATGCTGAAGTCGTCGATGACGTCGTGGCCTTCCGGGATCACCGTCTTCCACGCCGCCGCGTCCTTGCCCGGGAACGCCTCCACCACGCGGCTGTTCGGCGCCTGATAATCCGTCAGCAGAAAGAACCGGTCGCCGTCGTCGATCATCCTCACGTGTGCCTTCACCCCGTAGACCAGCGGCACGAAGTCGCTGTCCGGTTTGCGCAGGTCGCGCAGCAGGATGTCTTCGCTCGTCGCCGGCACGCCATGCGCGATGTCCACGATCAGCCAGTGGTGGTTGTCGCTCACCCCGGCGATCACCAGGTCCAGCTCGCCCAGCTTCTGTCCTCGATATTCGCCGCCGAAGATCTTCTGGTCTTCCGCCACCGCAGTGCCGAACTTGTGGAACCACACATCCGACCCCTGATGGGTGAACCGCGAGTAGTACAACCCGGTGTTGTCCGGATTCAGGCTCACGCCAAAGTACCGCGCTGCCGGCAGCACGTCGGCGAGTTCCTTGCCGGTGCGCACGTTCATCACGTGGACCGATTCCTCGTCCGCACCGCCCTGCCGGATGCCGTACACCAGCCAGGTCCCATCGTCGGAGACGTCGTTGATGCCGACATTCGTATTCTGGTCCGCGCTCAGCTTTGTCGCGTCGATCAGCCGCTGATCCGCGCCCTTCCACCCCACGCGCACGTAGATCGATCCCTGGTTTTCATCCGCCAGCTGCTTCTTGAAGAAGTACCGGCCGCCGCGCAGCGCCGGAATCGAGTACTGCTCCACCCGCATCAGCGACGCCAGTTGCTTTGCGATCTCGCTCCGGTTGGGCAGCTGATCGAAATACTTCGCCGTGTACGCGTTCTCCTCGTCGATCCACGCCCGCGTCTGCGGGCTTTTTGCGTCTTCCAGCCAGCGATACGGATCCTCGATCTTTGTTCCGAAGTAGTCGTCCGTCACCACCTGCACCGGCGCAACCGGCGGCGGCGGCAGAGTGATGCCGTTGTCCCCGTGGATGGTCTTCTCTGCGCTCCCGGACTGAGATTGCATCATCGGCACGCCCGCGAAGGTAAGAACCGCGGCCAGCGAAACCAGCACTCGGCGAGTATCCATGCGTTTTCCCTCATCATCGAAAAGTCGGGTTGCGAAAACGAACGCCCAGTTTACCCGCTTTGCGCCGTATCGCTCCATGAATCGGTTTCATACCTCGGTTGACCTCGATTTGTTTAGGGATGAGACACGCAATCGAAGCAGGGCTCATGCAGCTCGGCGAAGCTTCAGAGCTCAACTTGAGACTGGTTCCAAAAAGCATGCGTCCGCGACGAAATCCGGCTCGGATACTCGCGATAAATCGCATTCAGCGCTCGAAACAGCGCCGCCGACTCCGCCTCCAGCCCCAGCAGCAGCGTCGAGCGCAGGATCCGCGTCAGCCGCAGGTGATTATGGTTCCCCGGCCACAGCCAGTTCTCCGCGCGCTCGCGAAAATTCGCCGCCCGTTCCACAATGCTCCCGTTCCACCCCAGCCCATAGAAGCGCAGCATCCGCTCCCACGACTCTCGGAGCCGTTCGCGCATCGCCGGCGTCGCATGGAACGCCGCAATCGTCTCCGCCGTCAGCACCGGCGCCCAGGGATTCGCCCCGCTCCGCTCCGGCAGCGGAAACAACCATTGGATAAAGTCGTGCACCGCCTCCAGCCGTTCGTCGTCCCACGCGACAATCTCCGCCTGGGTGCGCCCCGCGTCATCGCGCGCCCCGTCGCGATAGAAGGCGATCAGCCGATCGGGTTGTGCCTCGTTCGTCACACGTGAATCCAGCCTTTCAATATCAGCAGCAGCGAAGTCCCGCCAACCACGATCCACAACAGCACGCCCTGGATCAGGGGACGAGCCCCCACATCCTTCAGCGTCTGGCGGGTAATGCCCGTGCCGATCAGAAACAGAGTAACCCCCAGGCCCAGGCGGCCCAGGCGCGCCAGCTGCACATACTCCGGGTGCAGCCAATGGATCCAGCTGTTGAGCAGAGCCGCCAGGCAGAAAAACAGGATGAACCAGGGAAGATGGATCCTGGCGCGGCTCCGGCGTGCTGCCGCCGTCCCCACCGACAGCGGCACGATCCACAGCGCGCGCGCCAGCTTGACCGTCGTGGCAATGGCCAGCGCAACCGTTCCGTAGCGAGCGGCCGCGCCCACCACCGAGCTGGTGTCGTGGATGGCCAGCGCCGCCCACAGCCCAAACTGCATCTGCGAGAGATGCAGCGCGTGGCCGATCACCGGAAAGATAAACAGAGCCACCGAGTTCAGCACGAACACCGTGCCCATCGAAACCGCCAGTGCTTCGTCGCTCGCCTCCGTCACCGGAGCCAGCGCGGCAATCGCGCTCCCTCCGCAGATCGCCGTGCCCGCGGCAATCAGGAATCCCTGAACCTTGCCCACCCTCAGCAGCAGCGCCAGCCCAATCCCCGCCAGCATGGCGAAGGTGATCCCGATGGCGGTATACGCAAAGCCGGAGCGCCCCACGCGCACCACTTCTCCCAGATTCATCCCGAAACCCAGGCAAACCACCGACGCCTGCAGCAGGAATTTCGAGAGACGCCGCGCGTCGACGTGGTATTGATGCGCGGTCAACAGCCCGTAGGCCAGCCCGCACGCAAGGGCCAGCGGCGGCGACAGCACTCCGCTGGCCGCCAGAATAATGCCCACGAAGAAGAGGTTCCTCACCATAGGCTCATGGTGACGGGAACGTCTGTGACGGTCCAGACGGAAATCCGAATGGCCGATAAGTTTTGCTTATCGCTCCCGCTTGCCTTCGGTCTCCCGGCGCAGCTGCGCTTCCGCCAGCGCAAAGCGCTCGAATGCGCCCGCGGGCCCGTCCGGCGTAGGGCCGAAGGCGCGGATCAGCGTGAAGTCGCGGCGCATGTCGACGTCCTGCGCAGGGATCACGCGGACCGTTCCCAGCCGCAGCTCCTTGCGAATCGCCCACTCGGAAACAAAGCCCACGCCAAGCCCGGCCTCGACCGCCGAGACAATGGCGACGATGGAATCGAGGTCCATGGCGATGCGCAGATCCTTCAGCCGGACTCCTGCGCGGCGCAGAGCCAGCTCCACCACCCTCCTCGATCCCGAGCCGTGCTCGCGCATCAGCAGCGGAACCTCGGTCAGCTCCTGTGCCGTTACCGGCGTCTTCTCCGGCCACGGATAGCGGCGCCCCGCAATCAGCACCAGCCGGTCGGCAAACAGCCGCTGCCGGAACATGTCGCGGCTCGACGTCGGCCCCTCGATGATTCCCACGTCGATCTCCCCCTGCATCAGCGTCGCCACAATCTGCTCGGTGTTGCCGCTTTTCACTGCGGGGCGCACGCGCGGGTGTTGTTGCAGGAATCCGCGCAGCAGATACGGCAATACATACTGGGTCACCGTCATCGACGCTCCGATGCGCAGCTCGCCCACCGTTTCCCCGCGCGCCTGTTCCAGGGCAGCCAGCGCCTCGTCGGCCAGCCGTGCACCGCGCCGCGCGTAGCCCAGCAGCACCGCTCCCGCCTCGGTGAGCCGCACGCGCAGTTTCCCGCGATCGAACAGCTTCGCGCCCACTTCCTCTTCGAGCGCGCGAATCTGCTGGCTTACCGCGGGCTGGCTCAGATGCAGGCGCTCCGCCGCGCGGCGGAAACTGCCCTCTCCGGCCACGGTGCGAAAAACCTTCAGGCGAAAATTCTCCATTCCCCCTGCCCCGTACCCTTTGCCCGATTCGCGCCGGCATCGCGCTCCGTCCTCATCACCGCGCCTTCATTCTTGCAGAATCCGTAACCTTCGCGTAATCCGCAAAACGAGCTTCCAGGATACGATCATCAGCGTGCGTGCTCTTCGCGTGATCCCCATCCTGCGCATCTTTTCCGTCGAAAAGGCGCGCGAGTTCTATCTGGACTATCTGGGCTGCCATCTCGACTGGGAGCATGGCTTCAAGCCCGGCGCTCCCCTCTACATGCAGGTCTCGCGCGACGAGCTGGTGCTGCACCTCTCCGAGCACTACGGCGACGGTTCCCCGGGAACCAATTTTCAGGTGAACTTCGAGGGGGTGCGCGAGCTCCACGCCGAGCTCTCCGCGAAAAATTACCCCTACTGGAGGCCGGGTATCACGGAAACGTTCTGGGGAACCGACCGGCTGAATCTGCTCGATCCGTTCGGTAACAAGCTGCAGCTCTGCGAGCCGAAAAAGGAAGAGCCGGCAGCCGGCTAATCGACTTCGGCCAGTTCGCGGTCCACAGTATGGGTGGTCATGAAGCGCTCCAGCGCTTTCATGGCGCAGTTCTGGCCGCAAAGGTGCCGCATCTCCGGGTTCCGGCTCTCGGCCGCGTTCCAGGGCAGAACGGTGAATGCCTGATGCGGCTGGCCTTCCTCGTAGCAGGGCACATCGCCCAGCAGCAGCATCCACCAGTGGTTCGATTCGCCCTTCTTTTTCCCGCAGATGTCGCAGGTGTACGAAACATCCCAGACCATGGGTCACCTCTCCCGTGTCGAACTGGTCTCATCGATGTGCCGCCCGCGGAAATGGCTCGTGTGAAACCCGCCATCGAAGCGGGTCTCATCTCCCTCCTCGGAGCCGCGAACCTCTATATGAGACCAGTTCTAGCCCTACGGTACAACGGATCGGGCGCCCCGCGGCGTGAAAGTTCTTTCCCGAGCACCAGAGCCTATTCGTGCTTTGGGTTGCGCGGCATCGCGCGGCGCATCGGCTTACCCGTCAGCCTGCCGGCTTCGGGCAGATGCGCCGTGCCTGCAAACAATTTCCTGGTCTGGATCTCCCTGGTTTTCCAGGGGCGAATGACCTGCGGATGGCGAGGCTTGTCCATGGTGGGACCTCCTCGCGTTCAGTGTAGTCCCGGGAGCGCAGGGGGTTCGCTCCCGGTTTGATCGAATGAATTCGCCTCTACTGCGGCGCAGGTCCGCGCACGATCTGCACCAGATCGTCGGGCCGAATGTGCCTGGCGAAGGCCTCGCGCACCTGATCGGCGGTGAGCGCGTCGTACTTTTTCGCAGCAATCAACGGCTCGTCCAGGGGCAGGCCCAGTTCGGCCCGGCTGAGCAGACCCCCGGCAACAGCATCTTCGCTGGACTCGCTCAGAGGAATCGAGCGCAGCAGCAGTGCCTTCGCCTGATGCAGTTCCGCGGGCGAAACGTCCTGGGTGCGCATCTGATTCAGGTCGCGAATCACCAGCGCTTTCGCCTTCGACACGTTGGGTGGATCGCAGCCGTACTCGACCGTGTAGCTGGCGCGCGTCTTCGAGGCGTTCAGGCTGGCATCCACCGAGTAGACGTACCCCGCAACCTGGCGCAGATCGTGATAAAGACGCGTGGCGTAGAAGCCGCCCCCGAGCACGTGATTCCCCAGCTCGAGCGGATAGTAGTCGGGGCTGAAGCGGTTGATGTCGATCTGCTCGGAGAGAATGGCTTCGTCCTGCACGCGCTCAGGATCGGGAACATTCGCCGCCGAGGGCTTGTTCAGCGGGACCGGCGCCAGCGTCGTATTGGGCTTCGGACCCTCCGCGTGCCAGTCGCCGAACCACTTCTCGATGGTCGCCTTCGCTTCCTCCGGCGTGACGTCGCCGATCACCACGATGGTGGTCAGATCCGGTCGCACCGTCGTGTCGTGATACTGCTTCACCTCGTCGAGGGTCAGGCCGGAGACGGTCTGCGGCGTCGTCTCACGCAGCACCGGATCTCCCGCCGGCAACAGCGCCAGATCCAGCGCCCGCGACGTCTTGTAGCCGGGGCTCTGGATGTTCCCGGCAACGAACTGCGCGGTCTGGTGCTGGGTGATCATGAAGGCCTGCTGCGGAAGCGCCGGGTGCAGCTCGTTGTCGGCCAGCAGTTGCACGCCGCGATCGAAATACTCCTTCAGCACCTTGAGCGAAAAGTCGTACCCGGCGCTCTCATTCGCGGCAATGTCGTCCAGCGCTTTCTGGAAGGCGATCCGATCGAGCGAGACCGTGCCGTAGGAGTAGAGGCCGTCAAGAATGCCGGCGAGGCCGTCTTCGCCCTTCGGCGTTTGCAGGTCGGAGTTGTGCTTCACGCTCCCGAAAACCGAAACGGTTGGGCTGGTGACGTCGGTACGGACGATGAGACGGATGCCGTTGGGCAGCTTCGTATCGGAAACCGGGATGAACGTGGCCGGAACCTGGATCTTGTTCAGCTCCGCCTCGGCCCACGCCGGCAGCTCGACCGGCTTGGTGGGCGCTTCGGTTACGGTTTCGGCGCCGCCAAAGCCCTTGCCCGAAACCGGCGCGCCGGAAGGTGTCGGCTTCAGCGTCGCGGTAATGGTCGGCGCGTTCAGCAGATACTCCTTCGCGACCCGATCGACGTCGGCTACTGTGACTTTGCGCATAGCGTCGATGTCTTCTTCCGGAGATTGGCGGCCTTCGGCGGCCAGTGCGCTCGACCACACGTCGGCGAGTCCGGGGATGGAGTTGCGCTGGAACTCGGCCTGCGCGATCTCCGCGCGCTTGGCTGCGTCCACCAGATCGGCCGGGACACCGTTGGCGGCGTAGTTCTGGATAATCCGCCGCATATCCTCGATGGCCGGCGCCGTGTCCACGCCGGCTGGCTGCGCCACCAGTCCGAAGGCGACGCTGGCTTTGGGATACGTCTCGGCCAGTCCGAATTCCGCGGCCAGTGCCTTGCCCGCGGGAACCATCCCGTAGAGATCGGCGCGCTGGCTGGCCAGAACGTCGCTGAGGATGTTCATCGCGGCAAAGTCCGGCGAGTCGGTGCCGGGCATGCGCCACGCGATGAACCCCAGAACGTAGGGCAGATTGCTGTCGATGGTGAAGCTCTCAGGCTTGACCGGCTGCAGGTCGATCTGCGGATGCGGCGGAAGCGGATGCGAGGGAATGTCCCCGTAGAGCTCCCTGATTTTGGCCAGCGTGGCATCCGGGTCGACGTCGCCGACCACGATCAGGATCATGTTCGAGGGCGTGTACCACTTCTCGTAGAACTCTTTCAGCATCGCGCCGGTGGTGGCGTCGAACGAGGGCCGCGTGCCCAGCGGATCGTGCGCGTACGGCGTGCCCGCGAAGATGTCGTGATTGAGGCGATCGATGAATTTGTAGGTGGGATTGGAAAGATCGCGGGCGACTTCCTGTTCGATCGCCCCGCGCTCCTTGTCCCACTCCGCCTGGGAATCGTCGATGCCGTGCAGGCACGCCGCCTGGGCGTGCAGCGCCACGTCCACGTCCGCCGCCGGCACGGTTTCGAAATACTGGGTGATGTTCTGCTGGGTGTCCGCGTTGTTGTCGCCGCCCAGCAGCGCAAAGATGGCAGCCGTCTGATCGCCGCTCATGCCCTGGCAGCCGCGGAACGCCATGTGCTCCTGGGCGTGGGCCATGCCGGGAAAGCCGTCGGGAGTCTCATCCCCGCCGACCAGGAAATTGGCTTCGACGGTGACCACGGGAGCCAGCGTATTGCGCAGGATCACGACCCGCATTCCGTTGGGCAGCGTGGCCCGGACGGGCTGAGCGTCCGCTGCGCGCAGCGCGGGCGCAGCCAGAAAAACCAGACCCAGGATCGGCAGAATCAAGGCAAAACGCTGTTTCACAAGCACCCTCCGCGGAGAATGACCCACGTTCGCATGGTAAAGGATGGGATCGACGGGTGGTCGGCGGACAGCCCGGTGGTAAACTTGGGAAGCAGACCTCTGCGTTGTCGGGACGTGGCTCAGCCTGGTAGAGCACTCGCTTGGGGTGCGAGGGGTCGGCAGTTCAAATCTGCCCGTCCCGACCATTCAATTTCCTCTGAAAATCCAGCTCACCGCGCCGTAGCACTCTGGAACTGCCGGCCACGAGCAGCCCATCCCGCGCAACCGCGCAGCGGATGCGCCCGAGTCCAGCCTGCGAGGGGTCGGCAGTTCACGGGGCCCCCGCCAGCTTTGCTGGTGGGGCGGAAATCTGCCCGTCCCGACCATTCAATTTCCTCTGAAAATCCAGCTCACCGCGCCGCAACACCCCGGAACCGCCGCCCGCGAGCAGCCCATCCCGGCCAACAATCCCCCTGAAATCCCTCACCGCAAACGAAGAACTTCGACGATCACCACTGTCACGGCTGCCAGCCCCGCAATCAGGAACACCAGAGGCCAAATCAGCTGGCGTCTCTGCGCCGCGACCACCCGTTCGTATGCTTCGAATCCTTCCGGCAGATCGCCAAGCGAAAAACGTGCGCCGCGATAGAAAAATACCTGCCCAAACGAGATCAGAAGCGAGATCGTGTAGAAGAGGATGGGCAGCCCGAGAACGATGGGATGGAGCGCCCCCGCCCTGAGCCGCTGGCCAAAAGCAATCAGCAGCGTTGTGTACGAGGTCAGCAGCAGCCCGCTCAGCGCCTGCAGCATCTGCACGGCTCCGCGAGTATTCGCCAGGCTGCCTGACAGCAGCGACTTCGAAATCTCCAGCAGGAGCTGCCGCTCGACATCCTGGACAGCATCCTCGGCTGGGCCCGCGCGGGGTTTCGGGACGGGCGGAGGTGGCGTCTTCATACATCCTGAGCGGAATCGGGTGGGAATGTCCTCTTGCAATGGGGACACGTCACCTTTTCGGGCTCGTGGTGATAGACCTTCACATCGAAGAAGTGGTGCTTGCAGTAGGGACACATATAGGCAGGCATGGTCGTCCTCCGAATCACGTGCCGGATGGGACACCATCCTACCTCCCGAATCCGGCCGCTAACAATATTTTTTCCAATAGGGGATTGGAGGGTGTGGCTTCCATGAGGCACAATAGCTGCAACGTCGCTTTGAGAACCCCCGCTCAAAAGCTCGCCCGCACCGGCGCGATCGCAGCGGCCGTGCTCATTGTCCTGCTTCTCGCGGGAACGGTGAATCTTACCCTCATTTATCTCCGCGCTGAGAACTGGGTAACCCACACCACGGAAGTGATCGCGCAGATCCGCGAGACCCGCGCGCTGCTTCCCGGTACCCAGGCTCTCTCCGGCCAGGCTCTGCGGGTGAAAGTGGCGACGATGCTCAGGCAGTTCGGCGTGGTCACCTACCTCACCCGCGACAACCGCCAGGAAGTGCAGAACGCGGCCGACTTTCGCGCTATCTTCGTTGATCCCGGGCCCGGAAATGGCGCGATCCGGACGAAGCTGGAGGCGCAGGACATCGCGGCGGCGGCCGGAGTCCTCGACGAAATGCAGCGCGATGAGGAGCAGCTGCTGATCCAGCGCATCGGCGTGCAGTCCATGGCCACGCGATACGGCGCGGTCCTCGGATTCGCGCTCTGCGCCGCTCTGCTGTTTCTCGGCATCGGCGCGGGCCTGGCGCTGCGCCGGGAGCTCGAAAAGCGCGCCCTCGCCGACAGGACGCTGATGCAGGAACGGGACGGCCTCGCGGAGCACACCCGTGAGTTGGCCATGGTGTCCGCGGGCAGCCGCATGCTGCAGGCCGGGCGCGACGAGGCGCAGGTGAACGAAGTAGTCGGCCAGGTGCTGCGCGATCTGGCGCCCGAATCAAAGGGGTACTTCGCGGTGGTGAGTCCCTCCAACGATCTGGTGGAGATCTGCGTCAGCTGGGGCTACGATGCCGCCCCGGCTCCGTTCGTGCCCACGGATTGCCTCTCGCTGCAGATGGGCCGCACCATTCACCGCACCGGCTCGCTGATCCACGTCGACTGCCGGCACGCGCTGCCGGAGAGCGGAGATTATGTCTGCATCCCCGTGCAAAGCGCGGCGGGTTCGATTGGCGTGCTGCACGTGGCCACTGCGGACGCAATCGACCGCAGGCGCTGCGACGTCATGGAGGTCTTTGCCGCGCACATCGGGCTGGAGCTGGCCAATCTGCGCATGCGCGACGCGCTGCGCAGCCAGACAGTGCGCGATCCCCTCACCGGTCTCTACAACCGCCGCTATTTCGACGAGACGCTGAGCCGCGAACTGCTTGCCGCCGCGCGCCATGGTTCCACCCTGGCCGTTCTCATGATCGATGTGGATCACTTCAAGCGCCTGAACGACAGCCAGGGTCACGCCGCCGGAGATGATGCGCTGCGCACCTTCGCGCGCCGGATGCGCTCCACCTTCCGCGAGAGCGATGTGCTCTGCCGCTACGGCGGCGAAGAATTCGCCGTCATCCTGCCCGACGTCGATCTGGAGCAGGCCTTCGACCGCGCGGAGACGCTGCGCAGGCAGGTAACCGAGACCGAACTGCTTTCGGGCAACACTGCCATGGGCAACATCACCATCTCCATCGGCGTCGCCGTTTCTTCTGAATTCAACGACCCGCCGGCCCTGGTGCGCGCGGCCGATGCCGCCCTCTATCAGGCCAAGCGCATGGGCCGCAACGCAACGTGGGTCTGCAGCAACGGCGAACTGCTCCTGCCCTCGATCCGCGCGGCAGCCGTTGCGGCCGGCTAAGCAAAACCGCCGGCACGCGAACGGTACGGCGGCCGATCGGTAAATCTGCATCTGATTAGACTGCGCCGCGGACGCGGCCCGCTGGTATCCGCAGAATCCCCACGACGAGACCCACGCATGGATCGAACGCTGTTACCCGGCAAGCCCTACCCATTGGGCGCAACGCCGAGTTCCAAAGGAACCAATTTTGCGATTTATTCGGAGAACGCAACCGCCGTCTCCGTGTGCTTTTTCAGCGAGGACGGCCGCCAGACTGACTGCGTCGCGCTGCACGAGCGCACCGCCTTCATCTGGCACGGGCTCATCCGCAACATCGCGCCCGGGCAGCGCTACGGCTATCGCGTGGAAGGCCCCTGGGAGCCGGAGAACGGGTTGCGCTTCAACCCCAGCAAGCTGCTGGTGGATCCCTACGCCAAAGCGATTACCGGCGAGGTGGACTGGAAGGCTCCCATCTTTCCCTACGATGTGACCACCGGCAACGACCTCACGCGCGACGATCGCGATTCGGCCGCCGGCGTGCCCAGGAGCGTGGTGATCGATCCGGAATTCAACTGGGGCGACGACTGCCCGCCCGAGATTCCGCTGGCCGATTCCGTCATCTACGAGCTCCATGTGCGCGGGTTTTCCATGCTCAATCCCGCCGTGCCGAAGAAACTTCGCGGCACCTTCGCGGGACTGGCCTGCGAATCGGGCATCGCGTACCTGAAGAAGCTCGGCGTCACCGCGGTCGAGCTGCTTCCCGTGCACCACTTCATCGACGAAGGCCATCTGCTGGATCGCGGGCTGCGCGACTACTGGGGTTACAACTCGCTCGGCTACTTCGCGCCCATGGCGCGCTACAGCTCGTCGGGCGACACGGGGGGACAGGTCCGCGAGTTCAGAAAGATGGTGAAGGCGCTTCACAAGGCGGGGATCGAGGTGATCCTCGACGTGGTCTACAACCACACCTGCGAAGGCAACCGCATGGGGCCGATGCTCTCGATGAAGGGCATCGACAACCCCACCTATTACCGCCGAGTCCCCGACGATCCCCGCTACTACATGGACTACACCGGGACCGGCAACACGCTCAACGTGATGCATCCCCAGGTGCTCAAGCTGGTCATGGATTCGCTCCGCTACTGGGTGACCGAAATGCACGTCGACGGCTTCCGCTTCGATCTGGCCAGCACCCTCGCGCGCGAGCTGCACGCCGTCTCGAAGCTGTCCAGCTTCTTCGACACCATCCACCAGGATCCCACCATCGCCGACGTCAAGCTGATCGCGGAGCCCTGGGACGTGGGCGAGGGCGGATACCAGGTGGGCAATTTCCCCGTGCTGTGGGCCGAATGGAACGGCAAATACCGCGACACCGTCCGCCGCTTCTGGAAAGGTGACAGCGGGCTGCTGTCGGACTTCGCCTACCGTCTCACCGGATCCTCGGATATGTATCAGATGGATGGCCGCAAGCCGTACGCGTCGATCAACTTTGTCACCGCGCACGACGGCTTCACTCTCTGCGATCTGGTCAGCTACAACGAGAAGCACAACGAGGCCAACGGCGAGAACAACGCCGACGGCAACAGCAGCAACGACTCGTGGAACATGGGCGCCGAGGGCCCCACGAACGACGCCGCAATCAACAATCTGCGCGAGCGGCAGATGCGGAATTTTCTGGCCACCCTGATCCTTTCCCAGGGCGTGCCCATGCTGTCCGGCGGCGATGAGTTCGCGCGCACCCAGCACGGCAACAACAACGCTTACTGCCAGGACAACGAGACCAGCTGGTTCGATTGGTCGCTGATCTCGAAGCACGCGGATGTGCACCGTTTCGTGCACCTTCTCATTCGTCGCCGCCTGCGCCGTTTCTTAGAGGGTGAGGAGCAGGACGAGACCCTCAACCATTGGCTCCGCGAGTCAAAGAAAGCGTGGCACGGCGTAAAACTCAATCAGCCCGATTGGAACACCTGGTCGCACAGCGTGGCATTGGGCGCGGAGATCGTGGAGGATAGATACTTCGTTCACTGGATTCTGAACGCGTATTGGGAGCCGCTGGATTTTGAGTTACCGCCAGTGGGGGATCAGAGCGATGGCCAGTGGCGCCGGTGGATCGACACGGGCCTGG
>DATJQW010000048.1:0-24291 GCA_035505395.1 Acidobacteriaceae bacterium
AGGCCTCCGCCGCGGCGGAGGCTTTTGCTTTTACCCGATTACTGACTACCGACTACTGGACGATGAAGAAGCACTGGGACAATCCGATCGAGCACGCCATGCCGGAGCAGACCCGCGTCCCCGCCTCCCTGCAGATCGGCAGCGTCACCGTCGCTCCCGCTACCGTCCTCGCCCCCATGGCCGGGGTCACGGATACCGTGTTTCGCCGCTTCATTCGCAACGCCAGCGTGTTCAGTTCGGCCCCGGACCACCCCACGTCCGTAGACGCAGAAGTAACCAATCAGCAATCCGGCTGCGGGCTCATCATGACCGAGTTCACATCGGCCGACGGCCTCTCCCGCATGAGGGAGTCCAAACGCAAGCGCTACCTCACCTTCTACGACGACGAGCACCCCATCGCCGCGCAGCTCTTCGGCTCCAACCCCGCCACGCTGGCCGAGGCTGCCCGCATCGTCGAAGACACCGGCTTCGACCTGGTCGACCTCAACCTCGGCTGCCCCGCCAAGCGCGTCGTCTCCTGCAACGGAGGCAGCGGCCTCCTCCGCGATCTCCCCCTCATCGGACAGATCTTTGAGGCCGTCCGCGCCGCCGTCACCATCCCCTTCACCGTCAAGTTCCGCCTCGGCTGGAACGACAACCACATCGTCTGTGTCCCCCTGGCCAGGCTCGCCGAAGACTGCGGCCTCAACGCCGTGGCGCTGCACGCGCGCACCCGCGAGCAGGGCTACTCGGGCCAGGCGCGCTGGGAGCACATCGCCGAGGTCAAAGCCGCGGTCGCGATTCCGGTCATCGGCAACGGCGACGTGCGCACGCCCGAGGACGCCTGCGCTCTGGTGGCAAAGACCGGCTGCGATGCGGTGATGATCGGCCGCGCCGCCCCGGCCAATCCCTGGATCTTCCGCCAGATCGCGCAATACACCGCCACCGGCCGCTACGATCTGCCCACGGACCAGGACCGTTACCGCATGATCCGCACCTATTTCGCGATGCTTCTCGCCGAGCTCACCCCCGATACCTCGCGCTCGCCCGCGGCGGAAGCCGCCGGCAAGATGAAGCAGTTCGCCTCCTGGTTCACCCACGGCGTCCCCGGCGGAGCCGCCCTGCGCAAATCCATCTACGAAGCGAAATCCGGCGCCGCCATCCTCGACGCCGTCGACCGCTTCTTCACGGGGGAGACGCCTGCTGCGCAGGTGGAGTCGGAACCTGCGCCCGCCCCGACCGCCGCCGAGAATCTGCTGCCGTCGTTCGTCGAGAGCTAGCGTCCTGACCCAGCAGATCGAACCATCAACGCTCTGTCATCCTGAACAACGTCGGGACGATTACGGGCGAGGCGCCTGATTGGGGTTTGCTGGATCGGTCAACGTGAACGGTCGGGGAGAAGTCTGACATTTTAGACCGGGCACATATCTGACAGTTTTTCCTTCTCAGGAAGGTTTTTGGGTTTCGGCCAGTCGGCGCTGGTCAGGGGAACCAGCTTACCGCGACCGGCATCGAAGCCGACCAGGGGTTGATGGGCGAAGTAGATGTGGAACAGGTTGTTGCCCAGCGGCAGCAGACCGATGGACTCGCCCCACAGCACCTCGGTGAGGAAGATATCTTTCTTCTTCCAGTGGAAATGGCCGTGGCTGTGGATGGTGCGCACCTCCATAGTGTCGGGATATTCGATCTCCGGCACGCGGGCCGGGTAGGGCCGCGGCGAAGGCTGGTAGAGGCTGGCCGGCGTTTGCATGCCCAGCGCCTGGTGGGGGCGGAGCTGGTTGAAGTCCAGGCGGAAGCGGTCCAGTTCTCGCTGCTGGGCGCGCCAGTGATGGGCCGGCTGCAGGTCTTGTTTGAGGGTGCGGTGCATGCGTTCGTGGCGGCCGTTCTGCTCCGGATGTCCGGCCTCGATCCGTTCCGGAACGATACCCAGGCGGATCCACCACACCGCCAGCCGCGACAGCCCGCCCACCGCCGAGCTGGCAAAGGGCGCGCCGTTGTCGGTGCGGATGGCTTCCGGCAGTCCATGCTCGCCGAAGGCGGCTTCGAAGATGGCCCGCACCCGCTCGGTATCGGTCTTCTCCACGGCCTGGCAGCGCAGCAGGTACCGGCTGCAGGCGTCGGTGATGGTCAGCGGATCGATGCGCGTGCCGTCGCCGCTCCTGAACCAGCCCTTGAAATCGGCGCACCAGACGCGGTTGCACTCCACCGCATGAGCCAGGGGCTGGGTGTACGGCTCGGTGCGGCGGCGCCTGCGGCGCGGCACCACCAGCCCGGCCCGCTTCACCATCTCGCCCATGGTGCTGGTGGCCGGCCATCCTCGCCCCGGCTGGTCGCGCTCCAGCACACGCTTCAGCTTGCGCCGACCCCAGCTCATGTGTGCCTGGCGCAGTTCCAGCACTACGCGGGCGCGCTGGATTGCCCCGGATCGAACGCGGAATACCAGGCCGTGGACGAGCGGCTCGTTGGACGCAAGCCGAATTCGATTAGCTTTGCCGAGGCTGCCGCACTGCCCCTGACCAGTATCACCGCCTGGGAACTTCTGTTCGATCGGTTTGGCGTTGGCGAAGGCGAGAGCGGTAAGTCCTTGCTGGTGAGCGGGGCCGCAGGCGGTGTGGGCTCAATTCTCCTACAACTGGCTCGTCGACTCACCGATTTGATCCTCGTTGCGACTGCTTCGCGGCCGGAAACGGTGGAGTGGGTGAAACAGATGGGTGCTCACTATGTCATCGACCACACGAAACCGCTGGCCGCGCAGTTGAACGGACTGAGCATCCCGCCGATGAAATATGTTGCCAGCCTCACGGCGACCGCACGGAACTTTGCACAACTGGTGGAGGTCCTGGCCCCGCAGGGAAAACTGGGCCTCATCGACGATCCTGAGACGCTCGATGTCGTGCCACGCAAACGGAAGGCAGCCTCACTTCATTGGGAGTTCATGTTTGCCCGCCCCATGTGGCAAACGCCGGATATGCGTGAGCAGGGACGCCTCCTGAGCCGCGTGGCGGAGCTCGTGGATCGCGGTGAACTGCGCTCGACGCAAACGCAGACCTTCAGCCCCATCAATGTCGAGAATCTCAGGAAGGCCCATGCACTTGCGGAGAGCGGAAAGGCGATTGGCAAGGTGACGTTGAGCGGATTCTGACCTTGAGTTTTGCGGGCCGGTCAGCGGCAAGCGGTTCCACCCAGCAAAGTTCCTTCTCGAGTTAAATCTTGCAGATTGCGCAGCGGGCCGTCGTTCCGTTTGCCGAAGTGTGGCATGAACACGGCTTCGGGAAACGGGTATGTCCGGCGAAGTAAGTCATGAACCGACGCAATAGATACGGATGAGCGCTGACATCTGTACCAGCGAAACTTCCAGGCGCGGGGTCATCGCTCCTTAACAGGGACGGTGTACATTCATGGTGAGCGAAGACCGCAGCTCGGCTGTGTCCCCTTACCCCTGCACACGCGGGGACGCGCAATGCCCGAACAACCGAGAGATGTCATTGTCCTCCAGTAATTCCTCAGAGCGAATGCTGCCGGCGCAGCTTCTCTGGACGAAAGAGGGAAATCCTCGCTCGGACCGGGCGCCGGATGGCGCCGCACTGCGGTCCCTGAGCGATGAAACCCTGCTGACGCAGCTCAAGGGCCGGGATCCGGAAGCACTGGCAGAGATATTTCGCCGGTATTCGAGCCTGGTCTTCGGCGTCGGCTTCCGGATTTTGCGAGATGCAGGAGAAGCTGAGGACCTCGTACAGGAGGTATTTCTCTTTCTCTATCAGAAGGCGGAGCTATTCGATGCCGGCAAGGGCGGCGCAAGAGCCTGGATTGTCCAGGCTGCATGGCACCGGTCGCTGGACCGCCGCGAATATCTTCACCGCAGAAGCTTTTATTCTGGTACAGATGCGGGCATACTGTCCGATACTCTTGTGGGGCGGGAGGACGTGGAGGAGGCTCTTGCATCGCAGCTCAACCGGGAGCGGTTAAGAGAGGCATTCCGGAACCTGTCGGACCGGCAGCGGCTGACTCTGGAGCTGTTCTTTTTCGAGGAACTGGATCTCCGCGAAATTGCGGCGCGCCTGGACGAATCCTTCGAAAATGTTCGTCATCATTACTACCGCGGACTACAGAAGCTGAGGAAGGACGCTTTCGTCACGAAGCTCAGAGACAAGAAACCGTCATGATGGCACCGGGACCCCAACTGGAGCACGAACAGTACGAGGAGTTATGCGCCCTCGCGACCGCAGGTGTCCTCAGTTCCGCGGAAAAGGAGCTGCTGGCGGCACATCTGAAGAATTGCGCCGAGTGCAGAGAGGCATTCGCCCAGTATCAGGCTGTGGCAACGGAAGGGATGCCGTTTCTCGCGGGCGAGTTTGCCGTCGCCTTGGGCCCGGATGGGTTCGATGAGTCGTCGGCTCTGCAGCGACTGATGCGGGCGAGCCAAACGGATGAAGTGCGGGCAAAGCGGCCGGCGATCGCAGCCGGCACAAGGGGTATCCGGAATCGCGGCTGGATTCGCGGCCTTGTCGCGGCAACGATGATGGCCGCGATTGGCATAGGTGCCTATTGGGCAGGGGCGCGTTCGGCGAACACTCGCGTGAGGAATATCAGCGCACTGTCACGATCGGCGCTGGGCCGGGCAACAGCGACAACGCAAAGTCTTCAGGCAACGATCGAAGCAGATAGCCGGAAAATTGAAGCGCTGGAGCAGCAGACTCTCGCCGACCAGAGCTCCGTCGAGAAGCTTCGTGCGCAAACTGAAACGGACGGGCGCCGCCTGGCGCAGATAGCCGAATCGATGGCTGCAGAGCAAAGCGCGTCGGAGGCGCAGCTGGCCGCCCTGCGGCATGAGCGGGATGCGGATGCAGGAAGGTTGCGCGATGCGGAGCAGAAGTACCAGGCCGTCGAGTACGAACTGAACACGCTGCGAGCCCAGCATCAGCAGGACGTGGAACATCTGGCATCGCTCACCACCAGCGTCGCCGGCCTCACGACACAGCTCAACAATCAAAGCGCGAAGGCAACGGAAGATGAGCAGTATCTTGCGGCCGACAAGGATATCCGCGATCTGATTGCCGCCCGCAATCTTTACATTGCCGACATCATGGATGTGAATGACACCGGAGAGTCACGGAAGGCCTTTGGCCGCGTCTTTTACACCAAGGACAGATCGCTGATCTTCTACGCCTATGATCTGGATCGGCAGCCTGGGGTGAGGCAAACCGGCATCTTTCAGGTATGGGGTCGCACCAGCCTCAATGACCCGAAGCCCGTCAGTCTTGGCATACTCTACCGGGACAGCGCAACGCAGCGGCGCTGGACGCTTCGTGTCAACAATGCGGAACAACTCTCGCGGCTGGACTCCATATTTGTCACCATCGAGCCCCACAAGCAGCTGAACAGACCCACCGGCAAGCCTTTCCTCTACGCATCGCTGCAGCGCCTGCCCAACCATCCCTAGATCCCGCTCTGTAAACCTTCGGTGACATTTTTGGGGGACGCGGTACAGAACGCGCAGAGCTCCCGTAATAGCAGACAGAAACGACGATCTACCCGGCAGCCTCCGAGGAGGAATTCCCTGTCATGCGCCGCTCAGCCGTCCCTGTTCTGTTTCTTTTGTTATTCGCCAGCCGCATCCTCGCACAGGCGGGAAACGCCAGCCTGACCGGATTCATTCAGGACTCCTCGAAGGCGTTTATTTCCGGCGTGCACGTCGTTGCCCTCAACACCAACACTAATCAACAGTTCGATGCGGTAACCAACAAGGATGGCAGTTACACTATCTCGTCTTTGCCGGTTGGGCCCTATCGAATGCAAATCGACAAGGTGGGATTTCGGACAATCCTGAAAGAGGGCTTGTTTCTGCACACTCAGGACGTCCTTCAGATCAATTTCCAGATGGCCGTTGGGTCTACCTCCGAAACCATCACCGTAAGCGGCGCCGACAACAACATCAACACCACGGACGCAGCGGTGAGTACTGTCATCGACCGCCAGTTTGTGCAGGACATCCCGATGAACGGCAGAAGTTTTCAGACGCTGGTCCTGCTCTCGCCCGGAGTTGTGACCAACACTCCGCAGATTGGCGGTGCATCGATGCCGAACAACGACCAGGGAGAGTACAGCGTGAACGGCATGCGCACCGACGCCAACAACTTCACCGTCGACGGAGTCAGCGCCAGCAACAACCCGGGCTATACCAGCGCAGCCGGATCTGCCGGCATGCTGGAAAGTTCAACCACGCTGGGAACAACCCAGGCGATGCTTCAGGTCGATTCCATGGAAGAGTTTCGCATTTCGACGTCGACCTATTCGGCAGAATATGGCAGACAGCCGGGTGCCCAGATCAGCTTTCGGTCCCGGTCGGGGACCAACGAGTTTCACGGGACGCTCTACGACTATCTGCGCAACTCAGTTTTCGATGCCAACAACTGGTTCAATACTTACAGCACGGTTCCCATTCCAACGCCCGCGGAGCGGCAGAACGATTTCGGCGGCACGCTGGGCGGTCCCCTCACTGTACCGCACCTATACTCGGGCAAAGATCGTGCGTTCTTCTTCTTCGGATATGAGGGATTGCGCCTGACTCAGCCCCAGGCGGCCGCTATCTATTATGTTCCCTCCAACGGCACCTACAACACGGGGACTTACGCCAACCCCGAATACAAAAATCTTCGGAAGTACGCTCCCGCGGCGCTGCAGCCGGTGCTCGACGCCTTCCCGGCGCCGAACTGCTCTACCGCGCAGGATCCGCAATGTGTGGACTACGGCCTGGGAGGCTCGCCTTACCTCCAGACCGCGCCGTCCACCGGCGAGCTGAACTCCATCAACGCCCGCATTGACTACCAGGTGCTGCCCACCATGCGTATCTTCGCCCGCTACGGCGACACGCCGAGCGTTACCGATACCGGAGGCGATGCTACCGTTACGCGGCACATCGGCCGCGATCGAGTCTACCTGCTGGGAGCGGACAACGCCTTTGGCGCCTCGATCTCCAACGAACTGAGGCTCCAATACTCCCCCGCTGTCTTCTCGGCGAATGTTATGCCTGTCGAAATCGACGGCGCCACCAACCAGCTCAACATCGAGGGTCTGGAGGGCCTTCCCCCGCTGAGCGGAGAGAGCGTTGTCCACATCTCATTGCCGAGCACCGTAAGCATCTATCAGACGAACTTCGGATCGCAGCAGTTTCAGCCGGATGCCCTGGATACGGTTGCGTGGACGCATGGCCGGCACCTCTTCAAATTCGGCGTGGATTACCGCCAGACGACAGCCTATTACAACAACGGCGACATTTCCCGCAGCCCCTATGTAGCCTATGGCTGGACTTCCGCGTCTGCGATTCTTTCCAATACCCCGAGTTTCACCGCCAGCAACGAGCCCCGCGTAGACCCGACCAGCAAGAACCTGGGCCTCTTCGCGCAGGATGAATGGCGCGTCCAGCCGCGCCTCAGCCTGTCTCTCGGCCTCCGCTGGGACTTCAATCCTCCGCCCTCGGTCTCCGGAATCCAGGCGTACACCTATACCGGGAACATCAATGACCCGTCTTCTCTGGCGCTTTCGCCGAAGCCCGGAGGCCCGACCTACAAAACCACCTGGAACGACTTCGCTCCCCGGTTCGGATTGGCGTACACGATTCGCACTGCGCCGGGCAACGAACTGGTTCTCCGCACCGGAGCGGGTCTGTTTTACGACCTGCTCGCCCCGGAAAGCATGTTCGGGAACGGCACCGGGGTTGGAACATCGGCGACGAGTACGGGCAAAACAGCCTTTCCTCTCACCGCCAGTCAGATCCTCGTGCCGATCGTCAACCCGCCCAAGCCGCCGTACAATCTGGAGTTCTACGCCGCGAACAATCTCATTCCTCCGTCTGCCATCGAATGGAATGTCACCCTGGAGCAGGCGCTCGGCTCGAAACAGGCAATGACCCTGGGCTATGTCGCTTCGCTCGGCAGAAATCTCACCCATTTCCAGGAATACGATTTGGCCAAAGTGAACCCGGAGTTCGATTATGCCTATCTCTTCGAAAACGGTCCGGGTTCGAATTACAACTCGCTGCAGGTGAAATACCAGCGGCAGATGTCTCATGGCGTGCAGGCATTGGCGTCGTACACCTGGTCTCACGCAATCGACTGGGCCAGCACCGAAGAGTACAGCGTCGACTTTCCGCTCCAGAGAGGAAATTCGAACTTCGACGTGCGCAGTAACTTCACCGCGGCCCTTGTCTATAACCTGCCATCAGAGTATCCAGACCGTCTCGAGAAAGCCATTCTTAGCGGCTGGAACACCGATCTGTGGTTTGTCGCCCGCACCGCGTTTCCCTGGGAGCCGATCGGTCCCTCCATCACCGACCCTGTGACGGGAGACATTGTCTACGGGGAGCTCAATTACAACGGCAAGTATCCCTATGTCCACAAGGCTGGAATCCCAGGCGGCCGTCAGATCGACCCCACGATCTTCAGCGTGACGACGACCCCTCTGGGGGTAGGCAACGCGCCCCGTAACTTCCTCCGCGGTTTTGGAGAAGACCAGGCAAACCTGGCCGTCCAGCGGAGTTTCCCGATCTATGAGCGCTCGGAGCTTCAGTTCCGGGCCGAAGCCTACAACATTGCCAATCATCCGGTTTTTGGAGCCATTAACACGACCTGTGGCGTCACCACGGCCGGATCTGCCTGCAATAACTCCATCATGGGGCAGGCAACCGGAACCCTCTCAGCCGGGTTGGTTGGCTTGTCCCCTCTCTATCAGCAGGGCGGCCCACGGTCCCTGCAGTTCGCTCTCAAACTACGCTTTTAGCCCTTAGAAGATACTCGGGTGTCACAGGCAGACAGAGGATGGGTCCTGTGTAACCCGGGGAATCATTGCTCCAGCGAACTGCTCAGCGAGTTATACGGTCACACGGGATGAAAAAGAGACTGTTGTACTGCACCGCGCTGTTTCTGTTGATGAACCGCGCTTCCTTCGCCGCCGATCGCGGGGAGATGAAATGGACAGGTAGCTGGGCTGCATCGCCGACGCTGATGCACATGAGCGAGCCTCTCGGCGACTCCACCATTCGCGACGTAGTGCACCTGACCCTCGGGGGAACCGCCATTCGCGTTGTCCTCACCAATCAGTTCGGAAGGGTGCCGCTGCGCGTTGGTTCAGCAACCGTCGCGGTGCCGGCGGGGAGCGGCGGACTCGAGCCCGGCTCGGAGCACAAGCTCACCTTCGATCGGCAGCCGTCCGTTTCGATTCCCGCGGAAAGCTATGTGCTCAGCGACCCAATCCCGATGCCGGTCACGGCCTTTTCCGACCTCGCCATCAGCCTGTATTTGCCGGCGCAGACAATAGCAGATCCGACGTGTCATGAACGCGCTATATCGAGTAACTATATTGCCTCGGGAAACCAGGCAAAGGAGATCGCCCTTCCCGATGCCCGCCGCTTTTACTCGTGGTGCTTCCTGCAGGACGTCGAGGTTTATCCGAAGAACAGGGGCCCGGCGGCGATCGTCGCTCTGGGCGATTCGATCACCGATGGCGCTTATTCGACCATCGATGCCAACCACCGGTATACGGACTATCTCGCCCTCCGCCTGCACGCGAAGAGAAAAACTGCTCACCTTTCTGTTCTCAATGAGGGAATTTCCGGGGGACGGGTGCTCTTTGACGGGCATGGACCGAGCGCTCTGCGGCGCTTCGATCGCGATGTGCTGGCGCAACCCGGCGTGCGATATGTCATTTACCTCGAGGGCATCAACGATATCGGGCAGCTCCTGAGAGCTAACTCTCCGGAGCGGACACTCACCCTGGACGATCTGACCTTTGCCGCGCAACAGATGATCACGCGGGCTCACATGCATGGAGTGAAAGTTTTCGGGGCAACGCTGCTCCCAGCGGGCACGAAGAACGAGCCCAACCCAACGTGGGTGGCGATGCGCCGGTTGATCGACGGGTACAACGATTGGGTGCGAACATCCCATGCTTTCGATGGGATTATCGATTTCAACAAAGCGCTCGCCGACCCGGACGATCCCGACATTATCCGCCCGGCGTATGACCGCGGAGATCATGTACACCCCAACGACGCCGGCTACAAGGCCATGGCGGATGCCATCGACCCTGCGCTGTTCAGGCGCTGAGCCCGCAGGCCGTCACGAAAGACGAAGAAGAACATTTCTGCCGGGGTTGGCAGGGGTTCGGCTGAAAAGGAGCAGAGATTGAGAGACTATTCCCGTCGTATCTTCCTGAAGACCGCGGGGCTGGCAGCGAGCCGTCTTGCTTCGAAGTCTTTCGCTTTCGAATCTCCGGCCATGGCTGACACGTGGGAAAGTCGCCCCCCGGGCGGGCCGGACAGGGATCTCGGCCGGCTCGTCTCTGCTTCCGACCTCATTTACTCCCGCCCGGTTGCCCGCAGCGAAGAAGGGATTCCGGTAGGGAATGGGCGCATGGGCAGCCTCGTGTGGACGACGCCCAGCCGGTTGCACTTTCAGATCAACCGGGTCGACGTCTACGCGAACAACTGCGGTACAAACAGCTTTGTCGAGGTCCACGACGACTACTGCAGCGGGTGCGCCTTTCTGGATATCGCCTTTGAGGGGCAGCCATTTCCGGAATCCGGCTTTCGCCAGCATCTTTCTGTCTACGATGGAGTGCTGACCATCGATGGCGATGGCGTGTCGATCCGCGTCGTGCCCTCCATGGAGCAGGATGTCTTTGCGATCCAGATCGATCGGCATCGGCCCTCGGAACAGCGCGTTTCCGTCACGCTGCGCATGCTGCGTTATGAGACGAAGTTTCTTGGCCGGCAAACGGAAGCTCTGGCGGAGGAACACGCCATCCGTGTCCCGAACCGCAGTCAAACCGCGACGTCACAACTCATCGAGGACGGTAACCGCATCGCGCTGACCCAGGTATTTCGCGAAGGGGACTTCTGCGCCAGATCTGCTGTCGCCGCCGGCTTTCTGGAAGTCCCCGGGGTGGCGGAGATTCCAAACCAGACGGATATTTGTCTTTCCACCAGCAATGCCGGGCCACTGACCATCGTGGTCGCTTCGGCCGCTGCCCTCGAGGGCGATGCCGATATCGCTGCGGCGGCATTCCGGCAGCTCGACACTGCCTCGGCGCAGGGCATTGCAGAGCTTGAGAGTCAGTCTCGCGAATGGTGGAACGCCTATTGGGCGCGGGGCGCCGTACAACTGCACAGCGAGGATGGCGCCGCGGAATTTGTTCAGCAAAACTACCATTACTATCTCTATCTCATGGCGGCGGCTTCCCAGGGCATATTCCCACCGAAGTTCAACGGCATGCTCTGGAATACCGGGGGCGACCTGCGCATGTGGGGTGCGCAGCACTGGTTCACCAATCTGAGCTGTTACTACGCCGCACTGCCGGCTACGGGTCGATTCGAACTGATGGAGCCAATGTTCGAGATGTACTCGGGCATGTTCGATGCCTGCGTCCGAGCCGCGCACCAGCAGTGGGGCAGCTCCGGCATGTATATCCCCGAAACGGTCTACTTTGACGGCCTGGAGGATCTCCCCGACGAGCTTGCCGCTGAAATGCGCCAGCTCTATCTGCTGCAAAAACCGTGGGAGCAGCGCTCCGCCGCGTTCATGGATTTCGCACAGAAGAAGCACCCATTCTCCAGCCGCTGGAACTGGATCGCAATGGGGAACTGGCAGGAGGGAAAGTATGTGCTCAGGGAGCGCGGCTCCGGCCCGTACGGTCCTACCAGCCACATGTTCAGCAGCACCGCTAAAATCGCCTGGCTCTACTGGCAGCGCTATGAATACACATCGGACCCCAAGTGGCTGCGCGAGCGGGCGTACCCGATGCTGCGTGGCGCGGTGGAGTTCTATCGGAACCATCCGAACCTCCGGAAAGAGGACGACGGCCGATATCACATGCACTGGTCCAACAGCGGCGAACCGGTCTTCGGCGTCCGCGACTCGCTCGAAGACATGGTGGCCATGCGATGCATCACGACTGCGGTGCTTCGGGCTGCGAAGATTCTCAGTACGGATGCGTCGATGATCCCGATATGGCAGGAGTTCCTCGAACATCTTGCTCCGGTGCCCACGAGCGCGGATCCGGCAGCGCTGCATCCCCAGGATTACCGCGGACCGCGCATCTTCGTGAACGGTTTGAAGCCGGCCATTAAGGCAGATCGCATTCCGGCCGGCTGGATGCCGGATATCAACAGCCTGCCCATGTGGTTCTTCGATTTCTGCAACGTGGAATCGCAGGACCGTGACACCTTCGCGCTGGCGCAGGCAACGTTCGGTCAGTTGCTGCCAGAGGGAGTGCATCCGGAGACGCGGGTGGGTGGGCTGTCGATGCTCGCGGTTGCGGCTGCTTCTCTGGGGCGAGCCGATGCGGTCGGGGTTCTGTTGCCTAATCAAATGCGGCAGCAGCCCGACCCGCGGTCGCCCTGGTACAAACAGTCCGGTCTCCTCGAGAATCGCATGACCCTGGGCGAAGGAGCACAGGCGCTGCACGCGGAACACCTGGGGCGTGCGGCTGAGGCCCTGCACCGCTCGCTCCTGCAAAGCAATCCGCCCGCACCGGGCGAAGATCCGATCCTGCACCTCTTTCCCGCCTGGCCGCCGAAGTGGGATGCCCGCTATACGCTGCGGGCCCGCGGAGGATTCACCGTTACCGCGGCCATGCGTAATGGCCTGGTGGAGCATGCTGAGGTGGAGTCCCAGGCGGGGGCGCTCTGCCGGCTGCGCAATCCA
Organism: Acidobacteriaceae bacterium; assembly: GCA_035505395.1. Taxonomy (GTDB): domain Bacteria; phylum Acidobacteriota; class Terriglobia; order Terriglobales; family Acidobacteriaceae; genus Palsa-343. Next base: position 12,678 of record DATJQW010000048.1, read on the forward strand.
TTTGCGGGCGAAGCGGTACAACTTTACCGGAACGGCACCAGGGCCGAGCAGCTCAGCGGCTCTCTGCTGATCTTTGCGACCAGCCGCGGCGAACGAATCGTCCTGCAGAGATCCGGGAGTTAAGCTTCTGATTTGATTTGGCGTCCCCGACGGGAGGATTTTGCACCTTCTAGCGAGAGCGAGAGTCGTTCGCTGGGAGGCCTTCGGGCTCGGGTGCGGCTAGCCGCCGCGTAGCCGATAGCCGACCGGTATCGTGAAGGCTTTCCGATATCAACATGGCTTCCGTTAGCTATCCGATATCGACAGGCCAGTCCGCGCCTTCAGACGAGGCGAATCCTGGCGAGCTGGTGGAAATCCGGCGAAGTTTGTTCTGTCCGTACCTATTCGGACGAAAATGTGCACCCTCCGGGCCCGGTTCGGCACCTCCACGAGGGTTTCCAAAGTAATGTTGTCCTCGCCTGCCGATGTGTCGGTCCGGCACATTTTCCGGCCGCGCCAGGACTGCGGAATCCCTCATGGCCCCCGGATCGTCAGGGTCGAGGACGAGGACGGAGATCCACATTCTGCAACGGCAGGGTTGTTTCGGGCGATCAACAGTAACCAACCGTGCGCTGGTCCCTGTCGTTAAATGCTAAGCGGAAGCCCAGAGTCGAGATTTGACGCAGGTATTTTCGAAATCAGCGCTGCGCCGGCGAGCTGGGATAGGTACCGATGCGGGTATCGTCTCGGTATTGCTCATAACCCTCGTGAAATCAACGCGTATGGATGCCCTGGGAGTGCAGCCAATAGAATCAGTAGCTTACGCTTCCTCATCCTCCCGAAAACGCCTCTGTCGTAACATTTTGTCGTAACTTTTCGTTGGGGAATTCTGTGGAATTCCGGTCCCTGTTCAGCGAACGCCCAGGAAAAGAGCGACGCCGTTGCGCCGCGCCTGCGGCGCTTCGGCATGACACCTCAGCGGCGTAGATCGAGAAGCCTTCCCGCGTTTGACGAGCGCCTGCAGGGGTGTTGGCTGAACAAGGAAGGCAGAGCCAGGCGATGCCAGACCGGCTTCTCCTGCTCCCGCGCTCTGGTTGTTCGTGTTCGGCCTCGGCATCCTTCTTCCGGTATGGCTCGACTGAGCTTCCGTTTCCACGATCAGCGGAGCTCGGCGCCTGAGAGCCGGCCATCAGATGCCTTTGATTTCGCCGCCGTCCATCCGGATCGACGCTCCGGTGAGCCACTTCGCGGCCGGCGATACGAGCCACGCCATCAGGCCGGCAATCTCTTCCGGTTTGCCGTAGCGGGCGATGCCCGCTTCCTGGGGAAACTTTCTCATCGCCTCTTCCACCGTCAGACTGTGCGCGGGCGCCCACTTATCCATAAAGGTTCGTCTGCGATTGGTCATCACCGCGCCGGGCACCACGCTGTTGACCTGCACACCGTCTTTGATTCCCTGCTCGGCAAACGCCTTTGCCAGCGCGATGATTGCGGCGTTGACCGTGGCCACAGCCGCAAAGCCCGGTTTGGGATCGAGCGCTGCGCTTCCGGAGATGAGGACGACGGAGCCCTGCGAGGCCCTCAGCGCATCCCACGCGCGCAGGGTGAGGCGGCGCGCGCCGTGGAGTTTGAGCGCCATGCCATCCTCCCATTGCGCGTCAGACATCTCGAAGAGATCGATTTGCGGGACGGCCCCGGCGATGTTGAGCAGTGCGTCGATTCTGCCAAAGCGATCGAGGGCCTTGCTGACCAATACGGATGCCGACTGCGGCTCGCGCAGATCGAGCGCGCAGACCAGCGCTTCGGCGCCCGCTGCCCTGACCGCCGCGGCGGTCTGCTCCAGCTCGTCCTCGTTGCGGGCGGCCAGCACCACCGCGGAGAAGTCGCCCGCGAGACGCTGTGCGGTCGCACGGCCAATTCCCTGGCTGGCGCCGGTGACGATGGCAACGGATTCGATCTTCACGGGATCCTCACTTCCGGTTCAGCGTTGGCGCGGAGCTTCCTCGGCGGCCCGGCGCCAGACCCGCCGAGCCAGGTTCACTCAGCGGTGTTTTCGCGAGCGGCGCTCAGAATCGTCTCCACCACGATCTCCGGAGCGTGGTACATGGGCGTGTGGTCCACGCTGTGCGAATGCGCGCTGGCGCCCATGCGGCGGGCCATGAAGCGCTGCGTCTCGGGATGAATCATGCGATCCTCGTCCGCGATCAGATACCGCGTGGGGGTGGTCTTCCACGCTGGAGCCGGGGCTTTCTCCTGAATGCAGCGCAGCGCAATGGGCCGCTGGATCGCGCTCATCACGGAAAGCTGATCCGCGGTGGCCCGGTGCGCAGCCGCGCGCTCGAAACCTCCCTCCGGCATCCAGATCAGCCCGTGGGCGTCGGGTTGAAGTTGCGGGGCCAGCGGATGAGGCTCGGCCCGATAGAAGACCTCGGCGACGGTCTCGCCTTCGTCGGGCGCCAGAGCCGCGATGTACACCAGCGACCGCACGCGATCGTCGTGAACGGCCGCAATCACCGCGCCGGCGTAGGCATGCGCCACCAGGGTGAGGGGCCCGCGCGTCCTCTCGATGACGCGCCGAAGAGCGGCGGCGTCATCGGAGAGGGAAGTGAGGGGGAGGGGTGCTGCCATGACGCCCAGCCCCTGGCGCCGCAGAGGCAGGATGACGTTGGCCCAGCAGGATCCGTCGGCCCACGCACCGTGAACCAGAATGACTGTGCGCGGGTGGGCGGAAGTGCTCATCGCGATGCCGCCTTCGCCTGGGCGCGGGATACGCCGTGGGCCTCGAAAAACTCCTTCATCGCCGCCGCGATCTCCACGGCATGGGTTTCAATGGCAAAGTGGCCTGTATCCAGGAAGCGAATGCGGGCCGCGGAATTGTCCCTGCGAAACGCCTCTGCTCCCGCGGGCACGAAGAAAGGATCGTTCTTGCCCCAGATCGCCAGCAACGGCGGCTTCGATTGCCGGAAATACTCCTGGAATTTCGGATAGAGCTTCACATTGGAGGCGTAATCCAGGAACAGATCGAGCTGAATGTCCTTGTTGCCCGGGCGCTCCAGCAGGGCCGCGTCCAGCATCCAGCCTTCGGGCGCGATCACCTCAGGATTGGCGACGCCGTGCGTGTACTGCCACCGGGTCGCTTCGAGGGTGAGGATGTTCTGCCGCAGGATCTCCCGGTTCTCCGGCGTCGGCGCAGACCAGTAGGTCCTGATCGGCCCCCACGCGTCGCCGAGGCCCTCTTCGTAAGCGTTTCCGTTCTGCGAAACGATAGCGGTTACCCGTTCCGGATGGCGCATGGCCAGACGAAAGCCGGTGGGAGCGCCGTAGTCGAAGACGTAAATCGCATAGCGCGTGAGCCCGATCGCTTCAGTGAAGGCCTCGATGGTGTCGGCCAGGGATTCGAACGAATAGTTGTAGTTCCGCCACACCGGAACTTCGGTGAATCCAAAGCCGGGCAGGTCGGGCGAAATCACGTGGTACTCGTCGGCCAGCCGGGGAATGAGATTGCGAAACATGAACGATGAGGAGGGGAAGCCGTGCAGCAGGAGCACGGCGGGCGCTTCCGGATCGCCGGCCGACCGGTAGAAGATCTGTACGTCGTTCGCCTCCACTCTCTCCACAGAGGTGACAGGCACGCCGGATGGCCGTTGCGATCCGGATGATGCTGTTGGCTGCTCCAGCCCATTGCCCGGGCTGCTGACTGTCTCCGCTGCTGGGATACGACTCATACGAATTTCTCCTTTAGGCTGATCGGCTGGGCGCAGGATTCCGGCAACCCGGAGGCGCACCCGGCGATGTTGGTGTGATTGCATCCGCCATGCCATACGCGGGCGGCCGTCTCTGTGCAAAGCTAACTCCTTCCCGGCTGGCAGGATCGATGCAAAGCCGTGGCGATTTCCCCGGCTCTCCGCCGGCAGATGCGTGGCGGCTGCACAACACTGGCGATATTTGGTCACAGGCATCGCCGCGCTGCTCGTCATCCGCACTGTCCGCTGTGGGCATCGGAACGGAATGGCGCCGGCGCGAGCGCAGATTTCCGGCGCTCATCGCCACAACGCGATCAGCTGCCGCGCGACTCCGGGAAGATCCGGAGCCACAGCCTGGGGCTGCGGAATCCCGTCGACGGGCAGCGGCGCATTGCCTGCCCGCGTAACCAGCCCCGCGGCAAAGCCGGCGCTCTGCGCGCCGATGGTGTCCCAGGTATGCGCCGCGACCAGACAGAGCGCCGCCGGCTCCACTCCGAGCAGCTCCGGAACCAGCTGGTAGACCTCGGGCGCGGGCTTGAACCGGCGGACCCGATCGACGCTGAACTGGCGCTCGAAGAAGGGTGCCAGGCCCGCGCGCTCCAGCGGCGTGCCCTCCCTGCCCGGCGGCGAATTGGTCAGAGTCATCAGGCGGAAACCCGCATCGCGGAGCATGCGCAATCCCTCCGGCACATCCTCGTGCGCCGGCATGGAAAGCATCCCCGCCCGCAGATCTTCGAGATCTGCCGGCCGGATGGGCACCTGGTAAATCGCGCCCAGCATCTTCAGCACGCCCTGGCCGAGCGTGAAGAATGTCTCGTAGTAGCCTGCGAGCGTGATCGCGTTCGAATAAAGAACCAGCTGGTTGAACCATTCGCGAAATATCCAGCCGTCTCCAAAGAGGCGCTCGAAAAACGGCGCCAGCGATTCGATGTCGATCAGGGTCTCGTTGACGTCGAACACGATGATGGAGGGCGTCGTCATGGGTTGCGGTGCTGCTTCAAACCGCCCGGCGCGTTCCGTTGAGAGAGATGCGCGGAAGCGGCGGTCCGGGACCGCCGATTTCGCACACCTTTCACATTCTCTTGCCGCCGGCGGCGACGATCACCTGGCCGGTAATCCAGCGGGCGTCATCGCTGGCCAGGAAGGTGGCGGCCAGCGCGATGTCCTCCGGCTGGGCGATGCGGCCCAGCGGCGTTTCGCGGTCCTGGCGGTCGCGGAACTCTCCCTGATCGAGCCCTGAAGTGCGGAGGCCTTCGGTCTCCACCATTCCCGGATCGAGAGAGTTCACGCGGATCCGGCGCGGGCCAAGCTCCTGGGAGAGCGAAATGGTGATGGCGTCCACCGCCGCCTTGGTAGCGCTGTACACCGAGGCATTCGCCTGCGGCATGGAGCCGACAATCGATCCGATGTTGACAATCGATCCGCCATCCGGACCGATCAGCTTCACGGCTTCCTGAGTGGTCAGCAGCAGCCCGGTCACGTTCAGGTCAAACTGTTTGCGAATGTGGTGCGCGGTAATGGCATCGAGGGGCGAGAACTCGTAGATGCCCGCGTTGTTCACCAGGATGTCGAGCTTGCCGTGGAAGTCTCGGGTCTCGGAAAACAGACGCTGAATGCCGGTGAGCTGCGAAACGTCGGCCTGGACCGCGATCGCCTTGCCTCCTTTGGCGACGATCCTGTTGGCAACCGCTTCGGCGCCGCTCTGGCTGCTGGCGTAGTTCACGACAACGGATGCTCCCGCCGCCGCCAGATGCTCCGCAATGGACGCTCCGATACCCTTCGACGCTCCGGTGATCACGGCTACCTTCCCTTTCAACCTCGGCATCGCGTTTTCCTCTCCTGTCCTTCCGGCGGTGATCGCTGCCCCGCAGGCGGCATCGCCGCATCGTCTCCATGCACTCCGCCTGCCACTTGCCGGGCTCGGCGGGCGTCCTGATTTGCCTCGCTGAATCCGATGTGGCAGGCGTTCCTGCGTCGCTGCAGCGACGGCTCGTCGATATTGCGACACGCGTTCCTGCCTGGTCCCCCCGCAGCCGGGCGCGCGGAGGCTGCGCTATGATTCTCAGCAAGGAAGCGAGATCGACTGGAACAATCACTCCGCGCTTCCTGCGCGCAGTCCCGGCAGAGCAAACCGGAACGGCGGAATGGGGTGAACAGCTATCCTGAGAGCGCTGCGACGCCCCGGGGCCAGTGCCCGGCGTGGCCGGCGCGCTCCAGGGGTCATCTATGGCGGCCGCGAGTTTCCCCAGGGTCTACATTGTCGATGACGATGCCGGCGTTCGCGCATCGATTCAGGGCCTCATGAAGTCGGCGGGCCTGCGCAGCGAAGGCTTCGAGAGCGCCGAACAGTTCCTGCGCGCCGGCCGCAGCGACAGCGCGGGATGTCTGATCCTCGATGTCAGCCTTCCCGGGATGAACGGCCTCGACTTCCAGAGGCAGCTGGGCGATGCCGGCATTCACCTTCCCATCATCTTTATCACCGGGCACGGCGATGTTCCCACCAGCGTCCGCGCCATGAAGTCGGGGGCGCTGGAATTCCTGACCAAGCCGTTCGAGGATGGGGATCTGCTCAGCGCGGTGCAGCAGGCGCTGGCTCGCGATTCCGGCAACCGCCAGGAGCAGGCAGAGCTGGCTTCGCTGCGGGAACGCCACCAGCTGCTGACCCCGCGCGAGCGCGAAGTGATGGACCACGTGGTCTCGGGAATGCTCAACAAGCAGATCGCCTTCGAGCTGGGCACCCGCGAGATCACCATCAAAGTGCATCGCGGCCAGGTGATGCGCAAGATGCAGGCGGGCTCGCTGGCCGAGCTGGTCAGAATGTCGGAGAAGCTGCGCGGCCCCCGCGCTCGCTGAGCCTCAGGCCGTCTTCGCGCTATACCAAGGAATAATTGTGAGACCCTCCGCGAGGCCCTAGTGTAAGGAGCATGGACGCGGCGCGAGAGGCGAAGGCCGTCACCATCGTCGAAGACGACGAGTCGATGCGCAGCGCCCTGCAGGGGCTGATGCGGGCCGCCGGATTGCGGGCTCGCGCCTTCTCGAGCGCCGAGGAGTTTCTCGATTCCGGCGAAATCGCAGACGCCGCGTGTCTGGTCGCGGATATCCGCCTGCCCGGGATTTCCGGCCTAGACCTGCAGAGGCTGCTGGCGGCGCGGAAGCAAACCATCCCCATCATCTTTATTACCGCGCACGGCGACGACACCATACGGGCCCAGGCCATGCAGGCGGGAGCGGCTGGATTTCTCAGCAAGCCCTTCGACGACGGCGCGCTGCTCGATGGCATCCGAGCGGCGACAGAAAGATGAATTCGCAGATCGCTGCGTGAGGAACGGAGGTCTTCCATGGAAGACGACAGCGAAAGTGTGTTCGGATGGAAGCGCCCGGCACGGCAGGGGTTCGAGGAGATCGTCGGCGACAGCCCTGCTCTGCAGTCGGTGCTGATGGAAGTCGAGCGGGTCGCGCCCACCGGCTCCACCGTGCTCATCCTCGGCGAAACCGGCACCGGCAAGGAACTGGTGGCGCGCGCCGTTCACCGGATCAGCGAACGCCGCCAGCGCCCCTTTGTGCGGCTGAACTGCGCGGCGATACCCTTCGACCTGCTGGAGAGCGAGCTCTTCGGCCATGAGCGAGGCGCGTTCACCGGCGCCATCGCCCGGAAAATCGGCCGCTTCGAGATGGCCGATACCGGCACGCTGTTCCTCGACGAGATCGGGGATATTCCGCTGGCCCTGCAGCCGAAGCTGCTGCGGGTGCTGCAGGAGCAGGAATTCGAACGCCTGGGCAGCGGGCGTACTCATCGGATCGATGTCCGCCTGATCGCAGCAACCCACCGCAATCTGGCGGAGATGGTGCAGCGCCAGGAATTCCGCAGCGATCTCTACTATCGCCTCAACGTATTCCCGCTCACCCTGCCGCCGCTGCGCGGGCGGCGCGAGGACATTCCGCCGCTGGTCTCCCACTTTGTCGAGGTCTTTGCGCGCAAGATCGGGAAAGAGATCCACCGCGTTCCCCACGACACGCTGTCAGCTTTCACCTCCTATTCCTGGCCGGGCAACGTGCGGGAACTCCAGAACCTGATCGAACGAGCCGTGATCCTGTCGAGCGACGGCATTCTGCCGAACCCGCTGGCGGCGGCACCCGCTGCGTATCGCGAGCCGATCGCGACCCGTGCGACCTTCAGCGAATCGCAGAGATCTGTCATCCTGCACACCCTGAGGAGAACCGGCTGGGTGATTGGAGGACCGGATGGCGCGGCGGCGGTGCTGGGTTTGAAGCGAACCACCCTGATCGCGAAGATGAAGAAGCTGGAGATCTCACGGCCGGCGCAGGCGGAACCGGTAACCGGGATGGACGGCAAACCGGAGCCGGCGCAGTGGAGAGACGCGGCAGGCGAGTAACGTCTGCCTCAGCCGGACGGCCGTGCGGTGTCAGGGCGCGCCCGCATCCACCGGCAGAGTCAGCTGAAAGGTCGAGCCGGGGCCGGAGTGCGCAACGGCGCAGAGATGCCCGCCGTGCGACTCGACGATCGAGCGGCTGACCGCGAGCCCCATGCCGGTGCCTTCCCGCTTGGTGGTGTAGAAGGCGTCGAAGATGCGCTGAGCCTGCTCCGGCTGCAGCCCCACGCCGGTGTCGGCAACTGAGACCGCCAGGCGCCCCTCCTGGTTCCGGCATGTCCGGATGACCAGCTCGCCGCCGTTCATGCCCTGCATGGCCTCGAAGCCGTTCACCATCAGATTCATCAGCACCTGCTGCAGTCCCACGCGGTCGGCGATCACCTCGGGCAGCCCCTCCGCCAGTTCGGCGCGAATGAAAACGGAATACCGGGTCGCTTCGCCATCCAGCAGCTCGATCATTTCCCGGATCAGCGCGTTCACGTCGACGGGCTCGCGGCGAAGATCGTGCCTGCGAAACAGCGCGCCCACCCGGTTGACGATCTCCGACGCGCGGGTTACGTCGCGAATGAATCGGGAAATGGCCTCGCGCGCTTCCTCCAGGTCCGGCTCCTCGCGCTGCAGCCAGCGCATGCAGGCGCGGGCATTGGTTACGGCGGCGGCGATCGGCTGTTTGATCTCGTGGGCCAGGGAAGCGGTCAGCTGTCCCATGGTGCTGACGCGGTTGATGTGCGCGAGATCGGCCTGAGCCCGCCGCAGCCGCTCCCGCTCTTCTTCCGCCCGCTTCTTGTCGCTGATGTCCCGGATGAACCCGGTAAAGACCCGCTGCCCTTTCTGATCGGTCTCCCCGATCGACACCTCAGCCGGGAACTCCTCGCCGTTGCTGCGCAGGCCGCGCATCTCGTAGCTTTGCCAGTTCAGACGCTTCTCGCCGGTCGCCAGATAGCGCGCGAATCCCGATGCGTGACGCGCGCGCACGGATGGCGGCATGAGGGTGGTCAGCGGCCGGCCCAGCAGTTCATCCGGCCTGTATCCGAAGAGGCTGAAGGTCGCGGAGTTGGCAAACTGGATGAGGCCGTTCTCGTTTACGCAGATCACCGCGTCGGTCGCGGTCTCTACCACCAGACGGTATTTCTCTTCGCTGTCGCGCAGCTCGTCCTGCGAGTGCTTGCGGTCGTGGATGTCCTCGCAGGCGATCAGCGTGCACAAAGAGTGGGCGCCGTTCTGGCTTCGCGAAACCGCCACAGCCCTGCGCACGGAAAACCAGCGGTAGCCGCCGGCCGCGCAGCGCAAACGGGCTTCGGTCTCGCCGGATCGGCCGCTGTGGCCGGCAGCAGTCGAAGGGTCGAAGACCCGGTTCGCATCTTCGGGGTGGATGCTGAGCCTCCATCCCGATCCGTGCAGCTCTTCGAGCGCGAAGCCGGTGTATTCCTGCCACGCGCGATTGGCAAATTCGGCGGTCCCGTCGGCGAGCACGCAGATCACCAGCGCCGGAATGGTTTCGATGAGAGCGCGCAGGTCCAGTGAATCGTTGTTCAGCTTCGCCGCCTGCGACTCAGTGCTCATAACCGGTTGACGCTTTTCTCAGACGGCTGATGGCTGACGGTGGGCCTCGCGTTCCGAATCGAAGCGTGGGTTCTGCTGCAGCACATCGCCGCACACAGCCTGCGCGTGGGTTCCGAAGCCCGCGTTGAGCAGCAGGCGGCCCGAGACGGAATTGACGTCGTACATGCACACGATGACGCAGGGGTAGAGTTCCGCCAGCCGAGTGGCGCCGGTTTCGATCTCGATGACCTCGTCGGCGCCCCGGCCCGGCAGCGGGGTCTGCCCCACGCCGAGGTTGCCGAGATAACGGATCGCCGTGGCTCCCTTTTGCATGGCCGCCGCGAAAGCCGCGTCGATCCTGGCCAGGGTCACGGCCGCGGAGGAGTCGCGGCGCAGAATCGCGATCCTTCCCGCACCCACCATGCCGTCCACATCGCTGTATTTCCGGCGCAGAATCTCAAGAACGCGCTGGTTGGCTTCATCGTGCCCGAAGAGAACGCAGTACTGGGAATCGTTCTCCAGTCCCAGCTCCAGAAAATGGACGCCGCGCTCAAACTCTTCCTCGTTCTGCCAGAAATGAACGAGGTGGCTGCCCAGAGGAACGTCGTCCTCGGTGATCCCCAGCGGGATGCTGCCGGTTGAGCCCATGATCGTCCCTCCATGATGTTTGACAGGGTCATCATTGCAAAAGAGGGGAGTTCCCGGAGGATCAGCGCCCGTCCATCGCAACGGCGAACCTAACCTCAGTTCCCGCGCAGCCACGCCGGGACTGCTGCTTCACACGGTCGTTCCGTAATTGAATTTGCCGGGGAGCTCAACTGCGCGAGGGCCGCGAACGGCTCGATTATAGTCCCCGCGACAGACGGAGTCACATGCGCCGTCCCCTCGATTCGCGGGCGCTGAGGCCGAATCGGCTCGGGATTCTGTCACGTCATCGTCGTGCGAACGACATCGGTCAAAGGAACGACAGAGCCACCAGAACCCCGTTTGCGGTGCTGCCGCTGCAGTTTCAGCCAGTTGTCGCCATTTGCCGCTTTGGTGCCCGAACTGCTCTTTGCAGGGCTCGGGAGATCATTCTTCCACCGCAGCACGCCGGTCGAGCCTCATCGTTCGCGTCTCCCCATCGTGTCTGCTGAAGGAGCTGTTTTATGGGAACGATGCCTGCGGAACCAGCCGAAGCGCAGAATATGTCCGATACCTTCCTTGCCCACGCGCACGACGAGATGATCAGCCTCATCTCCGAGCGTCTCCCCTATTTTCGGCGCATCGCGCTGCGCCGGCTCGACAACGTCGCCGATGCCGAGGACGCGGTTCAAACCGCATTTCTTTCCGCCTGGAAAAACCTCGACCAGTTCCGCGGCCAGGCGCAGATGTCCACCTGGCTGACCGCCATTGTCATCAATTCGGCGCGACTGGTGGTGCGGAAACGGCCCCGCCTCCTCCATCTGCCGCTCGAGCATGAGGATGACCGGGGCAACCGCATCTCTGAGACGCTCTCCGATACGAAGCCCGATCCGGAGACCCAGGTTCTCCGCCTGGAGCTGGAGCACCGGCTGCGAAGGCTCTCCATCCACCTCTCGCCGGGCCTGCGCGCGGTCTATCGTCTGCGCACCATCGAAGGCCTCAGCGTTCAGGAAACGGCAACCGCCCTCGGGTTGACGGTGAGCGCCGTCAAGACCCGGGCGGCGCGGGCACGCGAACAGCTGAGGCTACTGGACGAATCCCAGCCCGCCGAAGTCGCCGCCCCCACCGGTCCCCGGCACATGCGCCGCCGGCGCCGCCGCAAGCCGCATGGCTGAGCATCGCGTCCGGCCAGGGAAAGTCAGCGGTGTGAATCGCCTCTGCGGCCGCGGCCGGTGTCGGTCCGGCGACGCGGCGTTGCCGCCGTGTTCAGATGTTGACACGCCTTTGCAGCCGGAGCCGCCGGTTTCCGGCGGCCGCCATTCGCTGAACCGCGCG
>DATJQW010000049.1:0-9138 GCA_035505395.1 Acidobacteriaceae bacterium
CAAGAAATGTACGGATCAGGAGAATCTCGAATTGTGGGGGCGATTTGTACAATTCGCGGATTTTTGTACAAAAGATGTAAGTCCACCCGGCATTGTGGACTTTGTGGCATTTTGTAAGTTTTAGAAATGATTGATAGTTAAAGAGTTATCATGTGGAAAAAGCGTTCGACTCCCGCCGCCTCCACCAAGCTTTTCTTTCCCATTGTGAACGAGCACCGTTCACCAGCAATCGCGCCTGCTGATTTCGCGGACCCGCCTCATTGAAGGCGGCGATGGGTTTTCGACCCTTCTTAAATCCCTAAATGTGCGAAAAACGGCAAGTCACCCTGTCCGCATGCGGAATTCAGCTGGCTTTAAGCAGCTTTCGGTTTGCATACGCGCTCTTCATGCTCTGCGATCGTCAATACGATCACCCGCTTCAGATCCACAAGCGCTCGTTCTTCCGGATCGAGTTCAGGGCTTGATTCAACGCGCTCCAGCGTCCGCCGCAGCATTTCGATGAGCATGAGATGAGGATCCGTCACACTCACTTGGGATGGCGCATGATGACGTCCGGTTGGATGCAACCATGAGGGAAACGCGACCGGGTCCGGCCAGGCGGTCGGAAGTGCGCCTTCACTTTCCGCTGGAACAACTCCGCATCCTCACCCCGCATCTGGCCACTCGTTGTTCTCGAAATCCGCGAAAGGAATTCCGCATGAAAAAATCCCTCCGGCTCCTGCTGGTCTCCTGCATCTTCACCATGCCCCTCCTCACCACCGGCTGCGGCCCGCGCCGCGTCTACGCCTGGGGACCGGGCGAGGAAACTTACTACATCCAGTGGGAGCATGAAACCCATCGCAACCACGTCGACTGGGCACAGCGCAGCGACACCGAGCACAACCAATATTGGAAGTGGCGCAGGCACCACAACGATTAACGTGATTCCGGGTCAGCCCTGGACCGCTGCTGATCTGTTCTTCACCCGTGCCAGCGGAATTCAGAGGGAGACAGAATTCGGCCGTCGGCTCGGGGTTTCTACCGCCCGAGCCCCGGCTCCTGAATCGCCATCGCGAAATGTTCGTCGATGCGCACTGCGCCGCGCGGCATCCGCCCCTTCGCGCCCGCCGCGAAATACACCGACACCTCGGGGTCGCTGGTGATCGCGTGCATTTGCGTGGTCAGCGCCGACGCAAAAATGTCTCCTTCGGCAATCTGCGCGTAATCGCCGTTGGCCTCGCGTGTCTCGAGCGCCTCGCTGATCGCCCGCGCTCCGGGGGTGCGGCGATACGGCCCGGTCATTTCTCCGACGATGGCCTGAATCACCCGATGCTGCTCAGCCGCATCCAGCCCGACCCCCGCCGCTCTCTTTTCCGCAGCCAGCGAGCTTTCTCTCGCCGCAGCCGTGCCGGCAAACCGCGACCCGGCCCGCATGGTCCCGTAGGAGACCACGTTGAAACGCACCGGGTTGCCGCCGTGGTTCAGCAGAAACGCAAACGTGCCCAGCCCTGCGAGCGCGAGCGCTGTTCCGAAGACGAACGTCGCCGGCCGCGGCGCCTCGTCCTCCAGCACGGAAAAGGAGGGTATTCCCGGCGCTCCCGGCAGGGGAACCGTCGCGATCGGCCTGGCCGCACGGCGGTGTTCCTGCGGCAGCGAGCGCCCCAGGTCCGCCAGCACATCCAGCCACAGCCGCACCCTGGCGCCGGGTCCGCGCTCGTCGCGCATCCGGTCGCGAAACACCTGCAGCGCCTCATCGCCATAATGCGCGCGAAATCGTGCCGGATACAGCCGCAGCAGAAGGGCATAGAGCTTCTCAGACATAATCCCCCCTGAGGATTCTCCGCGCCCGCGCGACACGGAGCACTACTGCCATCCGCTCCGCCTCCTCCCGCGCTACCTTGTGCCCCGCGGCCGTCAGCCGGTATGAGCGCCGCCGCTCGTGATGGATCGCCGACACGTCGCGTGCATCGATCTCTGCGATCAGTCCCTCTTCCAGCAGGTTCTGCAGCGAGGTGTACAGCGTGCCGGGTCCCAGCCGCATCCGCCCTGCGGTCTGCTCTTCCACCTGCCGCATAATCGCGTAGCCGTGCATGTCTTCGCCGGCCAGCGCCAGCAGAATCTGAAATGCCGCCGAGGGCAACGGAGTTAGTTTTCGTCTGGGCACAGGAATCTCTCGATCGCCGATATATCGATAAACGACTATACCGTGCAATCTTCGCTTTTACAAGGGCTGCACCGGCATCTTCCCGGGATTGCTGCGCCCGGAAACAGAGCTTGTCTTATTTCTGCAGCGTCCGAATGTACGTTACCAGCTGGTGCATCTGTGCATCGCTCAGCTGGCTTCCGTACGCCGGCATTTTGGCCTTGCCGTTCTTGATGGAGGCGAACATCTCCTCGTTCGTCAGCTTCACCATCTCCGGCGCCTGGAAGGGAATTGCCTTCATCGCCTTACCTGCCGGCGTTTCAGCTTTTCCGTCCGTACCGTGGCACATGGCGCATTTCGTCCGGTACACCTCGGCGCCGCTCTGCGCCAGCGCAGGAACGGCGAGGGAAACGGTCAACAGACTCAGCACTCCGATTCTCACGGAACGATGCACGGCTTTCCTCCTGTATGGACTGGTTTTTCCTTGCGCCTTACCGCTCGCGCGAATCGCTGGACGCATGGACCAGCAGGAAGACCAGCACAACTCCGCCGATCATCACCGCCTCTTCCACGTCCACCGAAACATTATGCAGATGATCGAACCCCCGGTGCCGCGGATCCGTCTTCGGCACGTTGTCGATCGCCCCGCCTGCCGCAATCCGGTACGACTCCATGCGCGGGATGATCCAGTACTGCGAGAACGCCGTCAGCCCGATCATCGCCAGCGTCACGACGATCCCGGCCAGCGCGCTGCCCCGGTACACGCTCGTCAGCCGCCCGACGGCCAGCAGGATCACCATCAGCACTCCGCAGAACAGTCCTTCGCGATGGAGCACCCGCAGGCAGGTCGCGACAATCGTGCCCGCCGTGTGCGTATCCGCGATGTTGGTGAAGGCCGCCTGGGCCGCGATCGGAAAGAAGAATAGTCCTCCGAGCCACACAACCAGCGCCAGCCAGACGATACTGCGGAGCAGCGTTTTCATGGCAGAAACAGCCTACAGCGTTCCGCCATCGCCGTACAGCATCGACCCGGGGACCCGGAAGGCAGCTCAATGCCCGCCCCCTGCGCCCGCCTTACCGCTGCGGCGCTCCGTAGATGCTCGGACGCCCGATCAGCCGCTCGATTCGCTTCGGAATCGGCGGATGCGTCGAGAACAGATTGGCAAAGCTCTGCCGGCTCAGCAGCGGCTCCACTATAAACAGATGCGCCGTCGATGGCGTTCCCGGCATCGGCATCCGCTTGGAATACGCATCCAGCTTCTCCAGCGCGCTGGCCAGCGCGTACGGATTCCCCGTAATGTGCGCGCCCGTCGCGTCCGCCTCATATTCCCGCGTCCGCGAAATCCAGAGCTGGATCAGCATGGCCGCGATCGGTGCGAGAATCAGCAGCATCAGCCCGCTCAGAGCGCCCCGGCGATCGCGCCCGCCACCTCCAAATCCGCCAAAGATCTCCGCCCACCATGTCATCCGGGCCAGCAGCATGATCGCCCCGGCAATGGTGGCCGCAATCGAGCTGGTCAGAATATCCCGGTTGCGAACGTGTCCCAGTTCGTGCGCCAGCACGCCCTCCAGCTCGTCGTCGTTCAGCAGTTGCAGAATCCCATGGGTCACCGCCACCGATGCATGCTGGGGGTTCCGCCCCGTCGCGAAGGCATTCGGCGCGTCGGTCGGGATGACATAGATCTTCGGCATCGGCAGCCCCAGCCGTCCCGTCATCCGCTCCACCACCTCATAGGCCCTCGGCAGTTGTTCCCGGGTCACCGGCTGCGCGTTGTACATCCTCAGCGCCAGCTTGTCCGAATAGAAGTAGCTGAAGAAGTTCATCCCGGCGGCGATCACAAACGCGATGATCATGCCGCCCTCGCCCCAGTGGCTCCCGATCAGGACCAGGAGCAGCGTCAAAGCGGTCAGCAGAAATGCAGTCTTGAGGGTATTCATGCGCGCCTCCTCGCTGAGGCTTTGGTTTCTATCATTTCACAATCAGCCAAGGGGCAGCGTGAGGTGTTGTTTTGCTTTAGACGTACCCTTTGGTCACCTCGTTATCCGCAAATACGAAGAAATCCACCCCCTGGATATGAAATTCCAGAGAACCACAATCCGACCCACCGGGATAGCCGCGGTAAGTCGTTGATTCTGCTTGTCATCGAATGGAATGACAATTGCTTTAAAGGCGGCATCCTTAATTCGCCTTTCCCCCTGTGTGCACAGAACGCCAGCGGTTTTCAGCAGAACGGGTCCCAGCCCGGGGGTTCCTCGCAGTTGCTCGTTATCCATAGTAAGACGCTATTTTTGGCAAGACTTTATGGAGGAGCTGTAATGACACAACTGAGGTTGCGGTGGTTCTTCGTAACAGTCGTGGCTGTGGGTTGCGTCCTGCTCGGCGCAAACCATGCCTGGGCGCAGGCTACCAACACAGGCACGGTGATCGGCACCATCACCGATCCCAGCGGCGCCGTCATTGCCGGGGCTGAGCTCACGCTGAGCGGCACCGGTGGCCAGAGTTTCAAGACAACCAGCAATGGCGCGGGCCAATACGCCTTCACCACAATCCCGCCCGGCTCATACACCATCACCGCCGTCAAAACCGGCTTCTCAACCGCCAAGACGGTGAGCATCAACGTTCAGCTTGGCGAGCAGGCTACCGTCAACCTCAAGATGACCGTTGGTACCTCTCAGGAAACCGTTGAGGTCCAGGTCACCGGCGAAGAGTTGCAGACGCTCAACTCCACCGTCGGCCAGACCCTCGGCTCCGAGCAGCTCAGCTCGCTGCCTAGCCTCAACCACGACGCCAACACATTCACGTCGCTGCAGCCTGGCGTCAGCGTCGAGGGCGCTGTGGCGGGTGCGGTGAATGACCAGAGCACCTTCCTGCTGGACGGCGGCAATGCCACCAACGACATGGACGGCGGCAACAACGTCTACATGGGTACCTTCGCTGGCGACCCCACGGAAGGACAGGCGGGCATGAAGACCGGCGTCGGGATTCCGACGGGCGCCCTGCCAACCCCCACCGACAGCGTCGAGGAAGCGACCATCAACACTGCGAACCAGACTGCCGACTTCGATAATTCGGCCGGCGCGCAGGTGGAATTCGTCACGCCCCGCGGCACCAATCACTGGCACGGCGGCGTCTATGAGTATTACCTCGACAGCGGCCTGGGCGCGAACAACTGGGAGAACAATCAGACCGCGACCCCGCTCTCCAATTACCACTACAACCGCTTTGGCGCCAAGGCCGGCGGTTTTATTCTGCCCAACAAGTGGGGTGGCCGCACCTATCTCTGGGCCTGGTACGAAGGTCTCCGCTACCCGAACGCCACGACGATCGAATCCAGCGTGCCCTCCGCGGCCATGGAATCGGGAATGCTGACCGAAGTGACGGACCCGACCTCAGGAGCGACAACCACGTTCAACATGGCATCCATTGATCCTCGTGGTATCGGCATTAACCCCGATGTCGCGGCCATGTGGGCCAAATACGAGCCGGCCGGCAACGATTTAACCTGCGCCTCCGACCTCAATCCGTATTGCGACGGCGTGAATACCGTCGGCTTCAAAGCCAACGTATCCCTGCCCCAGACCAGCAACAACGCCGCGATTCGCATCGATCACGATTTCAGCGCAAAATGGCACTGGTTCGCGAGCTATCGCTACTATCGTCTCAACCTGGCGACGGACAGCCAGTACGACATCGGCGGCTTCTTCCCCGGTGACACCAAGGGCGTTCCCGCCGCACTCTCCAGCCGGCCGCAGATTCCCTCGTATTACGTCACCGGCCTCACCACCAACATCACGCCGAATACGACCAACGACTTCCACTACAGCTTCCTGCGCGACTACTGGCAGTGGGGCGACGACAACGCGCCGACTCAGGTCCCGGGCCTGGGCGGAGCCCTCGAGCCGGGCGGTGAGAACAGCGAATTTACAGTCCTCGCCCCGTTTAACGTGAACGCCCAGGATATCCGCACCCGCTTCTGGGACGGCCACGACAATTTCCTCAGCGATAACGTCTCCATGCTGAAGGGCAACCACCTGCTGCAGTTCGGCGGCCAGTATCAGCGCAATTACGACT
This sequence comes from Acidobacteriaceae bacterium, assembly GCA_035505395.1. GTDB lineage: Bacteria > Acidobacteriota > Terriglobia > Terriglobales > Acidobacteriaceae > Palsa-343. Next base: position 6,195 of record DATJQW010000049.1, read on the forward strand.
ACCACCAGCGCAGCGACAACGGCGGCGGCATCAACTTTACGACCACCTACCAGCTCGGCGACTCGGTTGGCGGCGGATTGGTCGACTGGTCCGATCTCGGTGGAGGTTTCCCCACCACCAACACCGGGGCGGTGCGGAATGCGGCTGAAGTTTACGGCATCGTGACGGAAGCCCAAACTGTCTATACGCGCTCCGGGGCGAGTCTCACCCTGCAGCCGCCGCTGACCCACGCTTTCGATCAAAGCACCATCAATTACTACAACATGTACATCAGCGATACCTGGCACATGAAACCCAGCCTCACGCTGAACTACGGCATGGGCTACACCATCGAAATGCCGCCGGTCGAAATAAACGGCAAGCAGACGGTGCTGGTCGATTCCGCGGGCGAGCCGGTGAAGTCTCAGGACTACCTGACCGAGCGGAAGACCCTGGCGGAACAGGGCACCGTCTACAATCCGGAACTCGGCTTTTCTCTCGTGGGAAATGTCGGCGCGGGAGAGAAGTACCCTTACAATCCCTTCTACGGGTCCTTTAGCCCGCGTGTCGGCCTCGCCTGGAACCCGAGCTTTTCCAAGGGAACGGTCATCCGCGGCGGATACGGCCGCATCTACGGCCGTCTGAACGGCGTCGACCTCGTGCTGGTGCCGCTGCTCGGCGTCGGCCTCATGCAGCCGGTGCAGTGCAAAACGGCCTTGAGCAGCGGCGTCTGCGGAGCCAACCCTGGAAACGCGGATACCGCCTTCCGTGTCGGCGTGGACGGCAACACCGCTCCTCTGACCTCGACTCCGGTGTCCACCACCGCTCCGCAGCCCATCTACCCTGGTGTCAACTTCGCCGAGGGCTCGGCCAACGAAGGCATGGATCCCGCCTTCCGTCCCAATGCCATCGACTCGTTCGATCTCACCGTTCAGCGTCAGATCGGCCAGAAGATGTTGCTGCAGGTGGGGTATATCGGCCGTCTCATCCACCACGAATATCAACCCGTCAACCTGAACGCAGTACCCTACATGCTGTCGATTGGCGGTCAGCAGTTCCAGCAGGCCTACGCCAACATCGAAAAGGCACTGGGCTGCGCAACGTCAGCCGCCGCCTGCGGAGCCGCCGTCCCGGCCCCGTATATGTCCAACGGCACGACTCCCAACCCGGCCTACGCCTCGTTCATCAACTCCATCGCCAAGCAGCCGTTCTTTGAGGCGGCGATGTCCACTACCCCAATCTGCAATGGCACCATGTCCAATGGATCGGGAGTGCCCTACGCGAGCTGCACGGCGGCAGCTTTGGATACGCAGCTCTCCAATTTTGAGGAGCAGGCGGTCTGGAGCCTCTGGTCCAGCCTGGACGGCGCCGGCTATACATCGCAGTATGCGCACGGCGGGTTCGGCTTCGCACCGAGCATGCTGAACACGAGCGGGGAGTACAGCAGCGGCGTGGCTCTGAATGCCAGCACCGGCTACGGCAACTACAACGGTGGGTTCATCAGCTTCGGCACCCATGACTGGCATGGGCTGACGACGCAGACCAACCTGACCTGGAGCAAGTCGCTCGGCACCGGCGCTGTGGTGCAGGCCTCCAGCGAATACACGCAGAACGATGCCTATAACATTGGCGCGATGTACGGCGAACAGAATTTCGATCGCCGTATCGTTTACAACACCGCCATGGTCGCCACAGAGCCGTGGTTCAAGGGCCAGAACGGCCTGCTGGGCCGCGTGGCCGGCGGCTGGACCTTTGCTCCCATCTTCACTGCCGGCAGTGGCGGACCCGTCTACTGCAATACGTGGACCGATGCTCAGTCGTGGGGTGCCGGCGATGGAGCCGACTACTTCGACAACGAGCAATGCGTCTTCACCTCGAAATACGGTGCGGGCCACGCCGCGCATTATGGGGTGATGGGCAGCTCCGGCGTGGGTACAGCCACTTCGACAACGGCGGTCAACCTGTTCTCGAACCCGCAGTCTGTTTACGATCAGGTTCGCGCTCCGATTCTGGGCATCGACACCAAGAATCCCGGTCAGGGCCCGTTCCTGGGTCTGCCCTACTGGAACGTGGACGCACAGGTCAAGAAGGACGTGAAGATTACGGAATCCACGAGTTTCGAATTCTCGTTCATCGCGGCCAATATGCTCAACCACAACGACTTCTCCGACCCGTATCTGAGCCTCGGCTACACTCCGGCATGGGGCGTTCTGAACTCGCAGGGAAGCAACCCGCGCGAGATGGAGTTCGGGGGACGCGTCACCTTCTAAACCATCATTCCGAGGCCGGCAGCTCTGCGCTTCCGGCCCCGGAAATCAAAACTGGCAAAAGGCGGAGGGTTAACCCTCCGCCTTTGCTTTTTGCCTGGAGAGTCATCTCAACCCCTGCAAAGTGAGCCATCTGCCCCAGAACCAATCAGGCATCCGGAAAGGTTTCTTTCGTGCTCTTGCCAAATCCGTCAATAAAAGGTAAAAGGTTTTTCTGGAGGAGAATCTGCGCAGGGGCCTCGACCGGAAATTTGCACCTGCTCCAGGCAACCTTTTCTCGCACGATGGAATCAGCACCCACAATGGCTCCCGAAATTGTGCTGGTGGATGACAACGATATCCAGGCGGCCACCCGCAAAGCGATTCTCACCCGATCGGGCCGGAGTGTCGTTGTTGCCTCCGGCGCCCCGCAGGCGCTTCGCCTGCTCGACAACAAAGATCGTGCAGCGGCGGTCCGGCTCGTGATCACCGACCACCTGATGCCCGGCATGAATGGCCCCGAGTTTGTGGCTCAGCTGCGCGAGCGCTTCCCGGACCTCCCCGTTCTGGTCCTGAGCGGATTGCCCGAGGCCGAAGATGCCTATGTGAATCTCGACGTGCTCTTCCGCGTCAAACCCCTTCCTCCCGACGACCTGCTGGCTCTGGTTCGGTCCCTGCTCTCCGAACCCATGGGTCGAACCGCCTGAGCCGCCGCCGCT
>DATJQW010000050.1:0-48321 GCA_035505395.1 Acidobacteriaceae bacterium
TCCCTCCGCAAAGTCCGGCAATCTCGGCGCGGAGTTCTTCTCCATCTGGGTCGATCCACGGCTTTATGGCGGGCACGACGCGCGCCGAACCCTGGAGCTGATCGACGCCGTCTACCAGGCAGCGGCCGCGCATCCTGACCAGATGATGATGGCGTACTCGCCCGAAGATATCGAGCGTGCCCACCGGGAGCACAAGCTGGCGGCGCTGATGGGCATCGAAGGCGGCCATTCCATCGAGAACTCTCTGGGCCTGCTGCGCGACTACTACCGGCTGGGTGTGCGCTATATGACGCTGACCTGGGCCAACTCCAACGGCTGGGCCGATTCCTCCGGCGATGCCGAAGATCCCACCGTGCAGCATACCCCGGATGGCCTCTCCGACTTCGGCAAGAACGTTGTTTACGAGATGAATCGCATGGGCATGATGGTCGACATCTCCCACGTCTCCGACAAGACCTTCTACCGCACGGTCATCACCTCGCGCGCGCCTGTCTTCGCGTCGCACTCCTCCGCGCGAGCTTTGTGCAACTCGCCCCGCAACATGACCGACGACATGCTCCGCGCTGTCGCCCGCAGCGGAGGTCCCGGCAGCCACGGCGGCGTGGTGATGGTCAATTTTTATTCCGGCTTTATCAGCGACGCATGGCGCGAGGCCTGGAATGCGCAGGCGCCACTGCGCCAGGCCGCGGAGAATGCGCAGATTGTCCAGTGGAAGGCTGAAGGTAAGGTCATCACCTGGGAAATGATCGATCGGATCGACAGGCAATGGGCTGCAAAAATTCCCCGCCCGCCGCTCAGCATGCTCATCGACCACATCGATCACATCGCTAAAGTTGCCGGCATCGATCACGTAGGGCTTGGATCGGACTTCGACGGCATTCCCTCGACTCCCGAAGGCATTGATTCCGCCGCCGATTTGCCGAAAATCACCGCAGCTCTCATGGCGCGCGGCTACTCCGCCCAAGACTGCCGCAAGATCCTCGGCGGAAACTTCTTGCGCTTTTTCCGTGAGGTGCAGGCGACCGCGAGGGAGCTGCACGGGCAGTCTGCGACGCGCCCGGCCATCGGAGGGTCCTAGCTCTGCTCTGCGGAGGCGGGAAAGATAACCCATGGCAACGTATATCGCGCTGCTGCGCGGCATAAACGTCGTCGGAGCCAATCAGCTCCCCATGAAAGACCTCGCTGCGCTCTGCGGTGATTGCGGTTTCACCAAAGCTCGCACCTGGATCCAGAGCGGCAACGTCCTGTTCGAGAGCCGCCTGCAGGAAGCGGCCGTCCAGCGCAAACTCGAAGCCGCGCTCGCTGAAAAGATGGGCAAAGAGATCGCCGTCATGGTGCGCACCCCTGCGGAGATGCGCGCCGTTCTGGATGCCAATCCCTTCGCGAACAAAGAGCCGTCGAAGGTGCTGGTAGCTTTTCTCGATGGGTCGATGCCGGTCGACCCTCTTGCCGGCGTAGTCGCTCCGGGGGGCGAGCAGGTGCACGTGGGGCGCCGCGAAATCTATGTCTTTTATCCGGAGGGCATGGGCCGGTCGAAATTCCGGCTGCCGCTTCGCGGCGTGTCTGCGACCATGCGCAACATCAACACCGTCGCCAGACTCGTGGAGCTGGCAGGCAGTTGACCCGGAGCAGGCTTAGCCTATTCCAGACTTAGTTGGTTAAGCCGGATTTCGTCAGCGCGTCCGACGCCAGCAGCTGGCTCATCGTCTCGCGCAGGTATTTATGCGGGTTCACCGGCGTGTTGTGGATCCGCACTTCGTAGTGCAGATTGGGTCCGGTTGTTCGCCCGCTCAGGCCGACGTAGCCGATCACCTGTCCACGCTGGACTTCCTGACCCGCGGTTACCGCGAAGCCGGAAAGGTGTGCGTAGAGTGTCTCGATGCCGTTCCCATGATCCAGGATGACCTCTCGTCCGTACCCGGTAGCCATGCCCGCGGTTGCCACTACGCCATCCGCCGTGGCGCGCACGGGAGCGCCGAAACTGGCGCCGATATCCACGCCGGTGTGGAATTCGCTCTCGTCGGTGTTCAGCGGATCCTCGCGTTCGCCAAAGGAGCTGGTAATCGGACCGGTCACCGGCCACAACGACGGAGCGCCCGCAATATCCGCCCAGTTCGTATTGCTGACCGGGGCTGCGCTCGGATCGAAATTGTAGACGCGGCCGGACAGCGCATTCGTCCGCAGCAATGCCAGCTGGTTCAGCGACTGCGTGTAGGCTTCTTCCGTAAAGGTCCCGACGCTGCTGGAGTTATCCGGAGTGGCGATGGTGGCCGGGGCAGCCGGTTTGGTGAGCCGTCCCTGCCGCAGGCCGTAGAGCGCGCTCACTTCGCTCGCCAGGGACCCCAGCGACGCCGCCTGCAGTTCTTTCTCGTGAGCCACCAGCTGCAGCCGGCTGTAATCCCGGCGCAGCGCTTCCTGCTGCGACCGTACCTGATTAAAGCTGGCGGTCTTGAGCAGCATGCGAGTGTACGAACCCGCCATTCCCGTGATGGTAAACGCTCCGACCACGGCGGCAGCCACGAACACGCCCGCATAGTGCAGAGGAATGGGAATCTTGCGGAGAGGCCCGTCCTTCTCGCGAGCAACAAAAATGATGTAATAGCGTCTGCGCAAGTTCCTTAATTCCGGCGCTTCCCGATCACTACAGGTAACGGCCTTTCGTAATCGGAAAGCCAGGTGATTTCGCTTTGCCCTGAACCCTAACAGCCGACCTGACAGGCGTCAACCACCCTTTTGGTGGAGACAGTACCGTAGTAACCAACTCCGGCCGTCGCGCGCCAGGCTCCTGATGGACAGTTTCAGCGATTGACCTCGTTCAATCCTAACAGAGCAGCCTGAGGAATCGGCCCTTTCAGGCACCTCAGCTGGTACCTGCCAGATTACAGGTTTCGTTACGTCCGCGTAATGAATCTCATGCAACTCCTGCGGCGGCTCCGCCATCTGAATACAACCGGGAAAGTAAAAACAGCATCCCGGTCGTCCCGGTTCCCATTCTCGGCCCGCAAAAAAACTGCTTTGGGAGTCTTACCGTGCCGCAGCCCGCCGCGCCTGGTAGTCAGCATGTTTACGTTGTCGACGATGAATGGGCCATCGCCCAGACGCTTGCCGCCATTCTCGCCCGCGAAGGTTTCCAGGCTCACGCGTTTCACAACCCCGGGCAGGCGCTTGTCCGGGCGCTGAGCTCGCCTCCGGATATCCTGATCGCCGACGTGATGATGCCCGGCATGACCGGCATCGAGATGGCCATCGCGATGCGCCGCGCCGGGCACAACTGCCGCATCCTGCTCCTGTCGGGGCAGACTGCCTCCGCCGAACTGCTCGCCGAGGCCCGGAGCCGGGGCTACGACTTTGAGCTGCTGGAGAAGCCCATCCATCCGCGGCAGATGTTGCTCCGTCTGGGCAATCTCCGCGAACGGCCGCGCCGGCGGAAGCCGGCACGGGCAGAGGATTCCCGCGGCTGCGCCGGCTCTGATCTTCTCCCCGCCGCGTAGCGCCCGGCGTCCCTCCGCGCCGGCCGGGAAATTAAGCCCCTTCGGGTGGTATCCTCACCATTTCCTATGCCACTGAATGCAAAACTGCTGCGCAGCACCCTGGTCGGCGCGCTCGGCGGTCTTCTCTTCGGCTTCGATACTGCTGTCATCTCCGGTACTACGGCGCAGCTCACGCACGTTTTCCAGCTCAGTGCCGGAGCGCTGGGTCTCACCGTTTCCATCGCGCTCTGGGGCACGGTCGCGGGAGCCATTGGCGCAGGCCCGCTCGGCCAGAAGATCGGCGGACGCGAAGCGCTGCGCATCATGGCCGTGCTCTATCTGCTCTCATCCGTGGGCTGCGCGCTGGCGTGGAACTGGCCTGCCCTGCTCGCCTTTCGGCTGCTGGGCGGGCTCGGTATTGGAGGTTCATCGGTTCTCGGCCCCGTGTATCTCGCTGAACTGGCGCCGGCGCGGCTCCGCGGGCGCCTGGTGGGGCTTTTTCAGATCAACATCGTGGGCGGAATTCTCCTCGCCTACGCCTCCAATTACGCTGTCGCCAGCCTCATCGACGGCGGAGCCGCCTGGCGCTGGCAATTCGGCGTCGCCGCCATCCCCGCATTCTTCTTTCTCGTTTTTCTCTTCGGCATTCCCCGCAGCTCGCGGTGGCTGGTTACGCAAAATCGCATCGAGGAAGCTCGCGCCGTGCTGGAGATGATGGGGACGCCCAACAGCGAAGCGGAGCTGAAGGAAATCGTCGACTCGATCCACCTCGAGCGCGCCGAGCGCTCCGAGCCGCTGTTCCGCCGCAAGTATCGCCTGCCCATCTTCCTGGCGGTCACCATCGGCATGTTCAATCAGCTCTCCGGTATCAACGCAATTCTCTACTACGCCAACGACATCTTCGCCTTCGGCGGCTTCAGCAGCCTCTCGGCGGATAAGCAGGCCGTGCTGCTGGGCGCCATGAATTTCGCCGCGACGCTGCTGGCCATGTCGGTGATCGACAAGCTGGGCCGAAAATCGCTGCTGCTGGTCGGCTCCGTGGGCACGGCGATTTGCCTGGGCGGCGTGGCGGCGATCTTTCACGCGCACCGCCATCAGAGCAACCTTGTCTGGCTGCTTGTCGGCTTCATTTTCTTCTTCTCGATCTCTCAGGGCGCCGTGATCTGGGTGTACATCAGCGAAGTCTTTCCCACTCGCGTGCGCTCCAAGGGCCAAAGTCTGGGGAGTTCGTCGCACTGGATCATGAATGCCGTCATCTCCGGCTTCTTCCCCTGGGTTGCGGTGCACTCCACAGCCGTTCCATTTATGTTTTTCTCGGCGATGATGGTTCTGCAGTTCTTCGTCGTTCTCCTGGTCTACCCGGAGACCAAAGGCGTGAGCCTCGAGCAACTCCAGCACCGCCTCGGCACGGACTGAGCATCCCTAGAACCAGCGGCATGCATACGCCGCCAGCACGGCTGCCGCCAGGGTGGAGAGCGCATTGACGGCGTCGTTGTTCAGCCATCCACGCCGCTCCGGAATCGCGCCCAGCAGGCTGTCGATCAGGAGCCCGCCTACGCCCGCGCCGAACGCGATGAAACCCTCGCCGCGGCTCAGCGGCAAAACCCATCCTGCCAGGGCCGCGACTGCACCGGCCCCTGCGCAGCCGGCGACGGTTCCCACGAGGCTCACTGCCCCGTCCGTGCCCGCCGGAACGCAGCGCAGCGTGGTTATCAGACGCGGCGTTCCACCCAGCACCTGGCCTAATTCCGACGACAAAGTGTCGGCCGTCGCTTCGGCCATTGCGGCAATCATGGCCACCAGCGCGGCCTGGCCCACAAACACTGTGGGACCGAAACCCAGCGCCTCGCGCAGGGGAATCCCGGCCAGCGCGGCGACGCCCAGATTCGCGGCCACTTGCGAGGCCGTGCGCCCGTGCTTCCCTTCCGCTGTTCCCAAAGCCTCTTTTCGTTTTCTCCCGAAGCGTGTAGCCGCGAACGTGAGCAGGACCAGGGCGAGCAGCGGCCACAGCGCCGTACGCAGGCCCGGAGTCTCGAGATAGAGTGCGGCCGTGATCAGGGCGCCGGTCAGCGCCCCGCCCGCGGTTGCGGCGCGCAGCATGATGACCAGCAACGCGAAGCCGCCGCTGATCGCTGCAGCTTCCAGCACCCAGCCGCGGCCTGCCTGCCAGAGCTGGCCGGCCGCCAGGGTCACCCAGATCGCGATGACGGGAATCAGCGCCAGCAAAACCGTCTGCGACTGCCAGCGCAGATTCTGCGGGCCTTTCCTGTCAGTCTCTGTGCTCAATACGGCCATGGAGCTTTTCCACCCCGGGCGCGGACCCCGCGAGGTACAGTACAATCATCTTTCTATCAGCATTCATATCGCATTCGCGCCGTGCGAGCGGCCGGATGGAGGAGTCAGGTACTTGCGAGTGGGTAGCATGGCATGGCTGAATCGCCTGCGCTGCGGGCGCAGCCACAATATGATCGGTTCTGTATCCGGGCGCCGTAGCATCGTTCACCCTTCAACTCCCATCATCGCCGCAGCCGTCACGGGTTTCATTCTGCTGGCCGCCGGATGCGGCAACCAGTATCGCCCTGTCGTGACTCCGATCTACCCCACCGGGCCAGCCGGTCAGCCCACAGCGTATATTGCGCTCTTTTCCCAGCCGGGATTCAGCCCCCTCACTTCAGGAACGGCGGCCTGCTCCGGGAGCACCTACTCCACGCCCAGCGTCATTACCCTCGTGGATTTTTCGGGCGATTCGATCGTCGGTCAGGCACAAGGCGGCAACGGACCGCTGACTTTCTCGCTCGATTCCACCGGGTCAGAGATCTACGCGCCAAACTGCGACGGAACTCTCATCAACGCGCCCGCCGAGCCGGGCAGTTCGCTGGGAACCGTCGGCCTGCTGACCAAGAACGTGGAAACCAGCACGCTGCTGCCGGGTTCCATCCCCACCAACACACTGCTTTCCACGTCGAGCCTCTACGTCGCCGAGACCGGGCTGCACGGCCCGACCTGCCTCGTGACGAACTGCGTCGCGCAGTTAACCGGATCGCCGGAAGCTCTGAAGCAGGAGATTCCTGTCGCGCCGTCGCTGATCAATTTTGCCGGCTATACCAGCGCCGAGCGCGTCTATGCCATCAGCCAGGGCAACTCCGGAACCGGTTCGCAACCCGCCTGGGGCGATTGCTCGGATCCCTCCGCCGTCGCTGCAGCGCATGAAACCGGCGAGGCCGATGCCATCGAAACCTCGACCAATACCATTTCCGCCCGTCTGCCGCTGGGGGTCTGCCCTGTCTACGGCTTCATGACACCGGATACCTTCCGGACTTTCATCATGAACCGCGGCAGCGGCACCGTGACGGTCATCAACTCACAGCTGAATGCCCTGGATACGCAGTTCTCGCCGAGCTCGACCATTACCGTGGGCGGCGGACCGGTCTATGCGGACTACTACCGCCTGGGACAGAAGCTGGTTACTGCGAATTACGATTCCGGCACCATCAGCATCATCGATGTGAGCCTGGACACCTACGGAAATGACAGTTCGACATTTGGAACGGTTCTGGCCACGGTGCCCGTCGGCCTGCATCCGGTCGAGGTCTCCGTGCTCCAGGATGGCAGCCGCGTTTATGTTGCCAACCAGGGCGATATCACCTCAGGAACGCCGGGCAGTGTGACCATCGTCAATCTCAGCAATTACACGGTGGAAAATACGATTCCGCTTCCTGCCGGCTTCTATCCCCACGCGATTGCCTCGATTTATAACTACCCGATCGGCAAAGTCTACGTGGCTTCGCAGAACAGTCCGTATCTGGAGGTCATCAGCACCGACACCGATACGATTACTGCGACCCCGGAGATGCAGGGCAATATTGTCGACATGCGCGTGTCCGGCCAGTATCCGGATCAGACCGCCTCCGGCGCGTCGAACTACCAGATCGAGAGCCGCTCGGTGGGCTCGGGCGCCCCATAAGCAGACCTTCCCGGCTGAGCAGAACCCGCTACGTCACTCCGGAGTTCCCGTTGAATCGGTGTTCCCTTCCGGCTACGGCGCATTGCCCAGTTCGTAGTTCAGCGTCGAGAGGGACAACCGGTACTGATAGCGCGCGTTGGTGTCCTCAATTTGCGCGCTGGTCTGCTGCAGCTGGGCCTGGCTGAGCTCCACGATAGAACTGAGTCCCAGCTGATACCGCGTCTGCGCCAGTTTCATTCCCAGATCGGCCTCCTGGACCAGCTGAGCGGTCACCGTCATCCGCTGCCATGCGGTGTTGGCCTCAAGCCACGCCGTGCGTACATCGCGCACGATGCGGTCGCGCAGATCGCGGGCGTTCTCCGATGCCGCCCGTTCCCGGTACTTTGCCTCGCGGGCCTGCGAGACATACAGAAATCCGTTGAAAACAGGGATGTTCACATTGCCGCCGATCGCACCCCACCAGTTTGTGACGTAATACTGGTCCGGCCGCACAGGCACCACACCGGCTGTACCGGCTGCGGAGAACGAAGGCAGCAGCTGGTCCCACTCTGACCGCGCGTACTTGTGCGCCGCCTGGGTATCGTAATTCAGCGCCTGCAGGTCGGGCCGCTGGGAGAGCGCCGTCTGAATCAACGGCTCGACCGAGGACGGGGGCGGCGGCGCTGCCGCGGTTTCTTCCACCAGGTCGTAATCCACATCGTGATCCAGCCCCAGCACCGCATCCAGAGCTGCCATGGATGACTGCTCGTTGCTCTGCGCATTCAGCCTGAGCAGTTGCGCCTGGGACAGGTTCACGTCGGCAAAGCTCAGATCCAGCGTCGACTTGAGCTTATTCCGGGTCATCTGGCTCACCTGCGTGTCAGTCGTCTGGCGCGTCGTTACTGTCTGCTCGGCAACCCGCAGCACCGCCTGCGCGGTCAGCGCGTCGTAGAAGGCCTGATCGGTGGCCAGCACGATCTCTTCCGTTGTGGCCAGCGCGCTGGAGTCCGATGCCCGCTCTTCCAGCTTCCGCGAGAGGACAAGGTTGTGGGTGTGTCCGAAGTCGTAGATGAGTTGCGAGAAGTTCACGCCCGCGCCCGCGTGTTCGAGCAGCCGCGACGCTGTCAGCGATCCCGCGGACAGGCGGGAGGCCTCCTCGGCTTCGACGCCGGTCACGGCGCCGTTCACCATGGGCATCTCTCCAGCCAACGCTTCGCGATAGACCTGATGCTGCGCCAGGGCCAGCAATTTGCCAACGGTGACCCGCGGATTGTTGCGGATCGCCATCTGCTCGGCCTCGGCCAGAGTCAGCTGCGGCCGCTGCGCCTGGCTCGCCGTTCCGGAGGACGCAGCGTTCTGAGCGCCGGCCGGCGCCGGTTGACTCGCCGCCTGAAGAACGGGAATCGCCTGCGGATGCGGCGCTGCAGGCAGCCCCGTCTGTGCCACCGCCAGACTGCACCAGATCGCACCCGTACCGAGAATTGCCGCCCTCCTCATGCTCCGGCTCCCTCCTGCGCGTTCAGTTTGCGTTCCTTTCCTTGCCCGCTTCCAGCCCCACTCGCCATCGGAATCATCTCCAGCAGCGTTGCCGGCGAGGTCCACCATCGGGCACAGCAGGAGAACAGAAAATGGATACCCGAATGCGAACTTCGGCATTAGTGGGCACTCTCCATCGCCTGACTCCTTGCCTCGCTGCGTTCGTGAACGATGAGATACACGGCCGGCACAACGAACATGGTCACAACCACGGAGACTCCCAGGCCGCCGATGATCGCACGCGCCAGCGGTGCGTACTGCTCGCTGCCCGCCTCGGCGCCGATGGCCATGGGGATCATGCCCAGCAGCGTCGCCAGCGAGGTCATCAGGATGGGACGAAGACGCATCTTGCACGCCTCCACCGTGGCTTCCAGCAGCGGCAAGCCCTGCCCGTGAAGGATGTTCGAGAAGTCCACGATGAGGATGCTGTTCGACACCACGATGCCGGTCATCATGATCGTTCCCATCAGCGACATGATGTTCAGCGTGCTGCCCGTCAGCACCAGGATCAGCACCACCCCGGCAATCCCCGGCGGAATGGCCATCAGGATAATGAACGGGTCGATGAACGAGGTGAACTGGGCCATCAGCACCAGGTAGACCAGAGCGACGGCGACGATCAGTCCGAGCCCGAAATCCTCAAACGCGGAATTCATGTTCACCACCGCACCGCGCAGCGTAATCCGGGTGTTGCTGCCAGTCTTCGTACGCGCAATCAGATTCCGGACCCTCTTGCCCGTCTGACCCAGAGCTTCGCTCTTCGTCGCCACATAGATGTCGATCACGCGGCGAATCTGATAGTGGTCGACTTCGGTGGGTGTGTTGATCAGCTGGATGTCCGCCACCGATTTCAGCGGCGTATAGCCAGCCTGATGGTCGCCCGCCCAGATTTCCGGCATCGTGTTCGCCGCAAACTGCCCCTGGTCCGTCGGCGGATATCCTGCAGGTTCTTTGCCGCGCAGCGGGATATTTTCGAAATCCTGCATGGTCATGTGGTTGATCCAACGGTTCGCATACTGCACCGTGACCATATAGTTGTTGCCGGTCTTCGGATCGATCCAGTAACTCGGCGCAATCATCCCGTCCGAGGTCATCGCGGTGATCACGTTGTCCACCACATCCTTCGCCGACAATCCGATCAGGCTGGCTTTTTCACGATCGATGTTGAGCGCGATGCCCGGATAGTTAATGTCCTGGGGGATGTAGGTGTCGCTCACGTTGGGGAAGGTTCGAATCTTCGCCGCCAGCTTCTCCGCCAGCGCATAGGCTCCCTCCAGGTTGTTCGAGCTCACCTGCACGTCGATGGGCGCGGGAAGCCCCTGGTTGATGACGCCGTCGATCAACCCGCCTGCCTGGAAGTAGGTCGTCAGCTCCGGCATCTCGCGCGACAGCTTCTGTCGAACCAGCCGCATGTACTCGTAACTTCCAGTACTGTGATCTTCCTTCAGGCTGGTCTGCACAAAAGCCGTATCCATCGATGCGTTCGAGGTGAAGATGGCCGAGAGATCCGGATACACGCCGATGTTGGAGACGATCATGCCCAGGTCGGAGGGCTTCACCGTCTGCCGGATGATCTGCTCGACCCTGGCGATGTAGTCGTTGCTCACATCGAGCCGCGTGCCGCTGGGCATGCGCACGTTGATGATGAACTGCCCCGGATCGGTGCGCGGAAAGTAGGCGCGGCCCAGGAACGGAAAGGTCACCAGCAGCAAAACGGCCACGCCCGCCAGAATCGCGCCCGTGGTCAGCCCCGGCCGCATCAGGCAGCGCCGCACCACGCCTTCGTACCACTCCACCATCCTCTGGAAGTAGTAGTTGAACCTCTCGAAGATCCACCTGGGAGTGAAGCGCCGGCTCGTTCTCTCTGCGTGATTCGGTTCCGCGCTCTCCGTTGCGTGACCCGATCCAGCATGTGAGCGCAGAAAAATCGAGCAGAACAACGGCACCACCGTCATGGCGAAGGCGTAGGAAGCGAACATGGACAGGACAACGCCGAGCGCCAGGGGAGTGAACAGGTATTTGCTGACCCCGGAAAGCGCCGCCACAGGCAGGAACACGATGGAGGTCGTGACCGTAGCCGCCAGCACCGCCAGCGAAACCTCGGATCCGCCCTTTTCCGCGGCCATGGGCGCAGACTCACCCATTTCCATGTAGCGGAAGATGTTCTCCAGGACCACCACGCCGTTGTCGATCAGACGCGAAAACGCCAGAGCCAGTCCGCCCAGGATCATAGTGTTGATGGACCCGCCCATCGAATCGGTCATCAGCAGGCAGGCCAGGGCGGAGAGCGGAACCGACAGCATCACAGCGATGGTGGCGCGGGGGCTGCCGAGGAACAACAGGATCATCAGCCCGGTCAGCACCAGCCCGATGCCGCCCTCTTTGCCGACGTTTCGCAGCGCCTGCTTCACGAAGACGGATTGATCGAAGGCGACCGCCGTCTTCAGGGACGCGGGCACATCCACGAGGTGCTTGATGGCGGCCTTAATCCCATCGACGATGGTGATGGTGTTGCTCCCGCCGCCCTGCTTGAAGATAGGCACATACACCGACCGCTGCCCGTTGATGCGCACGATGTTGTACTGCAGCGCGCCGGAGTCTTCCGCGTGCCCCACGTCGGCCACCAGCACCGATCCGTTTCCCACCGATTTCAGCGGCATCGAGTTCATCGCTTTCGCATCGGGAAACTGGCTGTTGGCGTAAATGTTGTAATCCTTCGTCCCAATGCGGACGTCGCCGGCGGGCAGGATCAGGTTGGAGCTGTTGACCGCCTTCACCACGTCGTTCAGGCTCAGGTTCCGCGCCTCCATTTTCAGCGGATCCACGTAGACCTGAATTTGCCGGTAGGTGCCGCCATAGGGCTGCGGCACCGATGCGCCCTGCACGTTGGAGATCTGGTCGCGCACCTCGAACTGCGCCAGATCCTTGAGCTGCGTCTCGTTCAGCCCCTTCCCTTCCAGCGTGACCAGGCAGACGGGCTGGCTCGAGGCGGTCAGTCCCAGCACCACCGGCGGCAGCGTGCCCGGCGGCAGGCGCCGCAGATCGGCCATAGCCAGGTTGGCGATATTGCTGAGGGCGGCATTCGGGTCGGTGCCGGGCTTGAAGTAGATCTTGATCAGGCTGACGCCGGTCAGCGAGCGCGACTCGCTGTGATCTACGTTGGCCGCCAGCGTGAAGAATCGTTCGAAGGTGTTGGTAATGTCCGCTTCGATTTGCTGCGGCGGCATGCCGTTGTAGAACGTAGCCACCACCACCACCGGCATGTCGATGTCCGGGAACAGATCCACCGGCATGGTGAACATTCTGACCGTGCCGATGAGTGCCACCATCAGGCACAGCATCAAAATGAAGAAGGGATACTTGAGCGCAAATCTCGGCATGCGTTAAGAGCCCCCGTTCCCGCTGTTGACATCTCCGCTCATGTCGATCACGCCTCCGGATTGCGGAGCCGTCTCCGACGCCGGCGTCTGCGCCACCACCGGAGTCACCTTCTCGCCCTCCGCGTATTTGGCCTGAGCGGCCATGATCACGTGATCGCCCGGATCAATTCCGCTCACGATCGCCGCCAGTCGGCTACCTTCAATTCCTACCTGCACCGTGCGGATCTGCACCCGATTGTCGCCGTCGAGCACATACACCTCTTGCCGGGTGTTCGGCGGATTCCCGGAGAGCACAATCGCTCCCAACGGAATGGTTACCGCATTATCGGTATGCGCCAGCCGCATCTGCGCCAGGGCGTACATGCCGGAATCAAGCGTCAGGCTGGGGTTCGGCACATCGACTTCCGTCTCCATGGTGCGCGTCTCAAAGTTCACCTCGCGGGTGAACCGCACCACGCTGCCGGAGAAGGATCGATTCAGCGCATCCACGCGCACCTGCACCGGGTCCCCCAGATGCACGTAGCGTACGTACTGCTCCGGAACCGGCAATCGCAGCCGCATCAGCCCGCTCTGGGCCAGCTTCACAATCGGCAGCGTCGAGTTGTTGGAGTTGGTTCCGCCCTGGATCAGGGCTCCGGTATCGGCGTAGCGCCACACGATCACCCCATCCAGCGGCGCCACCACATTGGTGTAGTTCTCGAGCGCGCTCACCCGATTGTTGTCGGCCTGCGCTACCTGCAGTCCCTTTTCGGCAGCCGCCAGCGCAGACTGTGCGGCGTCAACATCTGCGGCGGAGGAAAGATCTTTCGCCTGCGCATCGTCCAGCTCCTGCTGCGCCACCAGTCCTGGCTGGGCCTGCGATGTCTGCAGCAGGCGCTGATAGTCGGCGTGCAGCGCCGCAGCCGTCGCCGTGGCCCGTGCCACCTCGTGCCGAGCTCGCGTGATCATGTCCTTCGCCTGTTGCACCTGGTACACGGTGCCCTGCAGCTGCGCCTTCAGTTCCGGGACTTCAAGAACCGCCAGCGTTTCCCCCTGATGCACCCGATCTCCGATATCGACGTAAATATGGCGGATGAACCCGGAGACCTTGGGATGGACGTCGATTTCCTGGTACGGCTGAAACTGGCCGGCGAGAGTCAGCACCTGATTGATCGTGCCCCGCTGGGCGATCGCCACCTCTGCGGCGGCCGGGCCGGGAGCTGCTTCGACGGTGGGCGTGCGGTGACGAGCATGCAGCACCAGCAGAATGACAACAGCGGTTACGAGAGAAGCAGTGAGTACAACCCAAACGCGCTTGTGCATATAGGAAGACCACCTATAGTGCCTGAGCTGCAGGCAAGGTCCGTGGAATTGTCCGGGGTGTCAGCTGCGGCCGCTCGACGTAGGCTGTCTCGCCCGGATTCCGGGCGGACGCGGATGGCGGCCCGCGAGCTGAGATGATTTCTAACGAAGAGAAGGCGGCGGACGCACGAATTCGGCTGCGCTTCCGGCAAGCCGCAAAACCGGCAACTTCTCCGGCACCCGCAGCGCCCACGCATTCCATCTCACCTGGAACGTGGACCGCATGCGGACAAAAGATGCCAGAAACAGAACCGCGAACGACAGTGGCGCGGCAACGTCCTGCGCGCGCAGGGGGTGAACCGCCGCGAACTCGAGGCGTTCCTTCCCCACCAGCAGCTTGGCTGCCGGCATACAGTGTGCAATCGAGTGAGGCGGCGCGTACAGGGAGAGCTTGTACCGCAGACCCCACGCGAAGACACAGACGCCCAGCATCACCAGTCCGAGAGCGAAGACGCGCACGGCCGGGCGCCGAGCGGGCATCAGCCGCCCACTCCCGATTGCTGGGTTGGAGTGTGGAGTGATCAAAACCTTCTGGTCACGATGATGACACACCGTTGGACGTTTGCAAAATCGCATGCGTAAGCCGAAATCCGGAAAATCCCTTCTTTTCCGGCGGTTTACAATCGCTGCATGCAAACCGCTGAATTGGCTCGCGTACTCCAGGCCGAGCTGCGCGGCGATCCGCAACTGGAGCTCACCGGCGTGGCCGGAATCGAGGAAGCGGGGCCCTCGCAGCTCACCTTCGTGGCCAATCCGCGGTACGCTCCCCTTGCCAGAACAACGCATGCCGGCGCCATTCTCGTCACCCCCGATTTTCCCGAGGTCGCCGCCGCCACGCTGCGTCTGAAGAACCCCTACCTCGCCTTCGCTCAGGCCCTTGAGATCTTCTATCAACCGCCAATCTGGCCGGCGGGGGTGCATCCGACCGCCGTCATTCACTCCACAGCCCGCTTCGGCAAGCGCGCTCACGTCGGAGCCTACGTGGTGATCGGAGAACACGTGGTTATCGGGGACGACGCCGTGATCCTGCCCCACGTCGTCATCTATCCGGGGGTTCACATCGGCGATCGCTTCTTCGCGCACGCCCACGCTGTTATCCGCGAATACTGCTCGCTCGGCGACGACGTGGTGCTGCAGAACGGCGCCGTCGTCGGCTCGGACGGCTTCGGCTTCGCCAAGGACGAGGCGGGCCGCTGGCACAAGATTCCGCAGTCCGGGCCCGCCGTTCTCGGCAACCGCATCGAGGTGCAGGCGAACTCCTGCATCGACCGCGCCAGCGTCGGGGCCACACGCATTGACGACGGAGTGAAGATCGATAATCTCGTCCAGGTCGGCCACGGCTCGTCGGTCGGCCGGAACACTTTGCTGTGCGCTCAGGTGGGTCTCGCCGGATCCACCCACGCCGGCAAGAATGTCATCCTCGCGGGACAAGTCGGCGTTGCCGGCCACTGCAAGATCGGCGACGGCACGGTGGCCATCGCCCAGGCCGGCCTGCACGGCGACATTCCGCCCGGATCCATGCTGGCTGGCTCGCCGGCCTTCGAACACAAGCAGTGGCTGCGCGCCTCGGCGCTCTTCAGCCGCCTTCCTGAGTTGCTGAAACAATTGCAGCGGCGGAGCAAATCCAAAGAGTAAAGTGAAAACACAGGGCCGAAATCCCCAGTCTCCGGCAGCAATCCGGCCGCGAGGCGCATCCTACTGACTTTCATGCCGACGAACGACCACGAAACGACGCTGAGTCTTGTCCAGGCGCCGGCCCCTGAGCCGATCCGCGTTCTCCTGCTCGATGACCACCCCGACAATCTCCTTCTGCGTTCCACCATCCTGCGCAAATACGGTTACCTGACCGAAACGGCCGGCACCATCGAGGAAGCCGAGCGGATGCTCGACGACATCGACATCGCCGTGCTCGACTACCACCTCGGCGCGGGAAAATTCGGCACTGAAGTCGCGGCCGCTCTGCGCGCGCGCCGCCCCCAGGTGCCCATCATCATCCTCTCCGCCACTCTGGAGCGCCGCTTCGGCGGCGTCGAGGATATGCATCTGCTCAAGGGCTACAGCTCGATCGACGATCTCGTCACGGCGCTGCGCTCCTTTGAGGCCAAGCGCCGCGGCAGACCGGTTGTTGTCGACGCCCGCGACTTCTTCTACTCGCGCATCAACATGGCTATGGGCGACGACGTCGTTCTCGAGATCCTCGACGGCGACGGCACCTGGCAGTACGTGAACGAAACCTGCGCCCGCGTTCTTGAGAAGCCGCGCGACTGGTTCCCGGGCCGCAACATGTTCGAGGAAATGCCCGGACTCGCCGCCGACTGGGCCGACATCCTGCGCACCGTCGCCGAAAGCCGCGAGACCTACATCGACCGCACCTTCCGCGGCGTCCTCAACCTGCCCAATACCGGCAATCGCTGGGTCTGGAACGTTCTCGCCTTTCCCATCACCCTCCATAACCGCGAAACCGGCGTGGTGCTGACCGCACGCGCGCTGGAGCGCAAGCCGCTGGTCTAGCGTCCCTCACCGGCTGCCAAGCACATAGCTGTTGCCGTCCGGATCTTTGAAGACCGCGGACGTGCCCCAATGCTCCTTTTTGGGGCCCTGCGCGAAGACAACGCCCTTCTGCTTCATGCCTGCGGCGGTCGCAAACACGTCATCGCACCAGAAGGAAATGGACTGGAATTTTCCGATGCGGTCTTCGTGCCCAGGCGGAGTGAACAGCGCGATTCCCGTATCCGCCCCCGGAACCTTCAGCTCGATCCAGCGCTGCTTATCGTTGAACGGCTGATCGGTGGTGACCTTCATGCCCACGGCTTCGGTCCAGAACTTCAGGGCCGCATCCTGGTCGCTGACGGGAACGCCGACAAACTTGATGCCTCGAATCATGCGTTCTTTTCCTCCTCGATTTCCGGAGCATAAGGACCCGGCCCGCGACATGCAATCGTCTATCCGCTGCTATAGCATTGGCTGGTATAGCATGCCGGCCATCGACGACTACATTACCGACGTTCTGATGCGCGACCTGGTGGGCCACGACCGGCGCCCGGTCGGCTTTCTCATCTACCTGTGGCTGGCCGCGGCTCAGGTCCGCACCGGCCGCGCCGTCCAGATCAGTTACCAGGAACTGGCGGAGTCGGTGGGGGTTTCGAAGAGTGCCGCACAGGCTGCGGTGCGCTGGCTTGTCCGCCGCAAGCTGCTCGCAGCGGCCAAAGTGAATGCGACCTCCGTTCCCTCCTACACCGTCCTGACGCCGTGGAAGGGTGCGCCGCAGCGCAGGCCTCAGCGCCGGTCCTGATGGTAGGCTGAGATTTGAAGTCCATGCCCAAGGCCGTTGTCCTGTTCGCTGCTTCGTGCGCATTGCTGGCCGCCTGCGGCCCACTCGCCGGTTGCCGTTCCCCATGGGTCCAGGCCATCATCGACAACCAGCAAAGCACACCCGTGAACGTCCTTGAAGTCGATTACCCCGGCGGCAGCTTCGGCGTGCAGTCCATTGCGCCCCACGCCACATTCCGCTACCGCTTCCACCTGCTCGGCACCGACAAGGTTGTCCTCACCTTTACCGACGCCGCAGAGCAGAATCGGAAGTCCACCGGCCCTGAGCTCGAAAAGGGTCAGGCGGGGACTCTCCGCATCGAGATTGAGCCCGGCGATCGTGTCGAGTGGATCCCGACCCTGGCGGCCGCCAGATAAAGCGCGCCTTCGCCCTGGCCTGAAACCTCCGTTTCTGGCACACTAAGCAGACCGTTTGCCAACGCAGTGTCATGTCTCCGGGAGGTCCGCCCGTGATCCGGGTAGAAAATCTCACCAAAAACTTCGACCAGTTCACTGCAGTCAAAGATATTTCGTTTCAGGTAGATACAGGAGAGATCTTCGCCTTTCTCGGCCCGAATGGGGCCGGCAAAACCACCACCATCAAGATGCTCACCACGCTGCTGCGCCCTACCAGCGGCCGCATCCAGCTCGACGGCTTCGATCCCTGGGTCAAGCAGCGTGATGCACGCCAGCGCTTCGGCATCGTTTTTCAGGATCCCAGCCTCGACGGCGAACAGACCGCGTACGAGAACATGGAACTGCACGGCATCCTCTACCACGTGCCGCATCGCGTCCGGGCAGAGCGCATCGAGCGGCTGCTGCGCCAGTTTGAGCTGTGGGAGCGCCGCGATGACTACGTGAAGACTTTCTCCGGCGGGATGAAGCGCCGCCTCGAGATTGCCCGCGGCTTTCTGCACACTCCTAAAATCCTCTTCCTCGACGAGCCGACGCTCGGCCTCGATCCGCAGAGCCGCAACCAGCTCTGGACCCACGTAAAGACCCTCAACGAAGCCGAGAAGACGACCGTCTTCCTCACCACGCACTACATGGACGAGGCGGACCGCGTTGCCCATCGCATCGCCGTCATGGATCACGGCGCAATTGTGGCCATCGGCACTTCCGCCGAACTGAAGGCTCGCACCAGCACCGACTCGCTGGAAGGCGCTTTCCTGGCACTCACCGGCACCTCGCTGCGCGACGAGGCCGCCAGTTCATCGGATCAGTTGCGCCGGTTCGCGCAGATGTGGCAACGCCGATAAAAAGGAGAGATTGATGGGCGCCATTTACATCATGTGGCTGCGCGAGCTCAAGCGTTACGTCCGCTCCCGCGCGCAGATCATCGTCTCGCTCGGCCAGCCTGCGCTCTACCTGCTCGCTCTCGGATACGGTTTCGGTCCGGTCTTCGCCAAAGCGGGCGCGGGCAGCTATCTCCAGTTCATGGCGCCCGGCGTCATGGGCATGACCGTCCTCTTCACCTCGGTCTTCTCCGGCATGGCGATGCTGTGGGACCGCCAGTTCGGCTTCCTGCGCGAAACCCTGGTCGCCCCCGTGCCGCGCCTGCACATCGTGCTGGGCCGAACCCTCGGCGGCGCCACGGTGGCTATCATTCAGGGGATCCTGATCCTCATCGTCTGCCTCATCGCCGGATTCCGCCCGCACCTCTGGGCGGCTGTCCCAGCATCGTTCATCTTTCTCGTGATGATCGCCGTCGTCTTCGCGGCGCTGGGCGCATCCATCGGCTCCGTCATTCAGGACATGCAGGGCTTTCAGTTCCTCATGAATTTCCTGGTCATGCCCATCTTCTTTCTCTCCGGCGCGCTCTATCCGCTGAAGAATCTGCCCCGCGTCCTGGGCTGGATCACCCACGCCGATCCGCTCACCTACGGCATCGACGGACTGCGCGGCATCCTAATCGGGAGCTGGCAGTTCACCTTTACGCTCGACGTTGCCATCCTGGTCGCGCTGGCCGCTGCCCTGCTCTGCGTCAGCGCATGGCTGTTTTCGCGGATTCAGCTCTGAAGCCCATCTTTCGGAGGCTGCCCGTACAACCTCCCGGCGAAATCCCGCTTCTGGTAACGTGATATTCAGGCGATGACACATCTCATTCCTGTCACAGCATTTCT
Source organism: Acidobacteriaceae bacterium (assembly GCA_035505395.1). Lineage (GTDB taxonomy): Bacteria > Acidobacteriota > Terriglobia > Terriglobales > Acidobacteriaceae > Palsa-343. The sequence continues at coordinate 19,103 of DATJQW010000050.1, forward strand.
TTTCTTCCAGGACGCGACCCAGGCCGCTCCGCCCATCGGCAATGGCAACGCGATCATGGACATGCTTCACAACAGCGGTCCGGTCGCCATCACCGTCCTCCTGGTGCTGCTCTTCGGGAGCCTGTTCTCCTGGGCTATCATCATTGCCAAGTGGGGCAGCTTCCGCCGTGCCCGCGCGCAAAGCAAGCGGTTTCTGCGCGCCTTCCGCAAGGCCACGCGCCTGCAGGAGATTGCCACGGTCAGCGAGCAGTTCAAGCCCAGCCCGCTGGTGAACGTCTTTGACGAGGTCTACGAGACCTACCGGCGCCAGACCGGAGGCTACGGCCCTCCGCGCAACATCACCGCGCTCGAGCGCGCCGCCCAGACCGCATCCAGCGAATCGCTGACGGTGATGGAGCAGCGGCTTACGTGGCTGGCCAGCATCGGCGCTATTGCGCCCTTCGTGGGCTTGTTCGGCACCGTCATGGGTATCGTTGACGCCTTTGTCGGCCTCGGCACCGAGGGCACGGCAACCCTCCGCGCCGTGGCGCCGGGCGTCGCCGAAGCGCTCATCACCACCGCTGCCGGCCTGGTTGTGGCCATCCCCGCCGTCATCGCCTACAACCAGTTCACCGCCAGCTGCCGCGACTTCGGCGCCCGCAACGACGACTTCGCCCGCGAGCTGCTGAACAGCATGGAAGAGGCCGCGCTCGGCCCCAATCAGGATCCGGGAGAAAGTCCTCGTGGCATTCACCACTAGAGGCGGTCACACCCAGACTGCGCTGGCGGAGATCAACATTACGCCGCTGGTCGACGTGGTGCTGGTGCTGCTCGTCATCTTTATGCTCACCGCTCCGGTGCTGCAGTCGGGCATTCAGGTGAACGTGCCCAAGACCCGCACCGTCCGCGAGATCACGCAGCAGCGCAATGTCGTTACCGTCGATAAGGACCAGCAGGTCTTCCTCAACGACAAACCCGTTAACCTGAACGACCTGCCCAACCTGCTTCGCGCCCAGAACACCGACACGGTGCACGAAGTCATCTATCTGCGTGCCGACGAAAAGGTCCCCTTCGGTGTCTTCGCCGAGGTGATGGACGCCGTGAAGCAGGCCGGCATCACCAATGTCAGCATCGTCACCCAGCCCATCCAGTCCTCACCCGCCGCAAAATAACCCCGCTCCCGCACACCCCCTGCGTGCGAAGCACGCGTCTGCCTGGACGGCGAGTCCCCGCCCGGACGGCCCCTCCCCTGGCGCTGCACCCGCCTAATTGCGTAATCTGAATCGCGGAATGTTAAGCGGAGCAACGACGCAATGAACGGACTGGCACGACTCATGGCTTTCGGCATCCTTGGCACAGCACTCGTTTCCGGCGCTGCGCTCGCGCAGACGGCGTCCACGCAGCCTGCTTTTGTCAACACCCTCATGCCGCAGCCCGCGCAGCTGACCGTCGGAGCGGGTGTATTGCCCATCGCCGCAGGCTTCTCCGTCGCTACAGACAAGTTCCACGACCAGCGTCTCGACGACGCCATCGGCTGGGCCATGCAGCGGCTCAAGGTGCAGGTCGGCTTCGTCATTCAGAACGCTGCGCCCGGCGCGCCCGCGGCGCTCCTCATTTCCGTCGATGGGCCGGGCGAAGCCGTACAGGGCCCGGATGAGGACGAGTCCTATTCGCTCGACGTCACCCCTCAGGGCGCGCGTCTCCACGCCGCCACCGACGTTGGCGCCATGCGCGGCCTCGAAACCCTCCTCCAGCTCGTCCAGTCCTCCGGCGAAGGATTCTTCCTGCCCGCGGTCTCCATCCAGGATTCTCCCCGCTTCCGCTGGCGCGGCCTGATGATCGACTGCTCCCGCCACTTCGAGCCCGTCGGCGTGATCGAGCGCACTCTGGACGCGATGGCCGCCGTTAAGATGAACGTCTTCCACTGGCATCTCAGCGACGATCAGGGCTTCCGCATCGAGAGCAAGATCTTCCCGAAGCTGACCGGAGATGGCTCCGACGGCCTTTATTACACCCAGGATGACGCTCGCGAAGTCGTGGCCTACGCCCGCGGCCTCGGCATCCGCGTGGTGCCCGAATTCGACATGCCGGGCCACAGCACCTCATGGGTGGTGGGTTACCCCGATCTGGCCAGCGCGCCCGGCCCGTTCTCGATCGAGCGCCACTTCGGCGTCTTCGATCCGGTGCTGGACCCAACCCGCGACAGCACCTACGACTTCCTCGATAAATTCATCGGCGAAATGGCGGACATATTTCCCGATGAGTACATGCACATCGGCGGCGACGAGAACAACGGCGTCGAGTGGAAGAACAATCCGCGCATCCAGGCCTTCATGCGCGCGCACGATCTCAAAGGCACCGCCGCGCTTCAGGCGTATTTCAACCAGCGGCTGCTAAAGATCTTGCAAAAGTACCACAAGAAAATGATCGGCTGGGACGAGATCCTGACCCCGGACCTGCCCAAAGACGTCATTGTGCAGTCGTGGCGCGGCTTTGACTCGCTCTCTTCCGGAGCGAAACAAGGCTATGGCGGCATTCTCAGCGCCGGTTACTACCTCGACCACATGGTTCCCGCCTCCGAGTATTACCGGGTCGATCCCGTACCCGCCGGCAGCGATCTCACAGCCGATCAGTCCGCTCTGATCCTCGGCGGCGAAGCCTGCATGTGGGGCGAGTACGTCAATCCCCAGATCATCGACTCGCGGATCTGGCCCCGGGCCGCGGCCATCGCCGAGCGCCTGTGGTCCCCGCGCTCCGTCACTAACGTTGACGACATGTACCGCCGCCTTCGGGTCGAATCGCTGCGCATCGAAGCTCTCGGCCTCACGCAGATCTCCCAGGAAAACGTCAGCCTCCGCGCGCTCGCCGGCACGCAGCAGATCGATCCGCTTGAGACTCTCGCGTCCGTCCTCCAGCCCGTCGACTTCGACGAGCGCTCCTCCTGGTCGGACGCGCACGGCGTCACCACCCTCATGCCCCTCGATCACCTCGTCGACGCGCTGCCGCCCGATCCGCCTTCGCGTCACGATTTCGTGGAATTGGTGAGCACCTATCTCCAGGATCCCATTGCCCACCCCGAACAGCAGGCCGCGCTTATCGCTCTGTTCCGCTCGTGGGCGAGCGCGCAACCCGACCTTACTGAGCTCATGGCGGACTCGCCGCTGCTTGCCAATGCCCAGCCCCGCGCCCAGCAGTTGACCGAGCTGAGTTCAGTGGGGCTCGAAGCAATCTCGTATCTCTCTTCAGGCCTGCCCGCAGCTGCGGGATGGAAGGCGCAGCAGTTGGCCATCCTCGATCAGGCCGCCCAGCCCACCGCTCTCACGCGCTTCACGGTCCTTCAGCCGTTGCGCGATCTGGTGAATGAGGTGCGCTGAGCGTGCCAAATGAAAAAGGGCAGGCGGCGGCCTGCCCTTGCTAAGCCCTGCACCCTAATCCCTAAGCCCTGCCGTCACACAATCCACCCTCCGCCCGCGACCTCGTCGCCGTCGTAAAAGACCGCAGCCTGGCCGGGCGTGACCGCGCGCTGCGGCTCGTCGAAGATGGCCTCGACCTCGCCCTTGTCCAGGTTCCGAATCGTCGCCCAGGACGGCTCGTGCCGGTGCCGGATCTTCGCCTGGACGCGCATCTCGCCGCGCAGCTCAGAAATGCTGATCCAGTTCAGCTCCCTCGCCCGCAGCGTCCGCGTCGTCGCCTCCGCGTCGGAACCCACCGTCACCCGATGGCTGGCGTTGTCGATCTGGATCACATACAGCGGCTCCAGCGACGCTACGCCCAAACCCTTGCGCTGCCCGACCGTGAAGTTGTGGATGCCCGTGTGCCGACCGATCGCTTCCCCGCTTGTCGTCACCAGCTCTCCCGCGGTGTCCGGCATCTCCTGGTGCTGTTCGTCGAGATACGCCGCGATAAATCGCTTGTAGTCGCCGCCGGGGATAAAACAGATCTCCTGCGAGTCCGGCTTTACGGCAATCGCCAGTCCGTGCTGCGCAGCCATCTCGCGTACCTCGGCCTTGCGATAACTGCCCAGCGGAAACAGGGTCCGCGAGAGCTGCTCCTGGGTGAGGCCGAAGAGGAAATAGGTCTGATCCTTCGCCGCATCCGCTGGGCGGCTCAGGATCCAGCGTCCCCGTTCCGGGTCGTACTCGTTGCGGGCGTAGTGTCCCGTCGCGATGCGGTCCGCGCCGATCTGCCGCGCACGAACCAGTAGCTGATCAAACTTCAGATGGTTGTTGCACAGCGAGCACGGAATCGGCGTCCGCCCGTTCAGATATTCGCGCACGAACGGCCGCACCACGTCCTCCTCGAAGCGCTCCTGCTCGTTGACGACGTAGTACGGAATATCCAGCGCCTCGGCCACGCGCCGCGCGTCATAGACGTCGTCGAGCGAGCAGCACCGGCCCGTCACCTGCTCCGGCATGCCTTCCATGCCCGCCAGCCGCCGCTGATTCCACAGCTGCAGCGTCAGGCCAACCAGCTCATACCCCTCCGCGCGCAGCATAGCCGCGACGGTCGACGAGTCGACACCGCCCGACATGGCGACGGCAATGGTGTTGTTCAGGGGCATGCGTAAGGCCCAGGGAAAGGCCTGTTACCAGTATGACAGGACGGCTGAACCATCGAAAAGGCCGGCAGCGATCCTCTGGCCGCCTCATCCCTGACCGCTTTTCAGCGAGCCGGTTCTTCGCTGCCTTATTGATTCACCCCGCTCGCCAGGAATCCGCCATCCACCACCAGCACCTGGCCGGTGACGAAGGACGCGGCATCCGAGGCGAGATATACCGCTGCGCCTACCACCTCTTCCGTCTTGCCGAAGCGGCCCATCGGCGTGCGCATCAGCAGTTCCTTGCCGCGCGGCGTATTGTCCAGCAAGTCGGCATTGAGCGCGGTGCGAAAGACCCCCGGGGCAATGGCGTTCACCAGCACGCCATTCTTCGACCACTCCACCGCCAGCGACCGCGTCAGCGACGCTACCGCCGCTTTGCTGGCCGCGTATGCTGCCACTTCGCTCAATGCCACGTACGAATTTAACGACGCGATGTTGATGATGCGTCCGTAACCCCGTTCCAGCATGTGCGCGCCGAATACCTGGCAGGCGCGCAGGGTCCCGGTCAGATTCGTGTCGATAATGTCCCGCCACTCTTCTTCGGGAAAGGTCAGCGTCGGCGCGCGCCTGATCTTCCCGGCGCAGTTCACCAGGATATCCGCCTTACCGAAGCGCCCCAGCGTCTCGCCGAGCAGCCGCTCCAGGGAGCCACGGTCCTGCATATCGCACGTGATCCGCAGCGTCTGCCGCCCGCGCGACTCAATCTCGTCCGCCGTTTCGTTCACCTGTTCCTGCCGCCGCGCCGAGGCCACCACGTCCGCGCCGGCTTCGGCCAGCCCCAGGCTGATGGCGCGCCCGATCCCCGATGTGCCGCCCACTACGACCGCAGTTTTCCCGTCCAGTTCCAGACTTCTCAGCGTCATCGTGTCTCCGCATGCTTCAAAGCGCGTACCTGCGCTGGTTTCCCCAGAAAGACCGGCGCGATGTGCCTCTCGAACAGATTTTCGGTCACATTCTTTGCAATCACCCCTTCATTCGCTTCCAGCAGCCCCAGATACCGCGGCCCTATTTTCGCCGCGATTTTAAAGCCTACGTGCAGCAGCTGACGGAAGCTGCTGTTGTATTCTTTCGAACTCGGATCGTGCCGCAGAGCCGCAGTATATTGCTCCGACGTCCACCGCCCCACCGCTGCCGGATCCGGCAGCCGGGCCGGATCGATGTCGATCACCGTCGCGTACGGCCCGCACAGCTCCTCGCGATGCGCGAACGCCTCCGCATAGATCTCCTTCGCCAGGTTGAGCCCGTCGCCGCCCGCCTCCGCCAGCCCAATAATCTCCTCCAGCCAGGTTGTCCCCGCCGTTTTCAGGTGGACGCCGGAGTTTTTCGTCGCCTCATGGATCGCCGCGTAGATCGAGAATTTGTCGCTTCCCGAATGCACGCTGAGCTTCAGTTGCGGAGGCAATCCGAATTCCCGAACCGCCCACGCAATGGTCGCCACATCGAGTGCCATTTCGCGCCGGAATTGTTCAATATTTCCAATGTAATCCACGCCTTTGTTAAAGCGCCCGGTGAATTTCGGCGCGATGGTCTGCACGGGGATACCCTCGTCTGCGATGGCTGCCAGGATGATCAGCAGCTCGGCCGGCGTCTGCGCCGCGTCCGTCTCATCCATCGAGACCTCGGCGATGAACCGCCCCCTGCCCTTCGCCGCCTCGATCTTGCGGTAGACCTTCCCCGCATCCTCGACCGCAAACAGGAACTTCCCCGCCGTCGCCCCCAGCAGTTCCGGAGTGATCTCGAAAGTCTCGTCGATTCCTTCGAGCTGCAGCTTCCCCAATAGCCCCGACCGGCGCTTCAGGAACGCCTCAATCGAGGCTCCCGAAGCCGGACGTCCGATGGCGTCGGCCACATCGATCGTAAAAAAGTCGCAGGGCTCGAGGAAGCGCTCCACGGTGGTCAGATTGATGTGATCCGCATCGCAGAAGTACGGCTTGTTCCAGCTGAGCGCCTTCACCGCCGCATCCGCCGCGGCACGCGTTTGTGCCGGTTCCGATCCGATGATGTTGTGCTCGCGGTTCGACTTGTTCCACACCGGGATCACCTCTGCGCCGCCGCGTCCAGCGAGCACGCAAGCCTGCAGTTGCGCCTTCGCCTGGTGCGCAAATCGATCGCCCACGCCTACCGAATACTTGCCAAGTTCCAACTTGCCGCTCATCCTCTCCTCACTCCTGAAATCGATTGCGATGCGCCCAGAGCCCGAGCCCCGGATTCGCCACGAAAAAGATCTCCTCGCCATCGACGCGATTGAATCCGTGCTGCAGTTTCGCTGGATCGTAGCGGCGCAGCATCTCGCTCAGATCGCCATAGGCGAAGCCCACGCCCTCCACTTCGTCGCGCGTCAGATACCCCGGACACCAGCGGATCGTGAAGCGCCCCTCCGACGACCCATGAATCAAATGCGCCGCCGCGCTCAGGTCCGCGGCCAGATCCGCATTCTTCGCAACCGCCTCCAGCGTTGCCGGCGTCCCGCGGTAGCCGTACTTCCGGATCAGCGCGTCGATGGTGCGGTCCTCGCCGAACTCCTTGACCGCCGGCGCCAGAATGATGAGCTCCGCGCCATCGGCCAGCGCCATCCGCGTCCGGTACACCGCCTTGTTGCCCAGCCAGGTGCTGTGGAATTCGTGGGGATCCAGATACACCACCGCCTTGCGCAGCGGCTCATCCAGCATCTCGAAGTTCACCTTCAGGCTCAGTTCCGCCGCGCGCTCGAAGCATTCCGCGTCGACGCCGATGAACAACCCGCGGGTTGCGAGTCCGCCATCGTCTGCGCGCCCCACCACCGTCTGCACGTACGCAATCGGCAGGTTCGTGAGAAAGCGGTCCGATGCGTAATTCAGCACACGGCGCACCGGATTGTCCGCGCGCCCCATGATCCGTTCCATCCCATACACCGCCCCCAGATAATGGCTGCGGTTGATGCCTTCGCGCCCGCCCGTGCCCACCAGGATGTTCTTGTTGTAATTCGCCATCCCGATCACTTCATGCGGCACCACCTGCCCCACGGAAAGAATCAGGTCGAAGTCCCCGCGCGCGATCATCCGGTTCACCTGCGCCGGCCACGCGAAATGGAGCTTCCCTTCGGATTGCTCCTCGACGAACTCCGCCGGAACCTCGCCCAGCGTTTCAATATCCGTGCGCCAGTTGTGGATTGCGAACAGATCCTGGGGCATCTCCCCAAACATCCGCGCAAGCTGCGCGGGCGACATCGCCGCATGCGTGCCCAGCGCCGGCAGCACCGCCCTCAGCCGGTCGCCATAGTATTTCCATGCGAACTGCGTCAGCGCTCCCGCGCCGGAGTGCAGGCGCGTGATGTCCGGCGGCACCACCAGCACCCGCTGCCGTGCGCCCAGCTTGCCCAGCGCCTCGGCCAGCAGCGATTCCATCTCCGCCGGCGCGATGGCCAGGTTCACGCCGCCGCGCGCCGCATACAAGCTCATGACCTGATCTCTCCTCTCCTCATTGATCCATCCGTGCCGGCGCAAGCCGCGGCGTAATCCCATGAATGATGATGAGCGCCAGCAGGTAGGCGACGCACGCAATGACGAAGAGCGGCACGTAGCTGCCCGTATATTTCACGATGTACCCCGTTGCCAACTGCAGCAGTACGCCGCCGATGGCTCCCGACATCCCGCCGATGCCGATCACGCTGGCCACCGCCGCCTTGGGGAACATATCGGAGGGGAGCGTGAACAGGTTGGCCGACCACCCCTGATGGGCAGCGGTTGCCACGCCCACCAAGCCCACCACGACCCAGAGGTGATGAATGTACGGCGCCGCAAACACCGGCAGGACGCACACTGCGCAGATCAGCATGGCGACCTTCCGCGCCACGTTGGTGCTTCTGCCCGCGCGCAGCAGACCGGAAGAAATCCATCCGCCTCCGATACTGCCCACCGTTGCGACGCTGTAGACAATCACCAGCGGCAGCCGGTCCGACTCCAGGCTGAGCCCGAAGGTCGACTGCAGGTAGCGCGGCAGCCAGAAAAGATAGAACCACCAGATGGGGTCGGTGAGAAACTTGCCGATCGCGAAGGCCCAGGTCTCCCTGTGCGGTAGAACGCCGCTCCACGGAACCCTTTCGATCTTCTCTGCCGGATCGCTGAGGATCAGCTCCAGCTCCGACTGGGAAACGCTGCGGTGCAGCTCCGGCCGTCGATAGTAAACCAGCCAGCAAATCAGCCAGACAACGCCGGCCCCGCCGGTCACAACAAAGGCGCCGCGCCAGCTGACCAGAACCACCAGCGTCGGCACCACCAGCGGCACGACGATGTTGCCGATGTTGGCTCCCGAATTGAATATGCCTGTGGCCAGCGCGCGTTCCCGCTTCGGAAACCACTCGGCAACGGTCTTGATGCAGGCCGGGAAGTTTGCCGCCTCGCCGAGGCCCAGCAAAAACATCGCGATGCCAAAGGTGGCGACCGAAAACGCGGCTCCCGGCAGCATCGCGGCCACGCTCCACAAGGCGATCGCGATAGCAAATGCCTTGCGCGTTCCCAGCTTGTCGGTCAGCCCTCCGGCCACCACCATGCCGATGGCATACGCGGCCTGAAACGCGGCGAGGATGTATCCGTACCTGACGCTGTTGAGGCCGGGGATGATCCCCTCGAGGAACTTCTCCAGGTAAGCGATGACTCCGCGATCGACGTAGGCAATGACCGTGGCCAGGAAGAGCAGCGCACAGATCACCCAGCGCTGGTGCGAGGTGCGATTCGGGGCGTGGAGGGTGCCAAAAAACGAGTTGGATGTCGTTCCCCGTGTCGCCATTCAATCTCCGATGCCTGCGGTAGCCTTCGCGGCGCTGGCTCGAAATGGAAGGACCCTACAGCTTGTAGGCCTTTCTCACCAGGTTGTAGGCCAGATCCCGCGCCACGTCCACGGCTTCGTCTTCTTCCAGCCGGTGCTCGGCCACCAACCGCGCCAGCCACACGCAGTCCATGCGCCGCGCCACATCGTGCCGGGCAGGGATGGAGAGGAAGGCGCGCGTGTCGTCGTTGAAGCCCACCGTATTGTAGAAGCCCGCCGTCTCCGTTACCTGCTCGCGGAACCGCAGCATCCCTTCCGGGCTGTCGTGGAACCACCACGGCGGCCCCAGGCGCAGGCAGGGATAATGGCCGGCCAGCGGCGCCAGTTCTCTGCTGTAGGTCGTCTCATCCAGGGTGAACAGAATCAGCGTGAAGTGCTTCTCGTTTCCGAACCGGTCCAGCAGCGGACGCAGCGCGGTTACATAATCCGTGGCCATGGGGATGTCCGCGCCGACGTCGCGGCCGTATTTCTCGAAGACTTTGCGGTTGTGATTGCGGAAGGCTCCCGGGTGGAGCTGCATCACCAGCCCATCTTCCACGCTCATCCGCGCCATCTCGGTCAGCATCTGCGCCCGGAACAGCTCCTCGTCCGCGGCGTCCGAACGCCTGGCCATCACCTTGTCAAACAACCGCGACGCTTCAGCCTTCTCCAGGTGCGCCGTCTGCGCGGTCGGATGCCCATGGTCCGTCGCCGTGCACCCCAGCGCCTTAAACCGCTCGCGCGCTTTCCCGAGCGCCCGCAGGTATCCGTCCCAGGTTCCGGTATCCTCGCCGGTCATCTGCCCCAGCTTCTGCACGTTCTGCTCGAACCCGTGAAAGTCCGGATCCACCACCGCGTCCGGCCGGAAAGTGGGCAGAATCCTCGGAACGGCTCCGCGTACCTTCCATCCCGACTCCCGCACTGCCTGGTGAGCCTCCAGAGAGTCGAGGGGGGAATCCGTCGTCGCCAGCACCTCCAGCCGGAAGCGCTCATATAACGCGCGCGGCCGGAATTCCGGCCTCTGCAGTCGCTCTGAGATCACGTCGTAATACAGATCCGCCGTCGCCGCCGACAGGCGCTCCTCCAGCCCAAACAGTTCCTGGAAAGCGTAGTCGAGCCACATCCGCGTGGGAGTGCCGCGAAACAGATAGTAATTTTCTGCAAAGATGCGCCACACCCGGCGCGGGTTCTTCATCGTTTCCACGCCGATCTCCAGATCGTCCAGCGAAATTCCCTGGCTGTACAGCATCCGGAAAACATAGTGATCGGGCTGCACCAGCAGTTTGGCCGGATCGGGAAACGGCTCGTTGCGCGCAAACCACGCTGCCTGTGTATGTCCGTGCGGGCTGATCAGCGGCAGCTCGTGGATTTCGCTGTACAGCCGGCGCGCAATCTCGCGCAGCATCTCATTCGCCGGGAAGAGGCGGTCTTCGTGGATCAGGTTCATGGCACGCGCCGGCATGGAGAAGGTTGACCTCCCGCACTGCCTCCGCGGCGAATTTGCCGCAGAGGTCCGACCACTAGAATACACCGGCGGAGCGGCCCAAACGGTGTTACTTTCTTTTTTGTCAGAAGAAATGAGCCGGATGTGCTCTGAATTCTGCCTTTCAAGGCAATTCAGCGGCACTGCGGCTCGGGGTCCGGGAGCGTTCATGCCGAAAACCGACACGCACATGACCATGCGAGTGGTGAACCACATCCGCAATATGATCGAGACCGGCGATTTGCAGCCCGGAGACCGCATCCCTCCCGAGCGCGAGTTCGCGCGCAAGCTGCGCATCAGCCGCGCCAGCCTGCGCACCGGCATCGGCTACCTCGCGGCCATGGGCGTGATGGATGTCCGTCACGGCGTTGGCACTTTCGTCGCCGAGGGCCCGCCGGAAATCGGAAAGTCCTCTCTCAGCCTGCTCGGCGCGCTTCACGGCTTTCAGTCCTGGCAGATGTTCGAGGCTCGACGCATCCTCGAGAGCGAACTCGCAGCCCTGGCCGCCGAGCGCGGCCGCGAACAGCACTTCGCCTCGCTCTCTGAAGAGGTCGCGGAGATGTACGCCACCGTCGACAACCCCATGGATTACCTCATCCACGACGTGCGCTTCCACCGCGTCATCGCTCAGGCCTCCGGCAATCCCATCCTCGCTGCGCTGATGGAGACGATTACCTCTGCGCTCTACGATGAGCGCCGCAAAACCGTCGAGCGCTCCCGCGATCTGAAAGAATCCGCCGACCTGCACCGCGAAATCTACCGCGCCATCCGCTCGCGCAACACCGGCGAAGCCCGTTCGGTCATGAGGCGCCACCTGGCCATGGCGCAGTCGGCTCAGGAAGTGGAGGCTGCCGCTGCCCCTGCGGGATCGAACGGCCAGAAAAAGCCGCGCCGCAAAAATCACGACGAGTAGCCGGGCCGTTTCAGAACAGCGCTGGATGCGGAGGGTCAGGCCTCCAGGCTACGAGGCAGTGCGGCTCGTCCGCCCGGGCAATCTGGCTGACCGCACCGGCTTCTTCTGCTGGGCTCGTACCAGTTTGGGCTCGTGCGATTCCACCGCCGCACCGGATTGGGTATCCATCCACTCCTCCAGCCGGGAGCGGCGGAAGCGCCAGCGGTTTCCGATTCGAAATGCCGGAATAAACCCCGTTGCTGCATAGCGATACAGGCTGTCGCTGCTGATGCCGAGGAAATCGGCCGCCTGGCGGATATCCATGACCTCGCGAACTGCGGCAGATGGGGCAAGCGTGGGCTTCATCTCTCCTCCGGCCATCGAGCACGCTAGGTATACCACAGGAAGAAACCCAAAGGAAACGGAGAATTTCGAGGGAAACCCGAAGAGGCAACTTCCGCCGCCGGGAGTTCAGGGTACAGGGCGCAATTCTCCTGCACCCTGTAACCCGTTCCCTGTTTCTTACAGCTTTGGCTCGAGCCCGCTCAGGATACTCAGGAAGCTCTCGTCCACGGTGCGGTTCTTCGCGATCGCCTCCGCCAGCGGGATGTCCTCGATCTTCGTGCCGCGCAGCACCACCAGCCGGCCGAACTTCCCCTGGTGAACCAGGTCGATCGCCGCTAATCCGTAGCGCGTGGCCAGCATCCGGTCGTACGCGGTCGGCGTTCCGCCGCGTTGGGTGTGGCCCAGGTTGACGCTCCGCGTCTCGTACCCGGTGCGCTGCTCGATCAGATCCGCCAGGTGCTCGGCGATTCCGCTCAGCCGCGCATGTCCAAAAGCGTCCACCTTCGAACCCTTCGTCGCCTGGTCGTCGGAATTCGGCAGCTTGGCGCCCTCGGCCACCACGACAATTCCGTATTTCTTCCCGTGATCGTGGTTGTGCTTCAGGATCGCGCACACGTGATCCAGATCGATTGGCTTCTCCGGCACCAGCACCACGTGCGCTCCGCCGGCCACGCCCGCAGTCAGCGCGATCCAGCCCGCGTCGCGCCCCATCACCTCGCAGACGATGACGCGATTGTGCGATTCGGCCGTCGTATGCAGCCGGTCGATGGCTTCGGTGGCGATCATCACCGCCGTGTCAAAGCCAAAGCAGACATCGGTCCCGTTGAGATCGTTGTCGATGGTCTTTGGAACGCCCACCCCGGGCACGCCCGCCTCGATCAGCGCGTTGGTCACCGACTGCGTATCGTCGCCGCCGATGGCGATCAGGGCATCCAGCTTGTTGGCCTTGAGGGTCTGCACGCATTTCTGCACGCCGCCCTCGATCTTCCGCACGTTGGTGCGCGATGTCCGCAGGATGGTTCCGCCCTCGGTCAGGATGCGGTCGACCTTTTCCAGCGTCAGCGGCACGGTGGTGTTTTCCAGAACGCCGCGCCAGCCCTCCAGAAATCCGACGAATTCGTCGCCGTAATGGACAATGCCCTTTCTCACCGCCGCCCGAATCACGGCATTCAGACCCGGACAGTCTCCCCCGCCCGTCAACACGCCAATTCGCATCGTTCTCGCTCCCTGTTTTGGAATGGGACTCCGGCCGGAAATACGCCGCCTTCCCGGCAAATCACGGCCGGATCGTTTCTCCGGCCGCACGATTTTTTGTCTATGACTCCATAAAAATCATACTGGCCGTGCCCCCGTCGATTCAAATGACCAAAAGTACTGGTGCTCCCATTCCTGCCGATGGATAATGGGGCACCATGCCCTCACGTGTTGTTCTTGCGCTGACCGTGACTGGTCTGTTTCAGGTCCCCGTATTCCTGCTGCTGGCGCAACAGGCTCCGGCTCCGGCGAAATCCGCACCGCCCGCAAAAGTCGTTACCACCGTCACCGTCACTCCTCTCGATCAAAAGCCCGACTACTCCAAAGAAGGGGTGGTCTTCCAGCAAGTCGACAACAACTGGACCTACAATGCCGACGGGACCGGCACGCGCATCCTCGAGGTCGTCGCGCGCGTGCAATCCGACGCCGCCGTACAAAGTTTCGGCGTTCTCAACTTCAACTACGCTGCCGGCGACGAACAGGTCACCATCGACTACCTCCGCGTGCGCAAACCCGACGGTACGGTCGTCGACACTCCGCCTACCGACGCCGAAGACATGCCCACCGAGGTGACGCGCGAAGCCCCCTTTTACAGCGATCTCAAGCAGCTCCAGATTCCGGTCAAGTCTCTCAGTCCCGGCGACCAGCTGGAATACCGCGTCCGCTTCAACCTCATCCATCCTCTTGCGGCCGGCCAGTTCTGGGGCTCCGAGAGCTGGATTACCTCCAACGTGGTCCTGAACGAAACCGTCGAGCTCTCCATCCCCGACGGCAAATACGTTCTGGTTCTCAGCCCGAAATTTCCGCCGAAGATCACCGATCAAAACGGCCGCCGGATCTATGCCTGGCAGTCCTCACAGCTGCAGCCCACCGGAGGAGACACCGGGAATAAAACCGCCACGCCGGACCCGGATGCTCTCCCCGACCTCAGCTGGACCAGCTGGCGCAACTGGCAGGAGATCGGCGACTGGTACGCTTCTCTTGCCAAAGACCGCGTTGCCGTCACTCCCGAAATTCAGTCCAAAGTGCAGGAGCTGATCCAGGGTAAGACGAGCGACGACGCAAAGATCGAGGCCATCTACGACTACGTTTCGCTCCAGGTGCGCTACATCGGCGTAGCCTTCGGCATCGGCCGATATCAGCCCCATGCCGCGGAGACCGTCTTTGAAAATCAGTACGGCGACTGCAAGGACAAAGACACGCTGCTGCAGACCATGCTGAAAGCCGCGGGCTACGACGCATGGCCCGCGCTCATCGGCAGCTCCCGCAAGCTGCATCCGGAGCTTCCCTCACCCGAGCAGTTCGACCACGTCATCACCGTGGTTCAGCGCGGCGACAGCGTTATCTGGCTCGACAGCACGCCCGAAGTCGCTCCCTATCGCCTGCTCACATTCGCCCTGCGCGACAAGCAGGCCCTCGTCATCCCCACCAGCGGCGAGCCGAAGCTGATGCGCACGCCGGCGGATGGCCCGTTTCCCTTTACCACCGAGTACTCCGCCATCGCGTCGCTCGACAGCGATGGCACCCTGACCGGCCATATCTCCTTCACCGTCCGCGGAGATACCGAAGTGCTCTTCCGGGCCGCCTACCGCGCCACGCCGCGCGCCCAGTGGCAGCAGCTTGCGCAGAACATGTCCCAGGCCATGGGCTTCGCGGGAACCGTCAGCGACGTCGACGTCAGCCGCCCCGACCGCACCGACGATCCCTTCAGCTTCTCCTGGAAATACGACCGCAAGGAGTACGCCGACTGGAGCGATCACCGCATCCTGCCGCTGATGACCGGACTCGACCTGCCTGCTCCCGGCGATTCAGCCTCCGTGATCGAGCTCCAGGCCAGGCAAATTGAATCTTTCCACTCCGAGATCACTCTTCCGGCGCAATACACTGCCGTGCTGCCCAAATCCGCGCACTACGAGAGCGCCTTCGCCACCTATGATTCCACCTACAAGCTGGTGGGCGGCAAATTCATTTCCGACCGCAAATTCCAGGTTCTGGAAGAGCAGGTTCCTCTCGATCAGTGGGACAAGTACAAGCAGTTTTCCGACAACGTCAACAACGATGTGAACCAGTTTGTGCAGCTGATCGCCGCCGGCTCGCCCATGCCCGATACGAGTCCCAGCAACCCCGACGCCGTGCAGCTGATCCAGGCCGCCTGGGCGGAACTCAACAATCACAATCCCTCCGCCGCTCGCAACGATCTTCAGAGCGCCGAGCAACTGAATCCACGCGAACGCGGGCTCTGGGCCGAATTCGGCGTCCTCGACGCCGCCGACAACCGCATGGACGACGCGGTCGCCGATCTGCAGAAGGAGATTCAGTACCACCCCGACAGCGCGCGGATCTACGAATACCTCGCTTCACTCCAGGTCCGCATGCAAAAGAACGAGGATGCCATTGCCACCCTGCGCGGTCTGCTGAAAGTCTTCCCCAACGACACCGATGCGGAATTGCGCCTCGGCACGCTGCTCATCCTGCAAAAGAAATACGACGACGCGGCCGCGCTCCTCGAAGCTGCAGCGAAAGCATCCCCGGCCAACAAGGCTCTTGCCATCCAGGCCGGCCACGCGGACATCCTCGCCGGCAAGCGGGATGCCGGAGCGACCATGCTCGAGAACGTGCTCAACGGCGCCGACAATCCCGAAACGCTCAACGATGCTGCCTACGAGCTCGCCGATGCAGGTCTGAACCTGCCGTTCACGGAAAGCAGCTGCCGGAAAGCCCTGGATCTGCTCGGCAAGGAAACCTCCACCATCACCCTCGGCAACCTCAGCCAGGACGATCTGCAGCACGTGCAGCTGCTGACCGCGACCTGGGACACGATGGGCTGGATTTATTTTCGCGAAGGCAAGCTCGACCTCGCCGAAAGTTACGTCCATGCGGCGTGGATAACAGCGCAGCACAGCGAAATCGGCGACCACCTGGGCCAGATTTACGAGAAGGAGGGCCGATTCCAGGACGCTGCAAATATCTACGCGCTGGCGGTTGCCGCCGACACCCTGAGCCCGGATCCGGAAGGCGGAGATGCCCTGCTCGCCCGCCAGAAAGCCCTTGCCGCCAAAGGCTATCGCGCCAAATACTCTGACCCGGGAGCCGAGTTGGGGAATCAGCGCTCGATCTTTCTGCCCCAACTGACCAAAACCTTCTCGTCGGCCGACTTCTTCGTTCTGCTCTCTCCCGGCAAAGTCGAGGATGTCCGCTTCATCAGCGGCGACGCGCGCCTGCAGGCTGCGGCGGGCACGCTGCGCAAGGCCGACTTCAGCACCCAGTTCCCCAAAGATTCGCAGGATCGCATCGTCCGCCGCGGCATTCTGGCCTGTTCCGGGGTCGATAAGCGCTGCCAGTTCACCCTGCTGCTGCCGCAATCGGTTTCACTCAACTGAACGGCGCGCCGCTCCGGCTGTGATCTTTCGACGGCGCACCATAACTCTGCCCTTAGAATCGAAATCATGTCTCTGCTTCAGGTGATCGTTCTCGCCATCATCCAGGGTCTCGCCGAGCTCCTGCCCATCTCCAGTTCCGCGCACGTTGTGGTCGCGGAAAAGCTGATGGGCCTCGATCCCTCGTCCCCGGCCATGACCCTGCTGCTGGTGATGCTGCACACCGGCACGATGTTCGCTGTCATCGTCTACTTCTGGAAGCAGTGGAAGGCCACCTTCTTCTCCGACGGTGAGGCCTTGAAGCGCTTCGCCTGGCAGGCCATCATTGCCACCGTGCCCACGCTCGTCATCGGATGGATCCTGATGAAAATCATCGAGCATACCCTCTTCCGCGGTTCTCCGCACGCGCAGATCGAGGACCTCTTCGGCCAGCTGCAGATCGTCGCGCCCGCGCTGTTCGCCGCCGGCGTCCTCATCCTGGTCGCCGGCATCAAGGAGGGCCGGCGTCCGGACTCCGCCGAGGCCTCACAGATCGGCTTCGGTCAGGCCGCGGTGATCGGCGCGGTGCAGGGTCTCTGCCTGCCCTTTCGCGGATTCTCCCGCTCCGGCGCCACCATCTCCGTCGGCATGCTGCAGGGAATCAAAAAATCCCGCGTCGAATCGTTCAGTTTTGCGCTGGCCGTCATCATCACGCCGCTGGCCATCGGCCGCGAAGCGCTGCGCCTCCACCACGCCGATCATTCCGGCTTCGCGCATGCAGCCTTTCCCAGCCTGCTCGGTGCGATCTTCGCATTCTTCGCCGGACTGCTGGCCCTGAAGTGGCTCAGTTCCTGGCTGGAGCACGGCCGCTGGTACTACTTCGGGATCTATTGCATCGCCGCCTCGGTTGCCGTCTTCATTCTCCACCACCACGGTTACTAATCGCCCTTCGCTGTACCCTGTACGCAGCGTCCATGTTCCTCCGCAAACTCCGCATCGATCGCGTCGCGCCATCCGGGGACGCAGCCCCCTGCCCCATCGCCTGGATCGACAATTTCGCGATGCGCAATTTCACCAACGACGCGGTCTTTGACGACACGCTTCCCGTCGGCGACGGCCTGCTCGAAGCCGGCACGCGGGTTCCCATCGATCGTCTGCGCGATGCGATGGAAGACTGGTTTCGCCGCAAGGGTTATCTTTCCCAGGGCGAATCCCTCCGGATCGAAGAATTGAGGCGCTGAGGTCACGGCCCGGCAGCTCTCTCGGCAGGCCACGCTCGGCGCCTCAGGCTGCATCCCACTGCTCAGGAACCAACCCGCACAAGTGAACGCCGTTACCTGCAGTTGCAGGGACGTTCGGTATTCCTCAACCCTGGAGTGTCCCATGAAGATTGAAAACCTGAGAGAGTTGCTGGTCGACGAACTGCGCGACCTGCATTCCGCCGAAACCCAGCTCACCAAAGCGCTGCCCAAGGTCGCCAAACACGTATCCGACACGCGGCTGAAACAGGCCCTTGAGCACCATCTGAAGGAAACTGATGGCCACGTCAGGCGTCTCGAGCAGATCTTCGAACGCCTCGGCGAAAAACCCAAGGGCAAGACCTGTGAAGGCATGAAAGGCCTCATCGCAGAAACCGACGAACGGATCAGCGACGGAGGCGAAGCGGAGACTGTGGACGCCGGTCTGATTGCCGACGCGCAGCGCGTCGAGCACTATGAGATTTCCGCATATGGCTCGGCCCGCACCTTCGCTAATCTCCTTGGCGAGAAAGAGATCGCTCGCCTTCTTGAAGAGACGCTGGCGGAAGAGAAGAACGCCGACGTCACGCTCAACCGAATTGCCGAAAGCATCAACGTACAGTCGAAAGCGGCGGCCTGAACCGCCGTCGCTGCGGTGAAAAGGGGATGGAATTTCCATCCCCTTTTTGCTTGCTGGCCGGTCCACTTCTCTCTCAAAAGCGGCATTGCGACATGACCACTTGCTCACGTTTGGCCATGACCACTAGTCTGTCTGCGCATGCCCGATATCTCTGCGGGAATTGCGCCGGTTATTCCTGTCGATCGAAGCTCCCCCCTGCCTCTGCACCGGCAGGTTTACATCGGATTCCGCGACGCCATTGTGCGTGGCGATCTCGAAGCGGGTCAGCGCATTCCGTCCAGCCGCGCCCTGGCCCTTGAGCTGGAGATTTCCCGCTTTCCGGTGCTCGACGCCTACTCCCAGCTGCTGGCGGAGGGTTACTTTGAGAGCCGTGTCGGCGCCGGGACCTTTGTCGCGACCTCGCTCCCGGCTCGCGATACCTTCCGCGCCAGCCGCAGCCCCGGCGAGTCCCGGCCAACCTCGCGGCGCTCGCAACTGTTTCCCCGCTACCAGCAGGTTCCGTGGCGTTACGGATGGGGAGCATTCGGCGTACACCAGCCGGCCCTCGATCAGTTCCCTTTCGAGCTGTGGTCGCGCCTGGTCGCGCGGCACAGCCGCATGCCACGCGCCTCGGCTGTTCACTTCATTAACCCGCTCGGCCTGGATACCTTCCGCGAGGCCATTTGCTCCTATTTGCGCACCGCCCGCGCCGTCCGCTGCGAGCCGGATCAGATCATGGTCGTCTCCGGTTCCCAGCAGGCTCTCGACATCACCGCCCGCGTGCTGCTCGATCCCGAAGACTCGGCGTGGGTTGAGGAGCCCTGCTACCCGCAGCTGCGGGCCATCCTGCTCGGCTCCGGCTGCCGCGTGACCCCGGTCCCCATCGATCGCGAGGGGCTCGACGTCTCCGCCGGGATCCGCATGAGCCCCCGCGCGCGCGCCGCGTTCGTCACTCCATCGCACCACTACGCTCTCGGGGTCACCATGAGCGCGTCCCGGCGCCTGCAATTGCTGGAGTGGGCCCGCAACGCTAATGGATGGATCATCGAAGACGACTATGACAGCGAGTACCGCTTCGAGAGCATGCCCATCCCGTCGCTGCAGGGTCTGGATTCGAGCAATCGCGTCATCTACATCGGAACCTTCAGCAAAGTTCTGCGGCCGTCCCTGCGCCTCGGCTACATCGTCATCCCGCCCGACCTTCTGGAGCGGTTCAAGGCGGTGCGCTTCTCCATGGACATCTTTCCGCCGTATCTGTTCCAGGAGGTGCTGACCGACTTTATGCGCGCAGGCCACTTTGCTCGGCACATTCGCCGCATGCGTGCCCTCTATAAGGCACGCCGCACCGCCCTGGCGGACAGCCTTCGCCGGGAATTCGGCGACTTCCTCGAGATCCATGGAGCCGAAGCCGGGATGCACCTCACCGTGACGCTTCCCGATGGCTACAACGACGTGGCGATTGCGACGCGAGCCGCCCAGGAGAAGCTGTGGCTGTGGCCGCTCTCGCCCTGTTATGCCAGCCCCAACCCGCGGCAGGGCTTCATTCTCGGCTACGCCAACGTTCCTGAGGAGGCGATCCCCGCAGCGGTCCGCAAGATGCGCCAGGTGATTGCGCCGGAGTGAACTCGTTTGTGGCCATGTGAAAGTACCGCCGAGTGGCTATGGCCACCCGTCACCGGGGAGGATCAGACTTCCGGGTAGCTGGTTCTTTGGGAGGTCCCCATGAAGAATCGCTGCCTCGTCACCCTTGCGCTCTCCGCCGCCGTTCTGCTGCCGGGATCAGCGTTACCCGTCCCCGCCGAATCTGTTCCCCAGGCACAGGCGAATACGCTGGCCCAGACCCTCCCTCCCGAGGAACGCGGAGACCTGCTGATGGCACGTCAGCAATACGCCGCGGCCATCGACGCCTACAGTCTGGCCCCAAAGAGCGCGGTGGTCTGGAACAAGATCGGAATCGCCTACCACCACCTGGCGGCGATCGATGAAGCTCGCCGCGATTACGAGCGCGCGCTGCTGATCCGCCCCAATTACCCGGAAGCGATCAACAATCTCGGCGCCACCTACTTTGCAGCGCGCAACTACAAGAAGGCCATCAAGCTTTATCGCAATGCCCTCCGGCTCATGCCGACCTCCGCAGTGATCGCTGCCAACCTTGGCACGGCTTACTTCGCGCGCGGCAAATATCGCCAGGGCATCGACGCCTATCGAATGGCGTTCCACCTGGACCCGAATGTCTTCGACGATATGAATATCCTTCCCGCCATCCCCGGCACCACCACCGCCGAGGACCGGGCGAAGCAGGACTATTGCCTCGCCGAGCTTTTTGCTCAGGCCGGGATGGAAGACCGCGCCATCGAGTTTCTGCGTCAGGCATTTGACGAGGGCTTCACGGATCGCAACCGTGTGATGCAGGATGTGCTGTTTGCCCGGCTGCGCACCACCGCTCAGTTTGCTCAACTGATGGCCGAGCAAAAGGAGCACTGAGTTCGTATCCGCGTGGAGGCAATCCCTTCAGCGAAGCTCATTCGCCCCACCAGGGCTCTCCAGGCCGGAGCAGCGGTGCGCGGGAAGTCCAGCCGCACTCCGGCCTTCTTTTGACGCTCCGCCTTCCGGTACCGGAGGGTTTCCCCCGCGGCAGCCGCTCTCGTAACCGCCCCGCGTTTACCCGATCGACCGGTGATCCTGCGGCGGCCATGCTCGCGGTAGCCTGCCCCGGCGCCGCAAAAAGGACGCAGGATCAGCCCTCCGTTACCTCTTTTGCACTGCTCCACGTCCAATCTGGTAAATCATTCCTTCCCTTTTCGGGTTTGGAATGGTAGAGGTAGGTATGGAACCCCTTCCCGCCACGGACATACCACACAGCGGCCCCTGGCCTCAGGGTCCGAGTCCTTCGGGGGGTGATCGTCATCCAATTGTCATCAGCGTCCGCAACCTGCGCAAGGAATACGTGACCGGCCGGGGGCGTCTCGTCCTTTTCGATTCACTTTCATTCGGTATTGCGGATGGCGAAATGCTGGCCATTGTGGGCCAGTCGGGAGCTGGAAAAAGCACTCTTTTGCACATGCTGGGCGCCCTTGATACCCCCTCTGAGGGTGACGTATACTGCGCCAGCCTTCACCTGAACTCCCTCAGCCCCAGGCAAGCCGCGGCCTTCCGCAATCGCGAGGTCGGGTATGTCTGGCAGTTTCATTACCTCCTGCCCGAATTCACGGCGCTGGAGAATGTAGCCATGCCCTTGCTGGCCAGGGGACAGTCGAAGGCCGAGGCCTTCAGAAATGCGGAGCAGTGGTTGAACGAGGTTGAGCTCGGCGACCGGGTCACCCATCGCGCCGGGGAGCTCTCCGGGGGCGAGCAGCAGCGGGTTTCGCTGGCCCGCGCCCTGGTCACGCGCCCCAGGGTCCTGCTGGCTGACGAGCCTACCGGGGACCTGGACGGGCGCAGCGCCGACCTGGTCTTTACTTTGATTGAACGGCTGCACGCAACCCATCGGCTCACTTCCGTCATCGTCACCCATAACATGACGCTGGCCCGGCGTTGTGGCAGAATTTTGCGGCTGGATAAGGGGCATCTGGAAGAGGTTTCTCCGCACGAGGTTTGAGCGGAGAGGTAAGGTTATGTGGAACGAAACAGGCTGGCGGCGAAGGTTCGTGAAGTTGCTACGGCGCCGCTGACCTGGATAGATAATGGATGGATGCGGAGTTTCCGCTCCAGCCTCTGGGCCGCCCGGTTTTGCCTGGATTTTTGGCATGGGCGGCGGCAAGAGCCTGAGTTGCTGATCAGGCTCTCATGAACGAAGAGTCCCGGCCACTGCGAGCGGCCGCCGGCACAAACGACCGGCGATCTCTCCCGCGGGCGGAGCCTCTCAGAGGGAACATGTTCGAACGCTATACAGAAAAAGCCCGGCGCGTCATCTTCTTTGCCCGCTACGAAGCCAGCCAGTTCGGTTCTCCGTACATCGAGACGGAGCACCTGCTGCTCGGCCTGCTGCGCGAAGATAAAGCTCTGACCACTCGCTTTCTCCGCTCGCATGCCTCGGTTGAATCGATCCGCAAACAGATCGAGGGCCACACCACCATCCGCGAAAAGGTCTCCACCTCCGTCGATCTGCCCCTGTCGAACGAGTGCAAGCGGGTGCTGGCGTACGCGGCCGAAGAGGCCGAGCGGCTCTCGCACAAGCACATCGGCACCGAACATCTGCTCCTCGGCCTGCTGCGCGAAGAAAAGTGCTTCGCCTCCGAGATTCTGCACGAGCGCGGCCTGAAGCTGCTGGCGGTTCGCGAAGAGCTGGCGCGCGCGACCCAGGAAAAGGCTCCGGCGCAGCAGCGCAGCCGCGAGTCGTCGCTGCTGGCGGAATTTTCCCGCGACCTGACCCAGGCGGCGATGGATTCGCAGCTCGATCCCCTCGTGGGGCGCGATCAGGAGCTGGAGCGCGTGATCCAGATCCTCTGCCGCCGCACCAAGAACAATCCGGTGCTCATCGGCGAGCCCGGGGTGGGCAAAACGGCGATCGTGGAAGGCCTGGCGCAGCGCATCTCCGACGGCGATGTGCCCAGCTTCCTCTCCGACAAGCGCGTTCTCGCCCTCGATCTGTCGCTCATCGTGGCCGGCACCAAATACCGCGGCCAGTTCGAGGAACGCCTGAAAACCATCATGAAAGAGCTGATGGAGAATCAGAATTCCATCATCTTCATCGACGAGTTGCACACCCTGGTCGGCGCCGGCTCGGCTGAGGGCTCGCTGGATGCGGCCAACATCCTCAAGCCCGCGCTCTCCCGCGGCGAGATCCAGTGCATCGGAGCCACCACGCCCGCTGAGTACCGCAAATCCATCGAGAAGGATCGCTCCCTCGAGCGGCGTTTCCAGGCCGTCAAGGTTCCGCCGCCGAACGAAGAAGACGCGATCAAGATCATCATGGGCATCAAGGACCGCTACGAGAAATTCCACGCGGTCAGCTACACCGACGAGGCCATCACCTTCGCCGTGGCCCATTCCAACCGCTACATCTCCGATCGCTTCCTGCCCGACAAGGCCATCGACCTCATCGACGAGGCGGGGGCGCGCGTAAAACTGCGCCAGACCTCGCTGCCCGACGAGATCACCGAAGTGCAGAAGCGCATCAAGTTCATCGTGCATCGGATGGAGAACGCCATCGCGAACCACGAGTTCGAGAAGGCGCGCTTCTACTCCGACGAGGAGCGCAAGGAGCGCGATAACCTGCGCGCCCTGCGCGACAAGTACCACCTCGACGACTCCAGCGCCGGCATCGTCGGCCGCGAGGACATCGAGGACGTGGTGAGCCGCTGGACCGGCGTTCCCATCACCTCGATCAAGGAAGAGGAGACGCAGAAGCTGCTGCGCGTGGAAGAGGAGCTTCACAAGCGCGTCATCTCCCAGGACAAAGCAATCTCCGCGCTCGCTCGCGCGATCCGGCGCTCGCGGGCGGGGCTCAAGTCGCCCCACCGGCCGATCGGCTCGTTCCTTTTCCTCGGCCCCACCGGCGTCGGCAAGACCGAAATGGCCCGCACCCTCGCTCAGTTCCTCTTCGGCAGCGAAAAGGCGCTGATCCGCTTCGACATGTCGGAGTTCATGGAGAAGCACTCGGTCTCCAAGCTGATCGGCTCGCCTCCGGGCTACGTCGGTTACGAGGAGGGTGGCCAGCTCACCGAGCGGGTGAAGCGTTCGCCCTACTCTGTGGTGCTGCTGGATGAGATCGAGAAGGCCCACGCCGACGTCTTTAACATCCTGCTGCAGGTCTTTGAAGACGGCCAGCTCACCGACGGTCTGGGAAACACGGTCGACTTCAAGAACACGATCATCATCATGACCTCCAACATCGGCGCGCGCCACCTGCAGCGCAAGCAGGGGCTCGGCTTCCAGAGCGACCGCGAAGACCTGGTCATGGAGAAGATCGAGGACCTCGTAAAGAACGAGGTGAAGCGCACCTTCAACCCCGAGTTCCTGAACCGCATCGATGAGATCATTCTCTTCCAGTCGCTCACCGACGCGGATCTGATCCGCATCCTCGAACTGCTGGTGCAGCAGCTCAACGTCAACCTGGCGCAGAAGGCCATCACCATCACCGTCAACGACGAGGCGATGCGCTGGATCCTCGACAAGACCATCGTCGACCGCAGCTACGGAGCTCGTCCGCTGCGCCGGGCGCTGCAACGCTATGTCGAAGACCCGCTCTCCGAGGCTCTCATCGCCGGCGGCATCAACGAACGTCCCGCCTTCCTTGAGGTCTACCTCGACAACAATCAGCTCTTTTATCGCCCCGTCGTCAAGGACGGCGAAGAGAAGTCGGCGGGCGCTCTGCTCGTCAACTGAACCAATTCATCGCAAACAAAAAGGCTGCGGATCGCTCCGCAGCCTTTTCTGTTTCTGCTCCGAGCCTCAGTGCGGCTGTGTCCCCGCTCCCTGCGGCGGCATGCCCGGCCTTCCCGGCATGCCCGAATGTGCCCCCGGCGGAATCGTCGGATGCATCACCGGCGGATGATCGCTCTGGCTCACCACTTCCACGTCGAAGATCAGCTCTGCCTTCGGAGGAATCACCGGGGGACGCCCATTTTCCCCGTAAGCCAGCTCCCAGGGAATATACAGGCGCCGCTTGCCGCCCACGTGCATGCCCTCAAACCCGGTGTCCCATCCCGGAATCACGTGGTGCTCGTCGTATTGAAAGGTGATGGGCTGCTTGTCCGGATGGTCGTCCGACGAGTCGAATTTCGTGCCGCTTGACGCCAGATAGCCGGTGTACTTCACGGTAAGGTATTCATGCGGCATCACGCGGTCGCCCGTCCCCTCCTGGACGTCGACGTAGTCGAGCGAGAAGGTCAGCGGGCTGCTTCCCAGCGACTGGCGCACATCGTCGCCGACCATTGGCGAAGCGTAGTCCAGTTTCATCTCCGGCAGGCGGGTTACGGTGTAGAGCGACTTGACGCAGGGACTTCCCTGCGGCAGGGCGGGAATGGTTGCGGCCAGGACGGGCGCGGGCGTCACGCAACCTCCGGCCGCGCGGGCTGCAGCATGTTCGTGGGCAGTTCGTGCGGTTGCAGGATGAGTCGTCTGCGCCGCCAGCGGCAGACATCCGGCCGCGGCGATCAGAAATAAGGAGCGAGTCGTGAGTCGGAGCATATCGCCCCCAGTGTATGACACGGCGAGCCGCGCGCGGCACTCCCCATTGATTTCCCTTGCTTCCGCCCACCGGCTCCACTAAGCTGGCGCGAAGCCTGCTACTTCGCATCTGAGGTGTTCCATGAATCCACAAATGGATCCGCAAGCCATGCACGCCGCCATGGCCATGCTGGCCATCATGCCCATCATCTTCCTCATCGTGATGGCCATCCTCGTCATCCCCTACTGGTTCATCTGGAAGAAGGCCGGCTTCTCGCCCTGGCTCAGCCTGCTCATGTTTATTCCGCTCGTGAATCTGATCATGCTTTACGTGCTGGCGTTCTCTGAGTGGAAGGTCGTTCCCGCTCCGCAGGCCGGGTACCAGCAGGTTCCGTACCCGCCGCAATACCCGCGCGTCTGAGCGAGCCGATCTACGGCTGCTGCTCCGCACAGTCGATCGGCTGATACCACGCCGCACCCAGAAACCCCGCGTGCAGGTCCAGGCAGATCGTCGTTCCCGGCTGCGTCTGTTCGTACACCGAGCGGGACACCGGCATGCTGTTGACGCGTGAATACGGACCCCACGGCTCCAGCGTCAGGTGATACGAGGTGCTGCGGCTCCCGTGCGTGACGTGCTGCGCCAGGACTTCCACGCGGAACATTTCCGGCGTCGAGCGGTCCGCGACGCGATTGATCGCCGCCGCCAGCCCGTAGCTGTAAAACAGCCCGAAGAGAATCATTGCGATCAGCGCTCCGCCGCGCTGCGCGCTCTTCCACACCGCGGGCAGAAACGCTGCGCAAAATACAATCGCCACCCCCGCGATCGCAGGCCCCAGCGGCGCAAGGGAAACCAGGTTCACTCTCCCGTCGCCCGCCACCAGTCCCACGACGCTCACCAGCAGCAGGAAGCTCAGCTCCGTCCGCGGATCTCTCTTCGGCTTCATCAGCCCGTAGAGCAGCGGCGACCGGAAGAGCAGATACGCCGCCGTCATGGGCCCCAGCGCCAGCACCGCCGTCGCCGCCGCCGCAAATTCCGGCGGGCCCCAGAGTGAGGCGATTGCGGCCATCGCCACCACGGCACACGCCGCCACGTTCGTCCACTTTGCGCTGCTCAGCGCGTTCTGCCGCTCCTCCGGCGTCGCGCCCAGGTCAGGATCCTCGGCGATCTTCTTCAGCGCCGCCTCACGGTCGCGGGCATCCAGGTCCGGCAGACGGCTCAGCCACTCCCGGAACGCCTCGTCCGTCGCATACTGCGAAAACTGGATTCGCGCACCGCCATCCTTCAGGCACAACACCTGGTACGACCCGTACCGCCCGCTCAGCGTCCGGTATCCCTCCACGTCAGCGGCGTCGAACGTGCGCTCCCCCAGCGCTCCCTGCACTCGCACCTGCGTGCCGTCGATCTGGAGACGCGAGCGCAGTGCCGACAACGCCAGATAGAACGCCGCCACAGCCGCCGCGGCTCCTGCCAGCCCCTCCGGCAGCGTGGCTGCGTGCGTCGCATGCCCCACCACACGCCACATGCCCAGCGCTGCCAACACCAGCATCGCCGCAAACAGGAGATACAAGGCGCGCTGCACTCCCCGCATGCGGTACACCCGCTCGCCCATTTCAATTTCCGAGGTCGGAGCCATGCTCCCTCCGTGTTTTCCGCGTTGTATCACAGCGCCGGCGCAGCGCAACAGGAATCCTGCGGCCCCTCAGCCCCGCGCCAAAAGAAAAGCCCCGCCGGCGGCGAGGCTTTATACCTTCTGATGGATGCGAGGCCCGTACTTAGTGAACCGGATTCTCCAGGGCCTGCGTCTCGATCTCGGCCGCGCGCTTGTGCAGCTGATGATGCAGGCAGTAGAGGGCCAGCTCAAGCCGATCGGAGACGCCCAGCTTGTCGTAGATCTTGCGCAGATAGTTCTTCACCACCTGCTCGGTTGTTCCCAGCTGGTAAGCAATCTCCTTGTTCCGTTTCCCCTGAGTGATGCCGGCAATGATCAGCATCTCCTTCTGGTTCAGCCGCGGCTGATTCTTCGGATTCACCAGCGAGCTGGCCTGGGAGCGATACGCTTCAATCACCCAGTTCACCGACTGATTGTCGATCCAGGTTTCGCCCGCCGCGATCTTGCGCACGCACTTGATGAGCAGGTCCGGCGAAATGGAGCGGGGAATGATGCCGCGAACGCCGCGACGGTACAGATCGACGGTGTGCGACTCGTCGGTCGACGCCGACTGCACGATGATCTTGAGCTGCGGCGCGTGGCGCACGATCGCGGGCACCGCGTTCGCCGTGCCGGTAATCATCGAGCCCTCCAGCAGCAGCACGTCCGCGGGCGTCTTCTGCACCACTTCCTGCAGAACCAGCAGCGTGTCGGCTTCCGCCACCACGGCAACTCCGGATTCCGGTGAAAAGACCTTGCGCATGCCCACGCGATAAATCGCCTGGGAGTCGGCAAGGATCACCCGGATTTCTCCCTGCGGCTGCTCGACTGCCGGAACCGCACCGTTATTCTTCCCATTCGTCTGGCTCATAACTTTGCTGCCACCGCTCACCTATTGAAATCGGTACTCATCAATTACCGCGGCCGCCCATGGCGATCCGCCTTTCCAGAAGGTCCGAACGATCCTGCCCCTGCAGTGCACGGCCGCTGTGTGCGAAAAATCGAGCAGGCCTGCGGGGATCTCCAGCAGGAACTCCACTTCCTGCCCCAGCGGCAGCGATTCGGGCAAACGGAACAGCACCCCGCTGGCGGATAAATCCTCTGTCACTGCCTTCAACTCTCGGCCACTGGACAACAGCGTCACCGGTAATTTCACGGGGTACCGGACAGCGCCACGCGCCCGCCAATCCTTCCTTGGCGGCGAAGCCGGACAAACGGCGAATTCCATAGGTTGTCCTCCTGCCACGTCTCCCCTACAGTACCCGCAATCGACCGGACGAACTAATTACCAAAGTGTACACGCGCGATTCAATTTGTAAAGTATTGCCAAAGGGTCTGCAATGCCCCGAATGGGGCACGCCTGTGCAGATTCGGGACGCGTGCCGGCGTGGCCTGGGTTCGGCAAGTCCCTGATTCAGTTCGCGAAGAACGCTGCCGACGCACCCACCCAGCGCTGGTTCCGGTTGTGGTCCACCCCCATCATTTGCCCCCGGCCGAGGCGCACCAGGGCAGCCATGGGGGTGAGGTAACCATGATCGGGCCAAACATACAGAATTCGCACCTCCGCCTGGGTCGGGCCGGCGGGGGTGTCGATGACCGGCGCGAACGAGACGCGCTCCTGCAGAAGATACTCGCGGCGTCTTTCCTGCGGAATTGCGGCCAGTTGCTCGTCGCTGGGGGCAAAAACAATGCCCTGCCCCGCAAAGGAAAACAGCGGCTTCAGGATCAGGCGCTCACGATCCGCAGGCAGACGATCGCGCTCCTCGCCACGCATCCAGGCGTCGAGAAACATGGCCGGAGGGACTGCGGGGTGCCGGTACCACGGTAATGAGAATTTGCTGACATGAAAGTACCAGTTCGGGTGGCCCGCCCACTCCACGTCAAACGATTC
Source organism: Acidobacteriaceae bacterium (assembly GCA_035505395.1). Lineage (GTDB taxonomy): Bacteria > Acidobacteriota > Terriglobia > Terriglobales > Acidobacteriaceae > Palsa-343. The sequence continues at coordinate 48,301 of DATJQW010000050.1, forward strand.
GCGGTAGTCGAAGCGCAGCTG
>DATJQW010000051.1:0-7386 GCA_035505395.1 Acidobacteriaceae bacterium
TACACGCTGCTGGCGCCCCTGGCAGCCTTCGCCATATTCGGATCGTCGCGATATCTGGTGGTCGCTGCGGATTCGGCAACCGCGGCAATTCTTGCCGGCGGCCTGGCGGGCATGGCGCCCATGGCGAGTCCCGCGTGGGTAACCCTGGCCGGCTATGTCGCTCTGCTTACCGGAGCCTTCCTCCTGCTGGGCCGCCTCTTTCGTCTGGGGTTTATCGCCGATTTCCTTTCGCAGACCGTACTGGTGGGATTCCTCACCGGAGTCGGCTTTCAGGTGGGCATCGCCGTCCTGGGCGAGACCATCGGCCTGCCGGTCCAGTCGCATCGAACCATCGGACAGCTCATCGAAATTGCGCGCGAGTTGCCGAAGCTCCATCTTCCCGTGCTGCTCGTCTCGGCTGCGGCGCTGGGCCTGGTGCTGGCCCTGCGCTATCTCGCGCCCAGGGTGCCGGGGCCGCTGGTCGCGGTCGTCGGCGTCACTGTGGCGAGCGCGGTGTGGCGCTTCTCCTCGCGTGGAATTCCGACCATTGGCGCAGTTGCCGGCGGACTGCCGCATCCGAGCCTGCGCGTGCTGCCGTGGCGGGAGATTCTGGACCTGGTTCCGGTGGCCGGTTCCTGCGCCATCATGATCATCACGCAGAGCGCGGCCACGGCCCGCGTCTACGCACTGCGCCATGACCAGAAGCTCGACGAAAACCGCGACCTGGTGGGGCTTTCCGCCGCTAACGTAGCGGCCGCCCTGACCGGAACCTTTGTGGTGAACGGCAGCCCAACGCAGACCTCGATGGTCGAGACCGCGGGCGCCGGCAGTCAAAAGGCGCAACTGGCAACGGCCGCGGTGGTCCTGTGCGTGCTGCTTTTTTTCACCCGCCCCCTCCAATATCTGCCGCAGTGCGTGCTCGGCGTGCTGGTGCTGCTGGTTGCGATTCACCTGATCGACCTGCGCGGGCTGCTGGCCATGCGGCGCGAAAGCCCCGGTGAGTTTGCCGTGGCCCTCCTGACCGCCATCACCGTGGTCGCCGTCGGCGTGGAGGCCGGCATTCTGCTGGCCATGGGGCTGTCTCTGGTACGGATCGTGCGCCACAGCTACCGCCCCCACACCGGCGTCGTTCAGCTCGATAACGGCAACGCCTGGAAGGTGGCTCCGGTAGCTCCCGGAGTGGTTACCGAGCCGGGCCTGGTGCTCTACCGCTTCGGCTCCGCGCTCTTCTATGCCAACGCCAACCGCTTTGCCGAGGAGTTGCTCCGCCTCGCCGCACCCCACCCTTCGCCGGTTCGCTGGATCGTGGTCGATGCGGAGGCGATCACCCAGATCGACTACTCGGCATCGCGCGTGATCGCTCAGCTCAACGGCGAGCTGAGCAGGATCGGCGTGGTCCTGGGATTCGCGCGGATGCCGCCAGACACGCTGGCGGATTTTCACCGTCACCATCTCGCAGACGTGATTCCTCCGTCGCTGGTCTTCGCCCGCCTGCACGATGCGCTGAGTGCGTTTCAGAAGGCTCAGGCGTCGCCGGCTTCTTAGCCGTCGGCTCGACTTATCGCCGCGCGAAGGGCAGGGTAGCCACCAGGCTGCTCAGGCCGTTCCACGCAATCTGCACGCCGATGCAGAGCAGGATGAAGGCGATCACTCGCAGTACGCCATGCGCCGTCGACGGAGAGATCCTTGCGGTGATCTTCGGCGCCCACGCGTAGGCAATGAACACCGTCAGGCAGATGAAAGCCATGCCGCACAGCATGCCCAGATGCGCGAAGACGATGTGCAGCAGCTCGCCCTTCGAGGCGTGCGCGCTCAGCGTGAGCGTCACCACCAGAACGCCGGGGCCGGCGGTGAGGGGAAACGTGAACGGATAAAAAATCTGCCGCTGCAATGTGGGCAGATCGTTGGTTTGAAGCGAGGGATCGGGCACGCCCGAGGCTTCCTTCTGGTTCAGCAGGCCCCAGCCCATTGCCGCCAGTACGAGGCCGCCCGCCAGCTGTACCACCGGCAGTGAGATTCCAAAGAGCTTGAGCACCATAGCGCCCGCGATGTCGATAACGACCAGAAACAGAGCGGTGGTAAAGGCGATCTGCCGTGCCAGTGCCTTGTAGACACTCGCCGGCGCCGACCCCACCATGCCCAGAAATACCAACGCCGACCCTAGGGGATTGATCACCGGCAGCAGCGCGGTGAAGGAGAGCGCGAAGAACTGGGCAAACTCAGTCATCGAGCCCATTGTACGAACTGTTCCTCTGGCGAATGCGCTGCCGCTGCCGGCAGATTGACCGCCGCCCTGCCGGCCGCCACCGCCGGAGCCGCGCTGCTCATCGTGGCTGGGGCCAGATTCGGGCCACCCGAATACTGCGGAGCGTGGCCGTGACTGCTGCCCCGCGGACACAGCCGGGGTGAAGCTCGCGTTGGCGCCGGACGCCAGATTCGGCGTCAGCCCCGTCGTTCCACTGCTGGTACGTTTTCGCTGGGCCCGCAGCCGCCGGCGTCCGCAGGACTGATCGCGGCGTTGATCGTCGCCAACAGAGCCGAAGGCGTTCCCCTCAGGGTCGCTGCGGCCGCATTGTTTAGCGAGAATGTCGCCCTCGTGCTTACGCCGGTTGCCGTCGCGCTGGCGGTGTGCGGTGTCGAACTGGCGATCCCGTTGGCCGTTGTCGTCACGCTGGCCGTTCCGCCGCTGACCGTTGTTCCCGTGGTAGAACTCAGGCTGGCGCTTGCCCCGGAAGACGGCGCGTTGAACGTAACGATTCCCCGGAAACGGGATCATAACTTGCGTCGGTGTCTTTCGCCACCAACGGTTTAGCGAACCTCGAACGGACCACCCCGCTGTAGTCTCCGCCGGCGATACCTGCGGATTGTTTCCACGACCCAGAGGAGCACCCGAAGACAAAAAAGATGGCGACGATCGAGATCCACAGCAGAAAGGCTCGAAGGCCTGGGAATGACGCTGTGGTCATGCCTCCTGTGTCCGCACCGCGAATTGGCTGGCCTTGTCTGCGCATTCCCCTTGCTCCTCGTCTGGCAGCGCACTGTGTGGGTGCACATTCGCGAAGTTACCGGATGCTGATCATGGCGTCCTCGATGGCAATCCCGGCCGCCTCGGGAAGGGTCCCGCGCTCCGGTGCCTCCGTTCCGGCGCGGCTGGCTGAGCCGGACGCCCGACGGCATTCGCCCTGGCTGGCGGGACCGCGGGCTCCGCAACGTCTGCCACCCGGGCCGCCCGCGCCAGAGACGAAGGCGGAGCCAGAAACAGGACGCCGAGAGCCACAACGGTGAGAACCAGGGCGAGAAGCGCAAACAAATTCGCAATTCGGCGGCGGGGGCAAGTCGCATCCGCGAGCATTCGCATCAAATTATTTCTCCTGAGCCGCGCGGCGACTTTGGGGCCCGCGCCATTTTCCGCGAACGTACGGAGATTCTCGCTCTCAGGTCAATGGACAGTCCCTGACTTCTGTATGAACTTTGTCTGAACTACGAAATCCCTGTTTTCTCTGGATTTACGCGTAACTTCGCGCAGCCGGGTTCGTCAATCTGTGCTATCGTGGGGCCACTCGGCTCAACTGCTCCGGCTCGCACGTGCCTCTATGGCGATGTCTGCGCTTCTGTCCGGCTACCGTTTCGGCCCCTTCACTCTCGATCTCCGCTCCGGAGAACTGACGAAGAGCGGCCGCCGCATCCGTCTGCAGGAGAAGCCCCGGAGCATCCTCATCGCCCTCGCCGAGCGTCCCGGCGAAGTCATCAGCCGCGCCGAGCTGCGCGAGCGCCTCTGGCCCAACGACACCTTCGTCGATTTCGAGGACGGCCTCAACACCGCCATGCGCAAGCTGCGCGAGGCGCTGGACGATGATCCCCAGGCGCCTCGATTCATCGAAACCGTGCGCGGACGGGGATACCGCTTTCTCGCCGATGTCGAGCCCATCGCCGCGCAGAACGGCTATCATGGTGACGCCGAAGCCGATTCCGCAACCTCGCTGTCTCCGCAAACTATTTCCCCTGACGCACCTGCCGCGCCGCCGGTCGCCGCCCGCAGCGGCCTGCGTGCCATGTATTTCCTGCTCGGATGCGCGGTCGCAGCCGCTGGCGCGGCGCTCTGGTACTGGCTGGCGCATACCCCGCCCGTCTTCTCCTATGGCGCAACCGAGCCAGTCCTGATCGCCGACTTCGATAACCAGACCGGCGATCCGCGCTTTGACCGCGCCCTCGGCATGGCGCTCACCGTGAGCCTGGAGCAGGCCCGCAACCTGAATGTTTATTCGAGGCTCCAGACCGAGACAGCGCTGCGCTTCATGAAGCAAAATCCCGCCGAGCCCATCACTGCCGCGGTGGGGCGCGAAATCTGCCAGCGCGAGAGCCTCCACGGCCTCATCGTTCCCGGCATTACCCGCGCTGGGCGCGAATACCGCCTGACCGCCCAGCTCATCGATCCCTCCAGCGGCGTCGCGGTGCGCTCCTACGCCGAAACCGCCGCCGATGAAGATCGCATCCTGCCTGCGCTCGATTCCATCTCCACCGACATCCTCCGCGACCTCGGCGAGTCGCGCTATACCATCCGCACCAGTCACCGGCCGCTGCCCCAGGTGACCACTGCTTCCATCTCGGCGCTCGAGGACTACGCGCAGGGCATGGACGCCTTCCACGATGGGCGGCCCAGCGAAGCGGAGCGGCTCTACAAAGCCGCCGTCGTCATCGATCCCTCCTTTGCCATGGCCCACGCCGCGCTGGGGTACTTCTACTACAGTTTCTTCTCCAATCAGCCCGTGACTGGCGAGCAGGAATTTCGTGCCGCCCTGGCGCTCTCCGGCCGCACCACCGAGCGCGAGCATGCCTGGATCGAGCTCCGCTACGCCGAGAGCCAGGGCCGCATCGCGGATGCGCTCGAGCTGTATCGCCTTTACCTGCAGCGTTTCCCTGGCGACGCTGACGCGCGCTATTCCTACGCCCGCCTGCTGCGCATGAACGGCCATACCCAGGAGTCGATTCCTATCTACCTTCAGTTGTCTCGGCAGGAGTCCGACGACTCGGGGCTCTGGATCGAGCTGGCCACCGCTTACTCCCAGCTGCATCAGTACGGACCCTCGATCCAGGCATACGAAAAGGCCTTTGCTCTGGAGCCGTCGAGGCTGCTGGTCCCAAACGTCAATCGCGAATATGGTTTTACCCTCATCCGCGCCGGAGATCAGGCGAAAGCGGAACAGGCGTTCTCGGCCATGCTCACCGATCCCGACAACTATCCGCAGGGGGAACGCTCGCTGGCCCTGCTCGACATGGTTCGCGGACAGTATGAGAGCGCTCGTCGGCGGCTGATGCTCGCGCTGCCCGGCTCCCACGATCCTTTCGCTGTCGCGCGCATCCGCTACATGCTGGCGGCCGTGGACGCGGCTGAAGGCAACCAGCGCGACCAGATCGCCCAGCTGGATCGCATCATGACTGTCTTCGATTCCCTGGGACTCAAGGTTCTTTATGGCGCGCTCGTGGGTCAGGCTTATGCGCGCGCCGGGGCGACGGACAAGGCACGTGCCATTCTGAATCGGATCGCCCCGGTTGCCAACGACCGCGTCGAAGACCAGGTGATTTACCTGGGCCTGCTGAAAGCCGAGGTTGCTGCGGCTTCCGGCGATCCCCAGGGCGCGCTGCAATACCTCAGGCCCCCGGCTCCCGATGACGATTCCTCCCCGGCTGTTTGCATCCGGGAAGCCATGGCCCATGTTTGCCAGGCCATGGGCAAGCGCGACGAAGCCATCGCGTGGTATGCGCAATTTGTAAATGCCGGGCCCCTGGGGTGGGAGCCCGAACGCTACTTGCCGGCTGCGCAATTGACGCTCGCGCAGGATTACGCTCAGGCCGGTAATCGCGCTGCCGCCATGCGAACCGTGAGCGCCCTGCTCGATCAGTGGAAGAATGCCGACCCGGGCCTGCCTTTACTCGCCTCCGCGCGCCATCTGCGCGCTCAGCTGCTCGCCGCCCACTAGCCCTAAAGTGGTAATTACTTCAGGGACTCTTCGTCGCGATTCTTGTGGCCAGCGCCGAAGCAGAACGCTAACATTTTCTGCAGGCCGTTGTTTGGCTTCCCCCAGGATGCTTACCTACGCCATCGGCTTTGTTCAGGATGTTCAGCTTGCCTGTTTCGCGGTCGTCCTTACCTGGATGGCCTTCGAGGACAGGGACAATCGCAGCCTTCGCTGGCTGGCCTGCGGCTATCTCGCAGGCTTTGGCGGAGCTGTCCTCGACCTTGGTGGTCACTGGCTGCCTCATCTGCTCACGCGCGGCCTCTTCATGGAGGCGCCCATCGTCGGCTACGGCTGCTTCTATACCAGCATTGCCATCTTCGTGCGCCGCGGCGAGCGCGGCCGCTGGATTCCCGGTCTTTGCGTCGCCGCCTCTCTGCCGTTCTTTCTTGCGTGGAGCCTTTCCGGCAGCCTCGACCGCAGTGCTACGCTGCAGGATTTCTGCCTCGCCCTCGTCACCGCCCTCACCGTCGCACTGCTCCTCACCACCGCCGATCACGACACCCGCTGGCCTCGACGCGTCATGGCCGGCTTTCTCGCTGTCTATTCTCTGGTGGAGTTCGCGCGTGTCGCCGTCTATCTCCTCACCCACCGCATGCCCGGCGCCGTCGCGCCCTGGGTCGAAGACTCCAGCGGCATCGTGTATGTTGTCTCCTGCTCGGTTCTTCCCCTTGCCTTCATCTGGATGATGAACGCCCGGCTGCTCCTCCATCTCAGCCGTCTCTCGATGATCGACCCCCTCACCGAAATCCTGAATCGCCGCGGCCTTGAGGCTGCCGCCGAGGCTGAGCTCGCTCGCTACGCTCGCCACGGCCGCGACTTCGCCGTTGCTGTCCTCGATCTCGACTTTTTCAAGCAGCTCAACGATCAGTTCGGACACGCCGGCGGCGATGCCGTACTCGCCGGCTTCTCCAACTTTCTCCGCACCGTGATTCGCGAAGTTGACATTGTCGGCCGCTTTGGCGGCGAGGAGTTCGTGCTCTTTTTCCCTGATACCGGCCGCGGCGAAGCCCAGGCCGCGATCGAGCGTCTTCGCGCCGCACTGAATGGCCGCACCTTCCCCGTCGGCAGCCGCCAAGCCCGCGTCACCGCCAGTTTCGGCATCACCGTCTCGGCCGGCCGCCCCGGCCTTACCTGGGATGTCCTCCAGCATGAAGCCGACCTCGCGCTGTACGCCGCCAAGCGCGGCGGCCGCAACATCGCCCGCTTTCACGACGAAACCGTCACCACCGAGACTCCCGCACTCTACAGCGTCTTCGCCCGCTCCTGAAATCTCAGCGCGGCGGCTTTGCTGCCGCGGCCCTCACCGGGCGGTATCCTTGCTCAGCATCAGCCGCAACTCGGGCTTCGCCCCAAAGGCGATATCATCAAACCGTCGCCCATGCGAAAGTGG
>DATJQW010000052.1:0-17330 GCA_035505395.1 Acidobacteriaceae bacterium
GATCAGAGATCAGTAAAGGCGGTTAGCGTTCAGCGTTCAAGCGTTCAGCGGCCGGCATGCTCAAGTTTAGGGAATGCGGAGCTGTGAAGGGACTGTGAAAATCGCGCAGAACCGGGGACGGGATGTGAAAAACCGGGGCGCGACTCTCCGGGGCAGCGGGCAACGTCTAAAATATAAACATTCCCCCGGGATGGATGGAGTCATGAAGAAATTTGTATGGATGGCGGCGCTGGGAATCGCATGGTGCGCCGCGGGTGTGGCACAGGGGCAGCAGGCCGAGTCGGCTGCGCCGGGACAGACGAAGCCGCCGGAAGTGGTGCAGTTCCAGGGATACGAAGACCAGTGGAGCACGGCGGTGGTGAACGCCGACCAGTACACGATGGAGAATTTGCTGTCGCCGGTGTACGTGGGGATCTCCGCGAGCGGCGACGTGACCACGCGCAACCAGTCGATCGCGAACCTGTTCGACAAGAGCACGGCGCCGGTGAGCATGGAGCAGCGGGTGGTGAGCGTGCGCATGTTTGGCGACATGGCGGTGGTGAGCGGCACCTACATCATGAAGTGGAAGACGGATGGGCGGATGCGGGAGGAGCGCGGGATCTTTACGCACGTCTACGCGCACGAGCGCGACCGCTGGGACTGCGTGAACGCGCAGCGGACGCCGGTGGTGGAAGTGGTGCCGGGCTCGGGGAAGAAGAAGAACCAGGACAAGAGCAGCGCGGACGAGCCCTTCCACATTCCGCTGTTTTACAAGGGCAAGCAGTCGTCGCAGCCGAATACGGCGCAGAACACGAGTATTCCGCAGAATTAGGGGTTAGGGTTTAGCGGGTAGCGTTCAGGGGTTGGCGTTTAGCGTTTAGAGCCGCAGGCGCCTTCGGCTGCGCTCAGGCTTGGCTCTTCGGCTGCCGCCGCTGCGCTCGGGATGACAAATTTTGTTTTCAGATCACTACCGGCTGCTCTGGCTCCGAGGCGATGACATTCACACGACCGATCTGGGCTGAGATTTCCAGGAACAAACTGATTCACAACTTCCGGCTGCTGCGCCGGCGCGCGGGCGCGGAGGCTGAGACCGTGGCCGTGGCCGTGGTGAAGGCCAATGCCTACGGGCATGGTCTGGAGGCGTGCGCGCAGGCGCTGGCTGCCGATGGCGCCAGGTGGTTTGCGGTGACGTGCGTGGAAGAGGCCGTGGCGCTGCGGGCGGCGCTCGGAGATCACGCAGAGGTACAGAGAGCTTCCACCACAGAGAACGCAGAGAACACAGAGAAAAACTGTGAGGCATTCGGCCCCAGGATCCTCGCGCTTTCGGGGGTGTGGCCGGGCGAGGCGGAAGCAGTCATCGAGCATGGGCTGACGCCGTCGGTGTGGGAGCCGGAGCATCTGGAGCTGCTGGAAGCAGCGGCGCGGAAGCGGGGCTCAGGCGCGGGGTCGGTCGCGGTGCATCTCGAGATCGATACAGGGATGTCGCGGCAGGGCGTGCAGCCGGAGCGGCTGGAGCCTGTGCTGGCGAGGCTTGGACCCGGGTCGCCGCTGCGCGTTGAGGCGGTGATGACGCACTTTCACTCGCCGGATCACGCGGAGGCGACGGCGGCGCAGATTCGGCAATTTGTAACCGCTGTAGATACAATTGTGCGGAGCGGGATCCGGCCGGAGTTTCTGAGCGCGGGCAGCTCGGCGGATGTTTTGTCGCAGACGACGGCGTCGGTGACCGAGCTGGCCCGGACGATTGGCGCGCGGCGGATGGTGCGGACGGGGATCTCCTTATATGGATATCCACCGCATGGCGGGATTGGCGCGGAATTACAGCCGGTGCTGGCGTGGAAGGCGCGGATCAGCTCGGTACGGGAGATTGAGGCGGGAACGACGGCGGGGTATGGAGGCACGTTCACGGCGCGGCGGCGGACGCGGCTGGCGCTGCTGCCGGCGGGATATGCGGACGGGCTGAATCGACTGCTTTCGAACAAAGGATGGGTGCTGGTGCGCGGACAGAGGGCGCCGGTGGTAGGACGCGTCTCGATGGACCAATCGATGGTGGACGTGACGGAGATTGCGGGCGCGGCGGCGGGCGACGAGGCGGTGCTGATCGGAGAGCAGGGCGCGGAGCGGGTGACGGCGGCGGACCTGGCGGAGCTGACGGGGACGATTCCTTACGAGGTGCTGTGCGCGATTGCCCCGCGGGTAACGCGGGTGATGGTGGGGTAGGCAGTTAGCACCCCACTCAAGCCAAAGGAAGGCTTGAATGGGCCACCCGTTAGTTGCTAGCTGCCAGTCCCCAGTTGCCAGTCCCCAGTCCCCGGTGGTCAGCGATCAGAAGCGGCGGTTTACCACAGAGCGCACAGAGAACGCGGAGACCGGTTGTCTGGGGCCTGGGGACTTGGGACTGGGGACTGGGAGCTGGGGACTTGGGACTGGCAACTGGCGACTTCGGACTAAGAACTGGGGACTGAGAGAAAGACGAGGCAATGGCGTTCAATCTTTATCGAAAGTGGATGGAGGCGTGGGAGACGAGGCTGACGACGCGCGATGAGAATCGCGTGGTGCGGCCGCTGGAGTGGGGCTTCGAGTGGATCGCCGATTTTGTGAACGAGGCGGGACTGCGTGGGGTGGTGGATCGGGCGCAGGGCGATTTCCGCGCGGAAGAAGCGGCGATGGTTGCGGTGAACGAGGCGATCGTCGCAAAGAGCGAAGAGTTTTTCGGGTACGAGACGCCGACGGATTTCCGGCTGGAGGAGCGCGCGCCGCAGCTGTTTCCCACGAATGTGCGTCCGGAGACGCTGAAGCGGGATGCGGAGCTGAAGCAGCTGGCGGAAAATGGGGAGCTGCCGACGGCGCAGTTTCTGCGCTTCACGTCGCCGGTGCGGACGCCGTATCCGGAGAACGATCTGGCGAACGCGCGGTGGTACCCGAGTGCAGCGATCAGCGATCAGCGATCAGCGATCAGAAAAGCCGAAGGGCTCGGAAAAACTGCTGCGCGGCCGTGGCGGGCGATGGTGGTGATGCCGCAGTGGAATGCGGATGCCTTCAGCCACAACGCGCTGTGCCGGCTCTTCAACCGCTTCGGGATTTCGGCGCTGCGGCTGAGCAAGCCGTTCCACGACATTCGGCGGCCGGCGGAGATCGAGCGGTCGGATTACGCGGTGAGCGCGAACATCGGGCGAACGATCGCGTCGGTGCGGCAGGCGGTGGTGGACGTGCGGTGCTGCCTCGACTGGCTGGAGGCGCAGGGATACGAGGAGTTCGGGATTCTGGGGACGAGCCTGGGGTCGTGCTACGCGTTCATCGCCAGCGCGCACGACCGGCGGCTGCGGGTGAACGCGTTCAACCACGCGTCGATGGCGTTTGGCGACGTGGTGTGGACGGGGCAGAGCACGCGGCATATTCGCGAGGGCTTCGAGCAGGCGGGATTGACGCAGCAGCGGCTGTACCAGCTGTGGCGGGGGATCAGCCCGGTGGCGTACATGAAGAAATTTGCCGAGCACGCGAAGAAGGTGCTGGTAATCCACGCAGAGTACGATCTGACGTTTCTGCCGGTGTATTCGGAGCAGGTGGTGCGCAGTTTTGCGGAGCACGATCTGGATTTCGTTTCGAAGGTGCTGCCGTGCGGCCACTACACGACGGGCGAGTTTCCGTATAAGTATCTGGACGGGTGGTGGATCGGCGAGTTTGTGCATGGGGCGTGGGGGCAGTGACGGATTCAGGAGTTGCCAGGTTAGCATCCAGGTTATGCCGGGGAGCTGGAGGCGAGATGAGCGTGGAGTCGGCCTATCGGGCGCTGACGTACGTATGGCTGGTGCTGGAAATTTCGGTAGCGGTGTTCACGACCACGTGGCGCGGCGAAAGCAAGATTCAGGATCGCGGAACCCAGGTGATCCTGTGGGTCGTGATTATCGGATCGCTGAAGGCCGATGAGTGGATGCACCGCGTCTTCGCGCCGGACATGCCGGGGAGCTATAGCTGGCTGCGGCCCGTGGCGCTGGCGATTTTCGTTCTCGGGCTGATCGTCCGCATTGCGGCGATTTTTAATTTAGGCAAAGCGTTCAGCGCCAACGTTGCGACCCACGCCACGCAGAAGCTGGAGCGGCGCGGGCTTTACAGCCTCGTGCGCCATCCCTCCTATCTTGGACTGGAACTGATCCTGCTGGCCTTTGCGCTGCATGCGCGCACGTGGGCGTGCTTCGCGGTGGTGCTGATTCCGCCGACGCTGGCGCTGCTGTATCGAATTCACGTGGAAGAGATCGCGCTGCGGCTGGCGTTTGGCGCGGACTACGAAGAGTATTGCCGGACCACGAAGCGGCTGATTCCTGGAGTTTATTAGGCGGTGAGGCGGGGGGCGCGGCGTTCACCACAGAGAGCGCGCGGATGCAAAGCTTCTCCGGGGCTAAAGCCCGGTCTGTACCTTGTATCAGGGCACGAGTTCACCCGTGCCGTAACAGCACCAAATAAGCGTGGGCTTTAGCCCCTGAGGAATCCTATCCTGCACCCCCGGCCGCATCCCCTGAGTCCGGCTCCGCGAGATCGCGCTACGCACCTCTCAGCCACCAGCAAAACACCAAACCATCGCAGCCCCGAGACGCTCCCTGCAATACACCTGCCGCCCGTCAAAGGGCCACGCGTCACCGGCCAGGCTCAGCAGATGCAGACTCGCTGACTGCGTCGGGTTCTTCGGCGGAGCAGGTTCGACCTGCAGTCGGTCCCGGGTCTGTAGCCGGCATCAGCTCTCCGGCCGCTCGATGGAGGCGTCGGTCACAAACGGCCCATTCCCCAACCGTACACTGGCCCTTTTTACAATCGAAGGCGCAGATCGCGTCCTCTGGAGGCACATTCTGTACAAGCTGGCCTGATATCCAACGCATGAGTCGCTGAATCGGCTTGTCCTGGCTTGCCATGAACCTCCAACCCCGGTCAGGGTGGCAACGACACCGGAAGAACGCAGATTTACTGGAGAGTGCGAGGACCGAGCAGCGACTCAATCGCAGTCAGTCGCTCGTCCACCCCGCACAGCAATTCCGCTGCTTCCCGCAGATCCCCGAGAGGCAGCGCCGAGGCGTCGCCGCAGACCTGCGCCTCGATATCCGCGGTGATCTTGCGGACTGACCGTATCGTTTCCCACGCCCGCTCCTCCTGCCCCGCACGTAGTTCTTCTTCTGCAATCTCACAGAGGGCAAATGCAATCAGTGCGCGAGTTGTCAGGCGCTTCCCGGTAAGGGTGCGAACATCGTCGTGCGTCATCGGCATCCTCCGGCTAAACCAATCCAACTGCCCGATGCTGCGCAGCGCGGGCCGGAACATGGTTGCCAATGTAGGGAGAATGACAAAGCGGCATGCACCTGGTATGTGACGAGGCTCACCGGCCATAAGGAGGTACGCCCAGCCGGGGTGCCCCACCCTTCTCGCCGCCAGAGCCTGCCCTGAGCGAAGCGCCGTCAGGCGCGAAGTCGAATGGGGCGACAGGGCGGGACGCTGGCGTACTGGGGACTGGCAACTGGGGACTAACTCCCTTCGTGTGCCCCACAACCTGGCCTGAGCAAGCCGAAGGCGAGTCGAACGGCTCTGCCCGGTTTTGGCAGATGTGGGAAGGCGCGAATCCCCACGAATCCATCCGGAAGAGAAAAAATTTGTCATCCTGGGCGAGCCATCCGAATTCGTTGCGCGCGTCCTTCGCGCGCAACAACAATTCAGCCGCGAGTCGAAGGACCTGCATTTCCGCCCAGCGCGTTTCACCAACCGCACGCAAGGGACGAACCGTTCGCTGACCTCATCATCCAGCAGCGCACCATGCACCCGCGCGCGAAGGGAATCGGTGGCGCAGCCACCGAAATGAATCTCAGGCGTCGCCTCTCTCCTCGCCGCTCTGTGCACGAAATGTCCGAATGGCCGATCGTGCGGCCATAAAGAGATAGAATTTGCAGTCGCAGTCACGGAGAGATCGTGTGACGCAACTGAAGCGAACGAACGCGACCGGATGGATGGGATTCAGTCTGTTAATCCTGGCGTGGGCCGCTGTCTGTTCGACGGTATGGCTTCCCGATCATGGAATGCCGGGTGGCGTACATGCGTGGACGGCTGCTCTGTTTGCTGCGGGCGCCATTGCTGCGTCGATTTCCGTGGCATTGGCGATAGCATGCGGAAGAAAGCGTTCCAGATGGTGGTATCTGCTCGCAGCCGCTTCGCTGATTTCCACGCTTGTCCTGCTGGCCGATTTTCTGGCTGGAGGATGATACTGCCGCATCACCGCCCCGGACCCATCCGCTTTCCCCAACCCCACCCCCCCATCACCCCCCAAACTGCCGCAGATGATGATCGAGATGTTTGTACATCAGAATGGCCCACTCCTGCGGTTTCATCCGCCCAAAGAACGGGTGTGGGTTTTGCGTGCAGCAGCCGGCCCCACGGCCGGCAAAGGTATCGATTGCCGCGATCAGCTCCGCGCGCTCCCGTTCCAGGTCGCGCGGTGCGGCGTCCGCTGCGAAGAGTTCCGGCGAAGAGGGTGAGTTGCGGCGCATGGGTTTGTCGTCGCCGAAGACCAGCGGCTTAATCAGCGGGCCGATCAGGCTGGCCGGAAACGACGCGCGCTTCGGCTGAATCGTGCCCATCGCCATCTGCAGGCCCGAAGTGCAGTGCGCGAGCGTCTGGGGGAGCGTCATGCTGCCCCACTGCCGTTCGCTCGCAGCATCCAGCCGCAAAACGCGCTGCTTCACATCCTCTGCCATCCCAGGGTCAAAGAGGTTCTTCATGGTCGTCGCGTCGCCTCCTGAATGACGGTCGGGCCTCGATCCCAACTCGTTTCTATCATCCCCCGCTCCGCCCTCCATCCACTCCGCAGACGAGCCGTCCCCTACCTGCCGATCACCCCAACCTTGTAGACCAGCAGCCCGGCCACCGTCAGCAGCGCCAGCCACGCCGACAGCGCATAGCGCCGGAAGAAGTACAGGACCACCCCCGCCCAGCAGCAGCAGGCAGCAATCAGCGCGCCGCCCACATACGGCATCGTCAGCGCCGCTGAAAATCCCGGGCCATCGACATGCCGCAGCCGGAAAATCTCACCCAGCGTCCTCACCACGATGAGGAACTGCACCGTGATTCCCAGCTGCGCCCAGCGTTCTCTGGTCACGGAGAAAATTGTATCTGGCTCTTCGTCGCGGACCGCCAGCTCCCCGTCCAGCGATCCCGTTTTGCCGTCGCGGCGCAGTTACGCCTGAGCGGATTCAGCCGATGCCACCTGGTGTAATCCACTCTCCACCGCGATCGATGAGGTGCGCACCCACTGCACCTTCACCCACCCCACGATCGGGAACGGCTGCGTGTCGTCGACGTTCACCTGCGACTCCGGCAAACTGGCCAGCGGCGTGAACGGCACAACATTCGTCGAGACGTTCGGCGTCGGCAGCGGATTGATGGTGCGCACGTAAATCTTGCCGCCGTGCACGGCGTTCTGGTAATCGGTCACCACGCCGACAAGGAAGCTGGTGAGCGCGCCCAGATCCGGCGGGATGTTGGATTCAAGACTGCTGATGGTCCACGGAACCAGCGTGGACGGCTGCGCCGGCAGCGTCGGATACGCTGCCGAGTTCAGCGCCAGAATCACCTCCACCGCGTTGGGGTCGGTGTACGACTGCATCACCTGCACCCCGCACGATTTGTTCGTCGTGAAGCTGTAGCTGCACTCCAGATGCGCCGGCCCCAGAATCAGCGGCCCTCCCGTCGGCGGCGTCGGCACCGGCGGCCGCACGATGAACGTCACCAGATGCACCCCGTCGAGTGGCTTGGGGAAGAGCTGCGGGTTAGCGACGATGTCTCCTGTCGTTTCGGCGATGTTCTTCAGGTAATCCTGCAGGCAAAGATTTGTGCTGCTCCCGTCGGTGAACTTCTGCGACGTCTGGTAAGGCCGCCCCCAGATCTGAACCTGGGTCATCGCACCCGCGTCCGGATAGACCTGGGTGCCCTGGGCATTCACCACCTGCGCCCGGGCCAGCAGCAGCGGCGGATGGATCTCGCTGTGAAAGTCGTCGTGTCCGGCGTCGATGATCCACCGCCCGTACACCGCCACTCGGTCGCCATTCACCGCTCGATACGGCTCGGGCACGATGCCCGCGTCTACTTCCATAGCGAAACTGCCGATCTCGGGCAGCCCGTACTGGCGAAACTGGCCGAAGGCCTCGGCGATTTCCGAATCGGTATTCTCGTTTGCCGGGGGAATGTTGGACGGCGCCAGCAGGTTCGCATAACCCGCGTCCGGCACGATCTGGAACTCGAAATCGCCGCCGAAGGGATGCGTAAAGGGCAAATCCGCACCCGAGAGCTGGGCCGCCAGCGCGAATCCCGCCACCCCAACCTCATCGTCCTGCTCCACCGTGGGGTTCAGCACCGATACCCACTCCAGTGGGTGCGATGTCGAGCCGTCGAATTTCGTTCCGCCCACCACCTGCGACGCCCAGTTGCTGGCTGAGGTGTTGTACGCCGGATTGGTCATGTCCTGGCCCTGGATCGTCGTGATGTGCAGCAGGTGCGGCAGCGGCCCCGGAGACACCACCGCCGGCCCCGGCTGCGATGCCGGCCCGGTGCCCGCCGTCCAGTGGCCGGCCACATACTGCTCGTTCACTACCGCTCCACGAGTCCAGAACTGCTGCGTGATCGGAGTCGGGATCGGGACTCGCACCGGGCCTGGCAGCGGAATTGCCGTCGTCGGCGCGGTCGCCGCAGCTTTCGTCGCTGCCGATGTCGCAGCGGTCGCCGCCACCGCCGCCGGAGCCTTCGCGATCATCTCCTCCAGCAACGGCGCATCGCGCTCCGAGAGAAATACCTGGATGTACGGAATGCCGGAGAGCCCCAGCGTGGACACGTCGGCATAATTTTCCATCAGGTCGGCCGAGCGCCCGTACCCGCCCGCGCCGTCCGCCATTTCGAACACCATCGCCACTATCCCCGCCGGAACCTGGATGGATGCGACTTTGTCGAGAGGAGCGCCGGAGCCGGTTAGCGGATAATTCCCAACCTGCAGCGTCGCGCTGCGGCCGCCGAAATTGACGGCATCGTAAATGGTCACGTCCATGGTGAGCCCCCTGGTTATTCGCCTGGGTTATTCGCATGGGTTATCAGCCTGGTCTGTCAGCGTGGTTGTGAGCCTGGTCTGTCAGCTTCGCGCTCGAACTGCCCTGGCAAAGTCGACGCGCCGGCCGCGGCCCGCTCTCACGCCGAAGACCACCGCGACCACCGCGATCGCCAGCGGGACCGCCCACTCCAGTGCGCCATCCCCGTAGTCCCAGTGGACGCCAAACGACTCAAGCCAGTCCGGCCACACAACCGCCAGAACCGCTAAGCACCCCGCCACTACCGCCGGGATGCCGTTAACAAGTGAACACCGCGACGGTCGCCATGAAGTCTTCATTCTGACCTCCCGGATCACGGACAGCGTTGCACGGATTCCTTCGATCGATTTGCCTTCAGCTTCGCCAGTCACGCGCCGGGGGCCCGGCGAGGCGATCAACGCCTGCGGTTGCATCGGACCTCAAACGCAACAGGTCGAAATGCGGCACCGTCAGGGGCAGTGTCCGGTATCTTAATCCCACCGTCTTCGTTTCTGTCAAGAGATTTTATTGGCGGTGCCGGCGCCGCCCCCGCCGCTACGCCCCCTCCAGCTTCGCCATCAGCCGCGCCCGCACCGGCTCCTCCACAAACGCCGCCCGCAGCGCCGCGCGGTTGCACGCCTCCAGCTCCGCGTCGCCCCACCCAAAGTGCTCCCGCAGCCGCGCGTACTCCTGCTCCAGCGTCACGTTTGTAATCGTCCGCGTGTCCGTGTTGATCCCCAGCGAAACCCCCGCGCGATACAGCCCATCCACCGCGTGCTCCGCATAGCTCGCCGCCGCGCGCGTCTGCACGTTGCTCGTCGGGCACAGCTCCAAATGAATCTCCTCCCGCCGCAGCTTCTCCACCAGCGCCGCGTCCTCCGCGCTCCGCACTCCGTGCCCGATCCGCGATGGCTCCAGCTTCTCGAGCGTCTCCCACACGCTCTCCGCGCCGCACGCCTCGCCCGCATGCGCCGTCCTCGCCAGGCCCCGCTCCGCCGCATAGCGGAACGCCGCCACATGCGCATCCAGCGGATACCCCGCCTCATCCCCGGCAATATCCAGCGCCGTCACCCGGCTGCCGCGAAACCGTTCCACCAGCCGCGCCGTTTCCATGCTCTGCTCCGCGCTGAAGTGCCGCAGCGTGCACAGGATCAGCCGCGCCTCGATCCCTGTCGCCGCAATCGCCGTCTGCGTCGCCCGATCCACCGTCTCCACCACCGCCTCTGCCGTCAATCCCTCCAGCAAATGCAGCAGCGGCGCGAATCGAATCTCCGCGTAGATCACCCCGTCCGCCCCGAGCTGCTCGAACAGGTCCTCGGTCACCAGCCGCAGCGCCTCGCGCGTCTGCATTAGCTGGAATCCCCGCGGCGCCCGCGTCAGAAAATCCGCCAGGCTCGCGCACTGCGGCGGCGCGATAAACTCCGCTTCATATTGTTCGCGCGAAATCGAAGGTTCCAGCTGCGCCACCGCGGCGTAGCTCAGCGAGCAGTCGAGGTGCAGGTGCAGTTCAACTTTGGGCAGCTGAGGCATCCGTCAGAGTAGCAGACCCCACCCCGCCTGCACCCGCTCGCGCCCATCCTCACTCCGTCCGCAGCGCCGCCAGCGGATCGATGCTCGCCGCCCGCAGCGCCGGCGCCGCTCCTGATGCCAGCGCCACCACGGCGATTCCCACCACCGACACCGCATACGTCAGCGGATCCAGCGGGTGAACCCCGTAAAGGGAAGCCGCCAGCGCGCGTCCCGTCACCGCCGCCAGCGGCAGCCCCAGCACCACGCCCACAGCGCTCAGCACCAGGCTGTCGCGCAGAACCATCCACAGCACCTGCCCGCGTCTTGCCCCCACCGCCATGCGCACGCCGATCTCCGCCGTCCGCCGATTCACGCGGTACGAGAGCGTTCCGTACAGCCCGGTGGCGACCAGCACGATGGCCAGCAAACCGAAAAACTCCGCCAGCCGCGCAAACAGGATCTGCTGCGAGATCGTTGTCTCGTACTGCTCGCGCTGCAGCATCGGCTCAATCAGCGGTGCGTTCGCGTCCATCTGCGCAACTACTTTCTCGACCGACGGCAGAATCGCCAGCGGATCGTCGCCCCGCACCCGCATTTCCACCGTCATCTCCCCTTCGCCCGGGCCCTGCGCGTAATCCCACCAGCACATGGGAATCGGCGCTTCATCCATGCTGCGGTACTTGTGATTCGCCACCACGCCGATAATCGTGAAGCCGTTCACCAGATGACCGAGAGGATTCCGGTGCGGGAAGAAAGTGTCGGCGAAGAGCTGATTCACGACGGTCACCGGGTGTTTCGACGCCCCGTCGGCCTCGGTGAATTCCCGGCCCAGCAGGATCGGAACCTGGAGGGTATGGAAGAAATTGGGGCCGATGTCGTTGTGGCGGACAACGATGGTGCTGCCGTCGGCGGCGCGGCCTTCCCGGCCGTCCACCGTCACGTCGCTGTTATCCGACCACCACGACCCGATGCGCTCCGACATCACCGTGGTCGACTCCACTCCGGGCAGCCGGCCCAGCCGGCGCTGCAGCTCCTCGTAAAAGCGGACCAGCTCCGCCTGGTTGTGCACTGTCTGCGGATTCAGCCCGAAGACCACCAGTCCGTTCGTGTTCATGCCCAGCGGAATGTTGCGCAGGTTGTAGAGCGTCCGCGTCAGCAGTCCGGCTCCTACCAGCAGCACCACGCACAGCGCCATCTGCAGCGCCACGATCGCCTTGCCCAGCCGCGATTTGCCGGCGTCGATCTGCGCGCTCGCGGCTGAGGTCTTCAGCGCCAGCTCTGCGCCGCCGCCGATGGCCGTGCGAAACGGCGCGATGCCCAGCAGCAGCGCGCTCACCACCAGCACCGCGCAGGTAAACAGCAGCACCGTGTGGTCCGGCGCCAGGCTCGACTCAATCAGCGCCCATCGCGCCAGCACCCGCGTTGCCAGCGCGGCAAACGCCCACGCCATCGCTCCCCCCAGCAGCACCAGCAGCGCCGATTCCGTCAGCAGCTGGCGCAGCAGCTCCGCCGGCCGCGCCCCCAGCGCCAGGCGCAGCGAGAATTCCCGCTGCCGCGCCGCGTTGCGCGCCATCAGCAGCATGATCAGGTTGGTCAGCGCGATCAGCAGCACCAGCCCCACCATCGCCATCAGCATGCGCAGCGGCTTGCCGTACATGTCCTGATAGTCCCCGGTGAAGCTCTTCGCGTCGCCAAAACTCAGCACCACCGGATGCTCGCCCGGCATGGGATCGCCCAGTCCGATGCGCGCCGCGTGCTGATAGATCGGCTGCAGCCGCGCGGCCGCCTGCGTGCGGCTCACCCCCGGCGCCAGCCGCCCGATCAACCGCAGGCACCACCACGTCGGATCGTTCTCGAAGAGCTTCCCGTTTTCCGGCGGATTGCCCAGCACGTTGAACGGCAGCCGATTCTGCAGCGGAATCCAGAAGTCCGTGGAGTGCGTGGCCTCCACGCCCTCAAACCCGCTCGCCGCAATGCCGATCACCGTGAACGGAACGCCCTTCACAAAAATCGTGCTGCCCAGCACGCCGGGGTCGCGGTCGAAACGCCGCGTCCAGTAGTCGTAGCTGATCACCAGCACCGGCGCGCTGCCGGCCTCGTCTTCAGGCGCGAAGCCGCGGCCCCGCACCAAGCGGACGCCGAGCCCCGAAAAGAAATTCCCCGAAACCATGTCCGCCTCGGCCTGCTCCGGCAGAGTGCCGATGCGAACCCCAATCTTGCTCGTCGAGAGAAGCCCCACCGCCATCAGATCGCTGAGTGCGCCATTGCGCTGGCGCAGCGCCTGGTACACCGCATACGAAAAAGTGTCGTTCGAGTCGATCGTGCCCGTGCCGTTGGGCGGGTTCGAGGTGTGCAGGTACGCAACCTGCTCCGGATCGGCCACCGGCAGAGAACGCAGCAGCACCGCGTTCATCACGCTGAACACCGCCGTATTCGCGCCGATCCCCAGCGCCAGCGTCAGCACCGCCGTGAGCGTGAAGCCCGGGCTCTGCCGCATCGAACGCAGGCCAAACCGCACATCGCGCACCAGCCGGTCCAGCCACACCCAGCGCCCGCGCAGATGAAAGGCCTCCTGCGCTGCGCGAACATTGCCGAAATTCCGTCGCGCCCGGTAGCGCGCTTCTTCTGACGAAACGCCCTCCCCGCGCAGATCGTCGGCCTCCAGCTCCAGGTGAGCGCGGATCTCATCGGCAAAATCTTCTTCGCTGCGGCGGCGGCGAAACATGGTCACACCTCTTCGTTCCTGGCTCCGGTGGCGCCGTTCAGAATGCGCCCCATCGCCTCGGTCAGCCGGTTCCACTCTGAAGTTTTTGCGGCCAGCTGCGCGCGGCCTTTCTCCGTCAGCTCGTAGAAGCGCGCGCGGCGGTTGTTCTCGCTTACCCCCCAGCGCGCGCGGATCCACTTCCTGTCCTCCAGCCGCTGCAGCGCCAGATAGAGCGATCCGTGATCGACAAACAGCACTTCTTCTGACTGTCGCTGGATCGAGCGCGCTACGCCCTGGCCGTGGTGCGGCCCCAGCAGCAGCGTGCGCAGGATCAGCAGGTCGAGCGTCCCCTGCAGCAGGGCAATGCGCTCATCGGCGGATTCGGATTTGCGAGTCTGGGTCGGCATACGACCCAAGTATGGGCCGCGTTGGGTCGGATGTCAACCCAAATAGAAAAAGGCCGCGCCCTTCGGCCCCACGCGATCAGCCGGCGCGCCCGCGGGCATCGGCATTTACATCGTCAGGACAGCGCGGAACCTGGCCTTGCCCTCCGCCACGCGATCGTAGGCCTTCGCCGCCTCGGCCAGCGGATACGTCTCCACCATCGTCTTCACTTTGCCCTGCGCCACGAAATCCAGCGCCTCGTACAAATACTCCGGTCCGTTTTGCTGGCTGCCGATGATCCGAATGCGCTTCATGATCAGGTCCGCCAGCGAAACCGGAATCGGCTCCACGTCCGCGCCCATCGTCACCAGCCGCCCATCCGGCCGCAGCCCCTGAATGCTGTCCGCCATCGCCCTCGTCGAATTCGAGGTGCTCAGAATCACATCCGCGCCGCCCGCCGCCGCCAGCCCTTTTCCGTCGCGGACCACCTCATCCGCGCCCAGCTCGCGAATCATCCTGTCTTTGTCGGGCGAGTGCGAAACCGCAATCGTCTCAAAGCCCGCGGCCTTCGCGTACTGCACGGCCAGGTGCCCCAGCCCGCCAATGCCCAGCACCGCCACGCGCTCGTGCGGCTGCGGATCGGCCCAGCGCAGCCCGCTGTAAACCGTATACCCCGCGCAGAAAATCGGCGCTGCCTGCTCGTACGAAATCTTCTCCGGAATCAGAAACGTCGCGTCGGCATACATCAGCATGTACTCCGCATGTCCGCCCGGCGATTGCACGGCCGTCCCGTTCATGTCCGGACAGAACATCTTCCGCCCGCGCAGGCACCATTCGCAGCGCCCGCACGTCGACTGAATCCACGCGCTGCCCACGCGGTCGCCCACCCTGCGCGTCGCCACGTCTGGCGCCACGGCGACAATCTCGCCCACCGGCTCATGTCCGAGAATGCGCGGAAACGGCCCCGGAAAATGTCCCAGCGTCTGATGGACGTCGGTGTAACAGATGCCGCTGGCATGCATCTTCACCAGCACCTGGTTCGGCCCCGGCTCGGGTTGCGGAACCTCTTTTACCTGCCACGCGCTGTTCACAGCGGGAACGATTGCTGCTCGCATAACACCATCCCCCTCCGCCGGTTCGATGCGAGCGCCTCAGCCGCCGCTTCATGAATTCACGCCGCCCACCACCCATCCCCCGCGCCGTCCCCGGCCAACTGGGAACTTGGAACTTGGGACTGACGACTTGGGACTGGGGACTTGGAACTGGGGACCGGGGACTTGGGACCGGGGACTGGGGACTTGGGACTTGGGACCGGGGACTGGAGACTTGGGACTGAGGACTGTACCCTGCACCCTGTCCCCTGCCAATCCCTACGCCCCCGCGGGCCGCGGATTCTGCGGGTCGAACTTCGCCATCTTGATCTCCTGCGCCAGGCCCACCTTCTCGAGCAGCCAGATCCCCCAGTAGTTGGGATCGAGCTCGTACCACTTCAGGCCGTGCCGGGCGCTCACCGGATGCGCGTGATGATTGTTGTGCCATCCCTCGCCGCCCGTAATCAGCGCCACCCACCAGTTGTTCCGCGAGTCGTCGCGCGTCTGGAACCTCCGCGAGCCCCACATGTGCGTCGCCGAATTCACCAGCCACGTCGCGTGCAGCCCCAGCGTCGTCCGCAGGAAGATCCCCCACAGCACGCACGGCCATCCCCCGATCGCGTACAGAATCCCGCCCACCGCCACCATCGGAACCCAGTGGTACCGGCTCAGCCACACGTAGAAGCGGTGCCGCATCAGGTCCGGCACATACCGCGCCAGCGCGTCGGTCTCCGAGCTCAGCGCGTCCCCGATCATGATCCATCCCGCGTGCGCCCACCATCCGCCATCGTGCGGAGTGTGCGGATCGCCCTCGTGATCCGACAGCTGATGGTGCACCCGGTGCAGCGCTACCCAGAAAATCGGCCCGCCTTCCATCGCCAGCGTCCCGCACACCGCCAGCGCATACTCCAGCCACTTCGGCACGCGATACCCGCGGTGCGTCAGCAGGCGGTGGTAGCTCATCCCGATGCCCACGTTGGTCGCCAGCACCCACAGCACCAGCGCGCAGATGAGAGCTTTCCACGTAAAGAAGAACAGCGCCGCAATCGCGCCCGCGTGGAACAACACCATAAACGGCGTCGTGATCCAGTTCACGCCGCGCTGCGACTTGCGCCCCAGCTTCGGCATCGACCGCGCCTCGTCTTTCGGCGGGGCAATCAGTTTTGCGGGAAGGCTTCCGGCGGGTGAGGCCTCAACTTCGTCCACGGATACCGTGGGCACTGCCGTTTCCAGATCCATAGGCATTGGGAAGGGTCGTTTCTCTGGGGGATTCTCTTGTCGCCGGCTCCTCACTTCGAGCGCGCCGCTCTTTCCACCGTAGCAGGGCCCTCCCCCGCCGGCTGTAACACTTTTGTCGCCGGATGCCCCGCCCAGTCTCCAGTCCCAAGTCCCCAGTCCCCGGTCCCAAGTCCCCAGTCTCCAGCCCCCAGTTGCCAGGTGCGATCGACAGCTATCTCGCCAGGCTCCCCGGAAACGCACGAATCACGAACAACTGACGACCGGCAACCGCCCATCGGGGACTGGCAACTGGGGACCGGCAACTGACAACTGGGGACTCCCGACCGTCACCTGTCACCTGTCACCCGGCAACTGGGGACTGGCAACCGGCAACTGGGGACTGGGGACTTGGAACTGGGGACTAACAACCGAAAACCGGCGACTCACCACCGAACTCCCGCCTTATACTGTTCACCATCCCCCAGGGGGTGGTGCCATGCGGTCGCTGCGAACTCCCATCTCCGGAGCCCTTGCCGCTCTGGCTCTCCTCACCCTCCTGACCCTCCCGCCCGCGCGCGCCCAGCTCACCCTCCCCAGGAACGGCGAACCGCTGCCCACCTTCGAAGTCGCCACCATCAAGCCGGCAGCCCCCGGTGACCACAACATGATGGTCCAGTGGATGCCCGACGGCTACCGCATCGAGAACATCTCGCTCGGCGAAATCATTCGCAATGCCTACAATGCCCACTCCGATGGCCAGCTTTCCGGCGGCCCGCAGTCGCTGCTCGATCAGCGCTTCGACATCCAGGCCAAGATGGACGCCGACGACGCGGCCAGGTTCAAGGCCCTGTCCCGCGACGATCAGCAGAGGGAGTCAAGCCTGATGATGCAGGCTCTGCTGCGCGATCGCTTCCAGCTGAAGATGCACGTCGAAACCCGCGAACTGCCCGTCTACGATCTGGTGGTCGCCAAAGGCGGTTCGAAACTGCAAGCCTCAGCGCCGCCCCCGTCGGCTCCTGCCGCCCCGCCGCCCGAGCCCGGCGCCGAGGGCCCATCGCCGCCGCAACCGCCTCCGCCGCCGGACCCCTCCCACCCGCTGCCCCACAAAGTCCCGCGAGGAATGACCATGATGCGCGCCTCGTCCCGCGGCGTGGAGATGACCGTCTCCGCCGGAACCATCGACCAGCTGGCCGACATGCTCACCGGCCAGAGGGATCTCGGCGGCCGCCTCATCATCGACAAAACCGGCCTCACCGGCGAATACGACTACTCCCTCGACTGGACGCCTGCGGAAGCCGAGATGGCGCCCAAAGGAGCCGACGGCACCGCGCCCCCCTCTGACGCGCCGGGCCTCTTCACCGC
>DATJQW010000053.1:0-48883 GCA_035505395.1 Acidobacteriaceae bacterium
GCACCCTTCAGCAAATTCGTCCCCAGGCTCGCTCCGCTCTCCACCAGCAGCGCCGTCCGCTTTGCTTCGAGCTTGTTGAGAGCCTCGCGATACAGCTTCGTCTTCGGCTCTTTCGCTTCCAGCGACTCGACCACGGTAAGCTTCCCATCGGCCAGCTTCACCGCCAGCGCAGAGCGCAGCGCGCCCAGCAGCTTCTTGCGTGGAAACGGATATTCATGAGAATGAGACACCGGCCCGTGCACCGTGCCGCCATGCCGCCACAGCGGCGACCGCACCGAACCGATACGCGCCCGGCCCGTGCCCTTCTGCTTCCACAGCTTCTTGCCCGACCCGGCGACCAGTTTGCGGTTCTTCGTGGCATGAGTGCCCTGGCGGAGGGCGGCGCGGTAATGCTTCACCGCCTCCCACAACAGCGCCTCGTTCACCTGCCCGAAGACCTCGTCGGCCAGCTCCAGCGAGCCAACCTTCTGTCCTCCGAGATCCACTACGTCAATGTTTGCCATCGTCTTCTCTTTCAAACTCAGCTTCCAGCCGGTAGCTGTTTGCTGTTAGCCATCTGCAACCACCGCGATCGTTCGATCCACACCGCCAACGAACTGGCGGCTAACGGCCGCTCTATTTCTTCTTTCCTACCGCGCGCTTCGAAGCCTTCAGCGGATCGACCGTGCCCGAACCGGCGAACCCACGGCGCTCGCGCGGCGGAGCCTTCGCCTTGCTGATCAGCACGTAGCCGTCGCGGGCGCCCGGAACCGCACCCTCGACCATGATCAGGTTCTCGTCCAGATCGATGCCGCGAATGCGCAGATTGCGAACGGTGACCTGGTCGACACCCATGTGCCCCGGCATACGCTGGCCGGGAAAAACACGCGACGGAAATGACGATGCGCCGATGGAGCCCTGCACCTGGAACATGTGCCCGTGCGACTTGGGGCCGCCGCCGAACCCATGCCGGCGCACGACGCCCGCGAAACCGCGACCCTTGCTGGTTCCGATCACGTCAACGTATTTCTCGTCGGAAAAGATGTCGACCAGCACGCGATCGCCGGCTTTCACGCCGTCGGCCCCGGCTTCGCCTGCGGCGCCCGGCTTGCTGGCTTCGATTGCGACTTCCCTCTGAACCCTCACCGGCGCGACATTTGTCTTCGCGAAGTGTCCGGCCTGAGGCTTGGTCACCTTGGAGGCCTTGACGAATTCGACGAGCCCGATCTGCGCGGCGTCGTAACCGTCTTTGGTCGCGGTCTTCAACTGCGTGACCACGCACGGACCGGCCTGCAGGACGGTAATTGGGTGCACGTCACCCTTCTCGTCGAACACCTGCGTCATGCCGATCTTTTTTCCCAAAATCCCTGTAACTGGCATCGTCTTTTCTCTCCCTCATCATGCGGAACGCTCAGCGCCGCACTGCCGGATTCTTCAGTTCCCGGTTGCCAGTCCCCGAAGCCGCTGGCAACTGCGACTGACAGCTATTTTTCGAACGCCTTAATTTCCACGTCCACGCCGGCCGGAAGATCCAGCTTCATCAGCGCGTCCACCGTCTGCTGCGTCGGCTCCAGAATGTCGATGAGGCGCTTGTGAGTGCGAATTTCAAACTCCTCGCGCGACTTCTTGTCGACATGGGGCGAACGCAGAACGCAATACTTGTTCTTCACTGTGGGCAGGGGAATCGGCCCCGCCACCTGCGCGCCAGTGCGCTTCGCGGTGTCGACAATCTCGCCCGTGGAGGTGTCGAGCACGCGGTAGTCGTATGCCTTCAGCCGGATTCTTATTCTCTGTCCAACCATGATCTTCTGATTCTTTCTGCGGAGCAGCTCTCACCACCCCGCCTGTCCCAATCTGCTGCCGCCGGCTTTTGCGGCGAAGCCGCGTCCGCCTGGGCGGCCAGTGCTACGCGATAATCTCGGAGATGGTACCGGCGCCGACCGTGCGTCCGCCTTCGCGGATGGCAAAGCGCAGGCCCTTCTCCATGGCCACCGGCGTGATCAGCTCCACTTCCAGCTCCACGTTGTCCCCCGGCATCACCATCTCGGTGCCCGCCGGCAGCGTCGCCACTCCCGTCACGTCCGTGGTGCGGAAGTAGAACTGCGGACGGTAACCCTTGAAGAACGGCGTGTGACGGCCGCCTTCTTCCTTCGACAACACGTACACGCTCGACTTGAACTTCGTGTGCGGCGTGATCGATCCCGGCTTCGCCAGAACCATGCCGCGCTCCACGTCTTCCTTTGCGACCCCGCGCAGCAGCAGTCCCGCGTTGTCCCCGGCCAGCCCCTCGTCCAGCTGCTTCTTGAACATCTCGACGCCGGTGACCACCGTCTTGCGCGTCTCGCGGAAGCCCACGATCTCCACTTCCTCGCCCACCTTCACCTTGCCCCGCTCGATGCGGCCGGTCACCACCGTGCCGCGACCCGAGATCGAGAAGATATCTTCGATCGGCATCAGGAAAGGCTGGTCGACGGCGCGCTGCGGCAGCGGCACCTGCTTGTCCACCGCATCCATCAGCTCGTCGATCTTCGCTTCCCACTGCGCCTCGCCGTTCAAGGCTCCCAGCGCCGAGCCGCGGATCACCGCCACGTCGTCGCCCGGGAACTGATACTTGGTCAGCAGCTCGCGAACTTCCATCTCCACCAGATCGATCAGCTCCGTGTCCTCGACCGCGTCGCACTTGTTCAGGAACACCAGCACGTACGGCACCCCCACCTGGCGCGCCAGCAGCACGTGCTCCTTGGTCTGCGGCATCGGCCCGTCCGTCGCCGCCACCACCAGAATCGCGCCGTCCATCTGCGCCGCGCCCGTGATCATGTTCTTGATGTAGTCCGCGTGACCCGGGCAGTCCACGTGCGCGTAGTGACGGTTCGCCGTCTCGTACTCCACGTGCGCCGTCGCAATCGTGATCCCGCGCTCCCGCTCCTCGGGCGCGTTGTCGATCGAGTCGAACGAGCGAAACTGGTTCTTCGGATTGTGCTTCTGCAGCACCTTCGTGATCGCCGCCGTCAGCGTCGTCTTCCCGTGATCGATGTGCCCGATCGTCCCCACGTTCACGTGCGGCTTCGACCGGTCAAACTTTTCCTTCGCCATGTGCGTATCCTCTCCCGCTGCATCCTGCTGCTGATGAATCGATCCCGGCAGCGCGGCCTAATAGCTCGCGTACAACCGGAAAAACTTGTGCCGGACCTCCGGCGCCACCTGCTCCACGCGCCGCAAATACTGCTCGCGGACCTGCCCGCGGTCGGCGTCGCCGAGAGCTGCGTAACCCTGCTGGGCCTGCGCGCCGAGGAATCCGTGCGCCAGCACCGCCTCAAACTGCCTCACCCGAAGCCTGGCGCCCGCCACGCGGCGCAGAAATCTCTCCACCTGAGGCGACGAAAAAGCTTCGTCCATCGCATGCCGTACTGCTCCGAAGGTCGCTTCGTCCTGAATCGCAATTGCTGCCTGTTCGAACATCCTCTGCATCCTGCCCAGCCGTACGTCTCAATCTCTGGAGCGGGAGACGGGAATCGAACCCGCGACCAACAGCTTGGAAGGCTGTGACTCTACCACTGAGTTACTCCCGCAACTTCGCCAGCTCAAGACCGCCAACGCAAAGCTTATTCCCGAGTCTTGTCTTCGAGGCGCGCCCGCATATTTGCAGTGATCACGCGGAAGGCAAAGAGTCCCAGGATCAGCTCCGGAATCCAGCGAATCTTCAGATTGAAGCCGCCGAAGCCGAAGCTGCCAAGACTGTATTCCCGCACCGGCAACGTCGCCGTGCCGTCCAGGGTGAACCAGGCCAGCACCGCCAGTCCGGCCAGCAGAGCCATCGCCATCCACATCCGGCGCCGATCTGCCGCAGGCGAAGCCGATTGCCGAGCATCGCTTCTTACCTCAGCCACGCCCATTTCCAGCACCTCGTCAAGCCAACCAAACCTTCATCAACCTGGTGCACAGGGGAGGATTCGAACCTCCGTAGCTCCAAAGAGCGGCAGATTTACAGTCTGCTGCCATTAACCACTCGGCCACCTGTGCGGAACTGCCGGGGAGTGCCTCACCGGAACTCCCCTTCAATCTGGAGCTGATGACCGGGATTGAACCGGTGACCTCTCCCTTACCAAGGGAGTGCTCTACCAACTGAGCTACATCAGCCTGCCCTGCTACCGATTCCCACGCTGCGGGCATCCTTCGGCATTCCGGAAGCATTTCCGGTGGCCACCGCCTGCCTGCTCTCGGGATCTCGCTGCGAGAAGAATCCAGCCCTCTACTGCCCCGGACCGGATGCTGGAGCTGGCGAAGGGATTTGAACCCCCGACCCTCTGATTACAAATCAGATGCTCTACCAGCTGAGCTACGCCAGCCCGGACAGCCTTCGTACCCCGCCTCCGGACACACTCCCGCTCCCGCGTGACGAGGGTACAGCATTGAAAGTATCACACGCCGAAAGCCCTCGCAATCTGTCGTTGCGAGTGTTGTCGGGCGGCCACGGGCGATGTCGAAATGCGCCGCCGGATGAGATGATAGAAAGCGATCCAGTTCTCCGGAAGGGTGGAGAACTTTACCGATGAGCCACCGGCGCAAGCGTCTCTCCATCGCCATCGTCATTCTGGTCCTGCTGCTCCTGGCAGGCGCCGTTTACCTTCGCAAGATCGCTCCGCCCGAGGCTGCCCGCCTGCTGCCTGAGTCTGACGGCATGGTTTACATCAACCTCCGTCCCATCCGGGCCGTCACGCATTTTGAGAATCGCCCCGTTCAGCACTCGCCTGAGTACCAGCGCTTCATCGACGCCACCGGGATACAGTTTGAGCGCGACCTCGACGATGCCGCTTTCGCGCTGCATCGCATGCGAGATCCCAGCGGTCCCAACGGGGCGGTCGCGTTTTCTGAGGTGTTCATCGGCCATTTCGACGGCCGCCGCCTGGCCCGGTATCTCGACACACTGGCTGCCTCGCAGGAGACCTACGCTGGACACACCATCTTCAACATTCCCAGCGAAGGCCGGACCGTCCGCGTTGCGATCCTGGGCTACGACATCGTCGCTGTCAGCAACACGCCCTCCTCCGAGCAGATCCACTCCATGATCGATCGCTATCGGACGGCGGCACTGCCTTTTGCCGGATCGACTCTGCTCTCAAAACACTACCGTCAGGTCCCGCTGCTCTCCGTCGCCTGGGGGATCGGCGAGATTGCCCTGCCGCTCGGCAAAACCGGCGGCATTCATATCATGGGCGTCCGCCTGCCTATCCCGCTTGACGCAACCTTCATCGCCTCGCTCAGCTGGGTCGGGCACATTCATCTCCGCGTCGACGAGATCGCGCCCACGGAGTCTGCCGCCGCTGATTCGACCGAGTCGCTGCAGATGCTTCTCACGCTTGTCCACGCCCTGGAAAACACCGGCGGCAACCAGCCCTTCGATCCCGAAGTGCGGGCATTTCTGGGGAGTCTGGCCGTGGAGCGTCGCGGCAACCAGGCCATTCTCACGGGCACGGTTCCCATGACGCTCGTCGAACAGATGCTCGATCAGCCAGATCAGATCAAAGCCTTGCCGGGGACCGCCGTTCCGGCGCAAACGGCGACTCCACCCGCGACCCAATCGCCTGCGAAACGGCCGCCCGCGCGCGGCAGCCTCATCAAAAGACCTTGAATCCTGCGGGCTCACTGCATCGGCAAGGCCTTCCGATGCATCCGCAAAGTGCAGCTCTGCGGCGGGACGAATTCCCGCGTTCCATTTATTTTTTATTGGTGGAGGGATCATGCGGAAGTTTTCCGATCTTTTGGTTGTGTTCCTGTTGTCCGCGTCTGCGGTTTCCGCGCAGAACGGTAAGGTTCTCACCGGCCAGGACGCCTTTACGAATTACCAAAAAGAAAAGCCCGGCGTAATTCGGCATTTGACGGTCGCCGATCTGCCCGCTCCATACGCCACGAAGGGCGTGGACAACGGACCGGAGCTGGTTCCGCGTCCGGCAAACGCATGGCCGCAGGCACTACCGGGCTTTAAGGTCGATCTTTACTACACCGGCCTCGACCAGCCGCGTCTGATCCGCACCGCGCCCAATGGCGATCTGTTCGTCGCCATCAGCTACCAGAACAAGATCATGGTGTTTCGGGGCGTTGGTCCGGACGGCAAGCCCAAACAGCTGTCCACGTTCGCGGAGGGTCTGAGCCAACCGTTCGGAATTGCGTTTTATCCCGCCGGACCGGACCCGAAGTGGGTCTATGTCGGCAACACGGATGGCGTGGTGCGATTCCCGTACCAGAACGGCGACCTGAAGGCGCGCGGGCCGGTGCAGCACCTGGCGGATTTGCCGGGCGGAGGGCGGCTGCGTGGGGGCGGCCACTGGACCCGGGACATCGCCTTCTCGAAGGACGGCCGGCACATGTTCGTTTCCGTGGGATCGCACTCCAACGACGACGATTCGGATACGCATCCGGAGGAATTTCACCGTGCGGACGTGCTCGAGTTCACGCCGGAAGGCAAGTTCGTCAGCGTCTATGCGTTCGGCATCCGCAACTGCGTGGGCGAAGCGGTGAACCCGATCACCGGGCAGCTCTGGTGCTCGACCAACGAGCGCGACATGCTCGGCGACAACCTCGTTCCCGATTACATCACCCACATCGAAGAGGGGGGCTTCTATGGCTGGCCATGGTTCTACATGGGCGAACACAGCGGTACCTGGGATCCGCGCCAGCAGGGCAAGCACCCAGAACTGAAGGACAAGGTGATCACGCCGGATATCCTTCTGCAGCCGCACTTCGCCTCGCTGGAGATGTTGTTTTATAACGGCTCGCAGTTCCCGATGGAGTACAAAGGCGATATCTTTGCGGCCGAGCACGGCTCCTGGAATCGCGCCAATCGCGCTGGCTATGAAGTGATCCTCTGCCCCATGAGGAACGGTCAGGCCACCGGCGCGTACGAGGACTTCCTCACTGGCTTTGTCAATCCGGATGGAAGCGTCTGGGGCCGCCCGGTGGGCGTGACGGTTGCGAAGGACGGCTCTCTCTTCGTCACGGACGATGGATCGGGATCGATCTGGCACGTGAGCTACGTGGGCGGGGAAAAGTGACGTCCGGCGAAAGGGCGCGCCGCGACACAGGTGCGCCCGATGCCGTACCCTGTTTTCTGGAAACCATGAGGATCCTCTACCGCAGTTCCTTATTCGCGGCAGCTCTCCTGCTGAGCGCGGCGGTTTTTGCTCAGCAATCGGCCACACCTGTTCCCGATGCACCGGCGCCGTCGCAGGCCGTACCGTCGCAGGCCGCACCGTCGCAGCCGCCCTCCCCGCAACCCACCGGCCCGACCGTTCTCTTCGACACCACGATGGGCCGTATCAGCTGCCGGCTTTTTTCGAAGCAGGCCCCGAACGCAGTTGCCAATTTTGTGGGTCTGGCCACGGGCACAAAGCCCTGGACGAACCCGAAGACCCACCAGATCATGAAAGACACCCCGTTCTACGACGGGACTACGTTTCATCGCGTCATTCCGGGATTCATGATCCAGGGTGGCGATCCGCTCGGCACCGGCGAAGGCGGGCCCGGATACAACTTCGACGACGAATTCGATCCAGGGCTCAACTTCGACGTCCCGGGGCGGCTGGCTATGGCCAACTCCGGACCCAATACCAACGGATCGCAGTTCTTTATCACCGAGGCGCCTGAGGATCACCTGGACCAGCACTACACGATCTTCGGCCAGTGCGATGAGCCGAGCCTCTGGATCGTGAAATCGATCGCCCGCGTCAACCGCGACGAGAACGACAAGCCGATCGAACCGGTGATCATCCGGAAGGTCACGATCGTTCCCGCCGGTCAGCCCGTGCCGCCTGCCGACAACACGCCATCCGCCCCGGCCCCGGCTCAACCGCAACCGTAGAGTTCCCAAAATCTCGCAATACCGAGGAGTTCCTATGCCCCGTCAGCCTGGCACCTACGCCGTCTTCGATACCACCGAGGGCAAGATCGTCTGCCGCCTCTTCGAGCAGGAAGCGCCCAAAACCGTCGCCAACTTCACCGAGCTCGCCGAGGGTAACCGCGAATGGACCCATCCCGTCACGCGTGAGAAGAGCAAAAGCAAGCTCTACAACGGAACAGTTTTCCATCGCGTCATTCCCGACTTCATGATCCAGGGAGGAGACCCCGCCGGCAACGGCATGGGGGGACCGGGATATAAATTCGAGGACGAAACCCGCAACTCCCCGCACCGTTTCGACAAGAAGGGCAAACTGGCCATGGCCAATGCCGGCCCCAACACCAACGGCTCGCAGTTCTTTATCACGGTGGCCGGCACAGAGTGGCTGACGGGCAAGCACACCATCTTCGGCGAAGTCGTGGAGGGGCAGGAGATTGTGGACAAAATCTCAAAAGTCTCCCGCGACCGCCAGGACAAGCCGGTCAAACCCGTTGTCCTCGAGGCCGTCACCATCGAGCGCGTGTAACCCCGCCCATCAGAATTGCGCGAACTCGGATCGCCGAACAGCTGCGGCGGTCCGAGTTGCCGTTCCGGCCACGAAATTGCGAACAAATCTACCGGGCGAGCCCTCGGCCCAGGTAAAACTTACTCCCCGACAGCCAAAAGCGGCGGGAACCCCTGTCTTTTCAATTCCTCTGTTTGGCATGTAAATTGCTAATCTCTTGTACAGTACTCTCATTCCAAAGTACCGCTCCAGCCCAAAATCCGCGGAGCAGGAAAGTAGTTGCAGTATGTATTCCGATTCAGCAGACAAGCCACAGGTACGCATCGAGAACTGGTCGGTCGTGGACGATGTCATCTCTCCAGCCTACCGGGAGCTCACGCCTGGATACCGGCTCAGCGGCTTCATTTACCGGCTCCGGGATCTGCCTTCTGGTGTCGTCTATACCTCGGCCATTCTCAAAGTGGACGATGGGGGATCGCAGGTGGAGACCGCCGAGGCCGTCTACCTGCTCGGCCAGGTAGACCGCCGCTACGAGAGGTGGTTCCTGGGCAGCAGCGTCGAAGACGCCGCCTGATTCGGGCGAGTTCCGTCTCTGGAAATCCTGACTTCAAGCCACTGCGTTCCCAGCCGGACGCTATTCTTCTCTGCGCTGCCCTGCGCGCGGTTCGCTCCGTGGCAAATCGGATTGCAGTCGGCAACAGCGCACAGGTTCGCAGGCGAACAGCAGCGCCGCTTTCGCCTCAGCCCGCGCATTTATAATCCAGGCAGATCGACCTGGCTCTTATTGAATCCCCAGCAGCGACCAAATTTTCCCGCCGAGGTGCTCGCATGGCTGCTTCCAATCCCACGTTAGAAATTCTGAAACCCCGCGCCGAATGGATCGCCAGCCGGAAGGCGGGGGCCGCCCGCAGCGGCGATGCGAACATGTCGCAGATGCACTTTGCGCGCAAGGGGCTGGCGACCGAAGAGATGGCGTTTGTCGCGGAGCGGGAGAAGCTGCCCCTGGTTCTGGTGCGCGACGAAGTGGCCGCGGGCCGGCTGATTATCCCGGCCAACATCAACCATCCGGAGCTGGAGCCGATGGGGATTGGCATCGCGACGCGATGCAAGGTGAACGCAAACATCGGAAATTCGGCCATCACGTCGAACATCGACGAAGAACTGCGCAAGCTGCACATGGCGGTGCAGCACGGCGCCGACACGGTGATGGATCTGTCGACGGGAGGGGACATCCCGGAGATTCGCGATACCATCCTGCGTCATTCGCCGGTGCCGATTGGGACCGTGCCGATTTATGAGGCTCTGGCGCGGGTGAAGCGGCTGGAAGACCTGAATATCGACGTCTATCTGGAAGTAATCGAGGAGCAGGCACAGCAGGGCGTGGACTATTTCACAGTGCATGCGGGCGTGCTGATCCAGTACGTGCCGATGGTGGCGAAGCGGATCACCGGGATCGTGAGCAGGGGCGGCGCGATTCTGGCGCAGTGGATGACCCACCACCACAAACAGAATTTCCTCTACGAGCATTTCGACCGGATCGTGAAAGTGATGGCGAAATATGACGTGAGCTTCTCGCTGGGCGACGGGCTGCGGCCGGGAAGCGTGGCGGATGCCTCGGACGAGGCGCAGTTTGCCGAGTTGAAGACGCTGGGCGAGCTGACGGCGAAGGCCTGGGAAAGCGATGTGCAGGTGATGATCGAAGGCCCCGGTCATGTGCCGCTGGACAAGATCAGGGAGCAGGTGGACAAGGAAGTGGAGTACTGCTTCGGAGCTCCTTTTTACACGCTCGGTCCGCTGGTGACGGATATCGCCCCCGGCTACGACCACATCACCAGCGCGATCGGAGCGGCGCTGATCGGCTGGCACGGGGCGAGCATGCTTTGCTACGTGACGCCGAAGGAGCATCTGGGACTGCCGAACGAGAAGGACGTGCACGACGGGATGATCGCCTACAAGATCGCGGCGCATGCGGCGGATATCGCGCGGCATCGGCCGGGTGCGCGGGACCGCGACGACGCCATCAGCTACGCGCGCTATACATTCGACTGGGAGAAGCAGTTCGCGCTGTCGCTGGATCCCGAGACGGCGCGTTCGATGCACGACGAGACGCTGCCCGACGATTACTACAAGGAAGCGGCGTTCTGCTCGATGTGCGGGCCGAAATTCTGTTCGATGAATTGGTCGAGCAAGGTCGACGAGTTCAATAAGACGGTTCACGGGCTGGAAAAGCAGGACCTGAGCGAGCTGGTGACGCTGCAGGCCCGTCAACTCAGCGAAAAGAAATGACGAGCACCAATAATCCGACGCAGAGCCGCCCGCAGAGGGCGGCTTTTCGCTTCTTCGAGCGTTTTCCCAGGTGCGCCGTACGCAACCAATCGTGCTGGCTACCGTATCTGAAAGCTAGAGTGGGGTGAACATGGGTCGATTCTGGGCAGCATTTGGCATTGGCGTCGCCGCGGGAGCGGCGCTCGCCCTGATTTATGCGCCGCAAACCGGCGCCCGCACGCGCCGGCAGATTCGCCGCGGGTATGAAGACGCGAGCGATTACGTGCGCACTACCGTTGGCTCGGTGGGTGACTGCGCCAACAAATACCTGAAAAAGAGCAAAGATACCGTGAACGACGTGGTGGACACCGCGCAGAACGTCGTCACCGCGGCCAAAAAAGTCGTCAGCTTCAGCTAACCGGGCAGTACCGAGTCGGAGCCGGGTGCGGGCGGAGTGAAAATTCCCGTCCGCCGCAGACGGCAGTGCGTCCTGCGTCGCTTTTAAGGCATCATGGGATCATTTCCTGAAGGTTCCTGATGCCCCGCGTCCGATCCTGCTGCGCTCCTGCGGTTTCTTTCCTGTTCGTATTCCTTTCGTGTGCGCAACAGCCCGCTGCGCCGCGGATTGCACCGAAGACGCCCGTATTGCGTACCACCGCGAATCTGGTTCTGGTGGACGTGGTGGTGACCAGCGACGGGAAGCCCGTCCAGGGATTGACCGCGCAGCGATTCCACATTTTTGAAGACGGGAAAGAGCAACGGATCGCGACCTTCGACGAGCATCGCGCCGACGATGCAACGCAGTTGGGTCCGGCGCCGCCGCTGCCCCCGGATACCTGGTCTAACTACCCGCAGTTTGCCATTACCAGCGCGGCGAACGTGCTGCTGCTCGATGCGCTGAACACCCCGATCACCGACCAGGCATACGCGCGGCGGCAGATGATCGAGTATCTGAGAAAGATTCCGCCAGGAACGCGGATCGCCGTGTTCACGCTGGCGTCGCGGCTGCGGATGATTACAGGATTCACGACCGATGCTGGCGCCATCGAGGCAGCAATCACTCATGGCAAAGGCAGCGTGCAGCAATCGTCGGTGCTGGAGAGCCCGCAGGATGAAGACGCGATGAGCGACATCGCTGCGAGCATGGCCGGCGTGGACGGGGGCTCCATGCAGCAGTTCCTGGCCGATCTGACGTCATTCCGTACCGATCTGCGAGTGCGGATGACGCTGGATGCGATGGAACAACTGGCACGGTATCTGGCCATGATTCCGGGCAGGAAGAATCTGATCTGGCTTTCGGGATCGTTTCCGCTGCAGATCCAGCCGGATGCGTCACTCGACCCCTCCGCCACCAGCCAGGGCGGAGCATCGCCGAAGGACCTGTTTTTTCCCATGCGGGAGTACGCGGACCAGGTGAAGGCGACGGATATGCTGCTCCAGGAGGCGCGGGTGGCTGTGTATCCGGTGGATGCGCGGGGGCTGATGACGCTCCAAAGCGTCAACGCGTCGCGGAGCTTCGGCGGCGGGCAGGGATTGCCGTCGTATGGTGGCGGGCGCGGGACGCGCGGCGGCGGATGGGCGCCTCCACAGCAGAGCGGAGCGTCCGCCGCGAACCGGGCGGATTCAACGTTTCTGCAGGTGACGGTGAACGAGCACCAGACCATGCAGCAGATTGCCGAGGAGACGGGCGGCAAACCGTTTTTTGATACGAACGGGCTGAAAGACGCGGTGGAGCAGGCGATCGACAACGGGTCAAACTACTACACGATCGGCTACGTTCCCGACGACACGCACTGGGATGGCTCATTTCGGCGAATCGAGGCGCGCGTGGATGGCGGGAGCTACGATCTCGAATACCGGCGCGGGTATTACGCGGTGGATCCGCTGAAGCCGATTGCGGAGACACCGGGCGAGGTCAGCCCGATTGTGGCTGCGATGGAGCGAGGTGCGCCGCCTCTTTCGCAGATTGTCTTCGAGGCGCGGGTGCTGGCGGCGAATGATCCAGCGGCGAAGATGGTGAAGGTTGCGGCCGGACCGGCGGGCGAGCTGGCAAGCCATCTGAAAGCCCCGGTGACGCGATATCTGGTGGATTTCTCCATCGATCCGCACGGGCTCGAGTGGACGCCGTTGGCGGGCGGCGAGGCGCACGCGGAGATGGAGGTCTCGATGGTGGCATGGAACGGCGATGGTGAGCGCGTGAACTACACGGACAAGGGAATCGCCCTAAACCTCAATCCCGCGCAGGCGGCAGTTGTCGCAAAGAGCGGTCTGCCGATTCACCAGGAGATCGATTTGCCGGCGGAACCGATCTATCTGCGCGTGGCGGTGCACGATCTGCGCAGCGGAAAGATCGGATCGATGGAGGTGCCGCTGGAGGTGGGGAAGAAATAGCGGAATTCCTGGGCGGCGCAGCGGAAAATCTGAAAAAATAGCAGCATGACCACGACCGCTGCCGAAGTATTCTCCGAGCGAATTGGGCGGATTGAGATATCCGCCACGATGGCTGTGACCGCCGAAGCCGCCAAACTGCGCGCGCAGGGCGCGAAGCTGGTGGATTTTGGAGCGGGCGAGCCGCACTTTGCCACTCCGCAGCACATCAAGGACGCGGCGATCACGGCGATCCAGTCCAACTTCACGCGCTACACGGTGGTGTCGGGCATTCCCGAACTGCGCCAGGCGATTGTGGAGCGGCACGCGGCGGATTTCGGGTCGAACTACGCGCCGGACGAGGCGATTTTTTCGACAGGCGGGAAGATCGCGCTGTTCAGCGCGATTCAGACGCTGGTGGATCACGGCGATGAAGTCATTCTGCCGGTGCCGTACTGGGTTTCGTTCAAAGACATCATTCAGTACGCGGGGGGAAAGGTCGTTTACCTCGAAACTGACGAGGCGGAGAACTTCCGCATCACGGCGGATGCCATCGAGCGGGCGATTACGCCGAAGACGAAGGCGATCATCCTGAACTCGCCGTCGAATCCGTCGGGCGCGGTGGTTTCGCCGGCGGATCTGGAGCGGATTGTGCGGATGGCGCACGAGCGCGGGATCTGGTTGCTGCTGGACGAGTGCTACGTCTACCTGCAGTACACCGGCGCGCTGGTGAGCGGCGGCTCGTTTACCGATGCGAAGGAGCATGTGGTCGTGCTGGGATCGCTCTCCAAGACTTACGCGATGACCGGCTGGCGCGCGGGCTTTGCGCTGGCGCCGAAGGCGGTGATCGCGGCGATGACGAAGCTGCAGAGCCAGTCGACATCGAGCCCGACGGCCTTCGTACAGAAGGCGGCAGTTGCGGCGCTCAGGTCATCGCAGGATTGCGTGGCGGAGATGCGCGCGGACTACCTGAAGCTGCGCGACAAGATCCTGGCGCGGCTGGGTGAAATTCCGGGGATCACGTGCACGAAGCCGGAGGGCGCGTTCTATGTGTATCCGAACGTCTCGAAGTATCTGGGCAAGAGCGGTGTGCCGACGGCGATGGAACTCTCGAAGCGGCTGCTGCACGAGGCGCACGTGGTGACGGTGCCGGGCGAGGCCTTCGGGACCAACGAGCACATCCGGCTCTCCTACGCGACGAGTCACGCGGATGTGGAAGAGGGACTGGATCGGATGAAGGCCTGGTTCGCCAAGCTGTAGGTTCCAGGACGAAGCGGGTGAGGTTCGGGTCCGGCAGGGGAGTCTCCCTGCCGGATTTGCTTTTGGCCACCTTTTTGATTTTGTTCTGGATGCTGCTGGCCATTGAGCTTCGATGTCGATAGCCCGAGAGTTACCTTCTGGCTATGAACAGCCCCCCTTCCCCCTTGCTTTCAAGTCGCTTGACCTGAATTCAACAAGTTAGCGTGTGGCCAGAACTTCGAGGCGCGCCAACTGTTTGATTCCAGGTCAGTTGCGGCTCGACCGAGACTTGAAGCAAACTCGGCCGAGGTTGAATCAATCCTGGCTGAGATGCCGCTCGATGATTGATTCGGAGTCAGTTGCGGCTTGGCCGAGATTGATTCATGGAAGGTTGAAATGAACGAGGTGCCCCGTTCTGGTACACCTGCTTACAACTTAGGAACCAATTACTAATAACCCCGTTAATTGTTACCGGAGGGGGATTGTTGCCTGGAGCGGTGAGTCAGTACATTCAGCCAGTACCTCTTTGGATACCTGCGCGAACCGATATCCCCAACTGCCAGGGGCGCGCCTCGGAGAACCATAGAACGGCGATGAACGACGGGGCCGTTTGCCCGCGCCATCTCTGCTCACCTGGAAGGAGTCCTGACCATGAGCACCATTGCAGAAGCAGAAGTTCTCGTTGTGGATCAGAGCCACGCCGCTATTCAGAAATCGATCGAGGCGATGATCGATGAGCTGATCGCAGCGCTCCCCGATCCCCGCCAGCTCTCGAGTGAAGAGCGGCGGGGCATCATTGCGCGCTATGCCGCGGTTCTGGAGGGCAATTTCATTTACTGGATGACGGCGACGCTGCTGGCCACGAAAGCGGAAAATGCGCGGCCCATCATCCTCGAGAATCTCCATGAGGAAGTTCGCGACGCTCACCCGCACATGATGCGGAAGTTCGCCATTGCTGCGGGGGCTTTCCCGACCGATCGCGACGCTCTGGAGGTGCACGACGACCTGACCAAGATGCGCCTGTTCCTGGGACTGCTCAGCGGCGTGCAGTCGCTGGCCACCATGGCCTTCTTCGAAGGCTTTATCCAGAAGTTCATGCCTTTCTTGGCAAATCTGGCCAGGGAACAGGGATCGAAGGAACTGGAATACACCGACGTGCACGGTGTCTGCGATATCGCGCATACCGCCGGGCTCTATCAGGCCCTGTGGGCGGAGATGGCCGTTGATCCGCTTCCGGCGGGAGCTGATGTGATGGAGGGCGTTTACCTGCTGCGCGATCTGGTGGAACAGATTGTCTGGCCGAAACCGGCCGTTGCTGCCTGAGGGCCTCTCGTGGCGGGGCCTGCACCTGGCACGCAGGCCCCGCAGTGAACGTGCAAAAAGTAGTCGTCCTGAATTCCGGCGATTGAAAGATCCAGCAGGATCGGAACAGGCACAACATTGGGACATTGCAGGCAATGACCATTCGATCTGCCATCACTGACCAGTTCCTGAAGGTTGCAGGGGAACACGGAAGAGCTCTGGCGGCTCTCGATGACGACCTGCCGCTTCTCGAATGCGGGCTGGATTCCCTTTGCTTTGCCGTGGTGGTCACGCGGCTTGAGGACAGGTTCGGCATGGACCCGTTCGCGGCAGAGGACGTTCTGTTTCCCGTCACGTTTGGGGAATTCGTTCGCCTGTACGAGAGTGCGAGCCGATAGCATGTCGACCGCGGCCGATCCCTGCCCGCCCCAGCCAGCCGCCCAGGCTGCGTTCGGAGGATCCCGTGCGAAAGGCGCGGAACAGGCTTTGTGGTCCGTGGCATCCATAGCGGCGGAATCCGCCGCGATCCCCGGCGACTGGCAGGAACCGGAAGAGGGCATTCTGCGGGGGATGTACGACCGGATTCTGCAAATCCTCGCTCGCATGCTGCCGGGAGCCCGGAGCTTTCGCGTGCTGCTGCACCGCGCGCGGGGAGTGAAAATCGGCAAAGGCGTGTGGATTGGTTACGACGTGGTGCTGGATACTGCGCGTCCGGAGCTGATTGTGATCGAAGACGGCGTCGCGATCAGCATCCGCGCGATGGTGATCGCCCACTTCAAGGAACAACGCGGCGTGCGCATCGAGCGGGAGGCCTTTATCGGTCCCGGCGCCATTATTCTTCCCGGCGTCATCATCGGGCGGGGAGCGGTGGTGAAGGCGGGCAGCGTGGTATCCCAGTCGGTTCCGCCGATGACGGTTGTTCAGGGAAACCCGGCGGTCCCGGTGGCTCGATGCGGTATTCCCTTCCGGCAGGATGTTTCGTTGAAGCTGTTTTCCCGCCATTTGCTGCCAATCGCGCCTCGGCCAACCAGCGTCCGCCGCGAGCCGGGGAGCGGCAAGCACGCGGAGCCGTGATCCGCGCGCAGCAGTGCGGAAACGAGGTGGGAACGATGACAACCTCCGAGCTCGAAGTCGCCCATCTGGCAGGCGCGATCCACGAAGCCGGTGTTCCGGCTGGCTGCTTCGTGCGCGAAGCCGACGATTGCGCTGCCCTCGGGGATCTCGTCGCGGGCTCGGCGCTCTATGGCCGCGCCGACGAATTGCAGGGGCGTTCGGTCCTGCTGGCCACCAAAGGACAGCTGACGACCGCAGCCGCGCTGATCGAGCTGGACGGCGTGGCGCGCCGGGTGGTGCTGTGCCCGCCCGATCTGCCGCTCGAGCATCTTCCGCACGTGATGGACGTCGCAGAGGTCGACGGCATCGTATCTGATCGCGAAGTCACGCATTTCAGCGGGCCGCGGCCGCTCTACTTCAGCCCATGCAGCCGCAATCTTACGCCGGCGAGCCGGAGCGGGCGGGCGCACCACGAAACGGAGTGGGTGCTGCTGACCTCCGGAACCACCGGCGCTCCGAAACTGGTTGCGCATACGCTGGCCAGTCTTACCGCGGGCTTTCGCCGCCGCAGCTCGTCGAGCCGGCCGATCGTGTGGAGCACGTTTTACGACATCCGCCGCTACGGCGGTCTGCAGATTCTGCTGCGCGCGCTGCTGACCGGCGCTTCCCTGGTGCTTCCGGGAGCAGAAGAGCCGACTGCGGATTTCCTGGAGCGCGCGGGTTCGATGGCGGTCACGCACATTTCGGGAACGCCGTCGCACTGGCGGCGGGCGCTGATGAGCCCGGCAATCCATCAGCTGAAGCCGGAATATGTTCGTTTGTCCGGAGAGGCGCCGGATCAGACCGTCCTGAACAGCCTGCGCGAGACTTTCCCCACGGCGCGCATCGTGCACGCGTTTGCTTCGACGGAAGCGGGCCTGGCATTTGAAGTGGATGACGGGACAGCGGGCTTCCCACCGGATGCGATGATGAGCGTTCCGGGCGTCGAGATCTCAATCCATGAAGGCGCGCTGCGCATCCGCTCTGCAGGCAACGCCAGGCGCTATCTGGGAGAGAATGCGCCGAAGCTGAAGGATGACGAAGGCTGGGTGAACACCGGCGACCTGCTGGAGATCCACGAGGGCCGATATTTTTTCCGGGGGCGGCGCGACGGGGTGATCAACGTCGGCGGCCTGAAGGTCCATCCGGAGGAGGTCGAAGCGGTGGTCAGCCGGCATCCTGAAGTGCAGATGTGCGTGGTGCGGGCGAAGAAGAGCCGCATCACGGGCGCGCTGGTGGCGGCCGATGTGGTGCTGAGAGCGAGCCATGCGGGCGGCCGGCGCGATCTTGCGGCAATCCAGGACGACATCCTGCAGCTGTGCCGTGAAAGGCTCGCGGCACACAAGGTGCCCACGGCCATCAACATCGTACCGGCGCTGGAATTGTCGGAGTCCGGGAAAGTGCTGCGCCGCAATGCGTAACGTGCTGGTGACCGGAGGGAGCCGTGGTCTTGGGCTGGGCATCGGATCGCGGCTCGTCGCTTCCGGATACCGAGTCGTGGCGATTGCGCGCTCCGAGACAAGAGAGCTGGCTGAGTTGCGCGTGCACGCCGAGAGTGCGGGCCAGGGAGCGCTTACGTTTCGCGGCTTCGACCTGTCGCGCATCGAGGAGATTCCGGCGCTGGTCGCGGAGCTGCGCAAAGAGTTTGGAGCCCTTTACGGGCTGGTGAATTGCGCCGGGATCAGCTTCGACGGATCGCTGGCGATGATGCCGGCTTCGCAGATCGAACAGATGGTGCAGGTGAATCTGGTAGCGCCGATGGTGCTGACGAAGTCCGTAGTTCGCGGCATGATGAGCGACGGCGCCGG
The DNA here is from genome assembly GCA_035505395.1 of Acidobacteriaceae bacterium. GTDB lineage: Bacteria > Acidobacteriota > Terriglobia > Terriglobales > Acidobacteriaceae > Palsa-343. The sequence continues at coordinate 18,449 of DATJQW010000053.1, forward strand.
GCGCATCGTCAACATTTCCTCGATTACGGCGTTCACGGGATACAGCGGCCTGGCCGTGTACGGCGCGACCAAGTCCGCGCTGACCGGATTCTCGCGCTCGCTGGCGCGCGAAGTCGGCCGCATGGGCGTGAATGTGAACTGCGTGGCGCCGGGATTCATCGACACACAGATGACGGCGGACCTCGAAGGCGAACAGCGCGAGAGAATCGTGCGGCGATCTGCGCTTCGACGGCTGGCCGATGCAGACGATGTGGCGAGCGCGGTGGAATTCTTGCTGAGCGACGGGGCAAAGAACATCACGGGGACCGTGATCACGGTGGACGCAGGGAGCACCGCATGACAGAGGCAGCCGGTACCGCTCCGCATCAGTCCGCGAAGACTTCGCACGCCTGGCTGCGCGCGCTCGAGTCGTCCGCGTCGATTGCGCGGAATCCACGGCGCCTGCTGCCCACGGTGATTGCGGAGATCGCAGCGCGCTCGGGCAGCGTTCCAGCTCTGCTGTCGGACCGGGAGAGCTTCACCTTCGGTGAACTGGCGGAACGTTCAGGCCGTTACACGCGCTGGGCTCTGGAGCGGGGAATTAAAAAGGGCGAAGTGGTGGGGCTGCTGATGACGAGCCGCCCCGAATACTTTGCCTGCTGGTCGGGCATAACAGCTGCCGGTGGCATCGTGGCTTTGCTGAATACCAATCTCGGCGGCGCATCGCTGGCTCACTGCATCCGGGTTGCGCGTCCGCGCCATTTGATTGTGGCGGGCGAATGCCGGGCGGCTCTCGAATCCGCGCTGCCCGCAGCCGGCGCAGAGCCGGCGATCTGGATGCACGGGGCAGACGACGATCGCTTTCCGCGCATCGACGAGCGGCTGCGAGCGTTGCCTTCCAAACCGCTGGGCGAAGCGGAATTGCCCGGCGTAACGCTCGGCGATGTGGCGCTGTACATCTACACCTCGGGCACCACCGGGTTGCCAAAAGCAGCCCGAGTCAGCCACGGGCGGATTCTGCAGTGGTGCTACTGGTTCGCGGCGATGCTGGGCATACAGCCGGAAGACCGGATGTACGACTGCCTGCCCATGTATCACAGCGTCGGTGGAGTCCTGGCGCCGGGCGCGGCGCTGGTGGCTGAGGCCAGCGTTGCCATCCGCGAGTCGTTCTCGGCGCGCGCGTTCTGGGCCGATGTGGTCCGCTGGGACTGCTCCATGTTCCAGTACATCGGGGAATTCTGCCGCTATCTGCTGCACGCTCCGCCGGCGCCGAGCGAGCACAATCATCGCGTCAGGGTCGCCTGCGGCAATGGCATGTCGGCGGATGTGTGGAACGAGTTCAGGGAGCGCTTTCGGATTCCGGCTGTCTTCGAGTTTTACGCGTCAACCGAGGGCGGGCTTTCGCTCTTCAACGTGGAGGGGAAGCCGGGCTCTATCGGCCGCGTACCTCCGTATCTGGCGCACCGGCTGGCCCCCGGTTTGGTTCGCTTCGATTCCGAGACGGAACTGCCAACGCGCAATGCGCAGGGGTTCTGCCAGCCGTGCGCGGCCAACGAGCCCGGAGAAGCGCTGGCTCGCGTGCTGAACGAAGGATCGCCTGCCGGGAGCCGGTATGAGGGTTACACCGATCCACAGGCTTCTGAGGAGAAGCTGCTGCGAAACGTGTTCCAGCCGGGCGATGTGTGGGTGCGTACCGGCGACCTGATGCGGCGCGACGAGCAGGGCTTCTTCTATTTCGTCGATCGTGTCGGCGATACCTTCCGATGGAAGGGAGAGAACGTCGCGACCACGGAAGTGGCGGAGACGCTGTGCGGCTTTCCAGGCGTGCAGCATGCCGTGGTCTACGGCGTAAAGGTGCCGGGCGCAGATGGACGCGTTGGCATGGCGGCGCTGACGATCGAGGGAACTCCGGACTTGCCGCGGCTGCGGGAATATATGGCGGCGTCGCTGCCGTCGTACGCGCGGCCGGCATTTCTGCGCTTTCGCGAGCATTGCGACGTGACAGGGACCTTCAAGTATTCGAAAGCGGAGCTGGTGAAGCAGGGGTATAACCCGGAGCTGGTTTCCGACGACCTCTACTTCCACAATACGGAGACCGAGACTCTGGATGCGCTCGATCGATCGATGTACGAGCGAATCCGGAGCGGAAAGATTCGCCTGTAAAGCGGCAGGAACGCATGCTCATCGATCGGCTCAAAGACGAATTTCGTTCCGCCGAAGCGGCCATCGACGGCGGTCCGATCTATCCCGAGGCGAGCGTGGCGGAGATTCGCGAACTTCTGGCGCGTTACGATTTCCGGCGCGCGGTGCCGCTGGAGCAGGCGGCGGCGGATGTGGAGCAGATGCTGCGCCGCTGGCAGGTCCAGGTTACGCATCCTCGTTACTTTGGGTTGTTCAATCCCAGCGTCAGGCTGGCCTCGGTCGTGGCCGACGCGCTTGCGGCCACTTACAATCCACAGCTTGCCGCATGGCGGACGTCGCCGGCGGCCATCGAGATCGAGCGGCACACGCTGGCCTGGCTTGCGGACAAGTTTGGCCTGCCTGACGAAACGGCCGCGAGCTTTACCGGCGGCGGAGCCGAGGCGAATCTCTCCGCGGTGGTGGCGGCGCTGACGCAGGCGTTTCCTAATTTTGACGAGAAGGGTCTGCGCGGTTTGCCGAATGCTCCGGTGTTTTACATTTCCGCGGAAGCGCATCATTCATTCAGCAAGATCGCGCACATGACGGGACTGGGCCGCGACGCGCTGCGCACAATTCCGGCGAGCATCGATCTGAAAATGAACGTCAGCGCTCTGGCTGCCAAGGTCGCGCAGGATCGGCAGCGCGGATTCGCCCCGTTTCTGGTGGTCGGCACGGCGGGCACCACGGCGGCCGGAGCGATCGATCCACTGCCCGAGCTGGCGCGGTTCTGCCGCGAGGAGAAGCTCTGGTTTCATGTTGACGCGGCTTGGGGCGGGGCAGCGATCGTCTCACCGGCGCTGCGGGCGCATCTTTCCGGCATCGAGCACGCGGATTCGATCACCTGCGACGCGCACAAGTGGTTTTCCGTGGCCATGGGCTGCGGGATGTTCTTCTGCCGGCGTCCGGAGACCGTGGCTCGCGCCTTTCGTGCCGAAGCCAGCTACATGCCCGAGAAAGCGGACGCCGAGACATGCGATCCGTACACGCATTCGGTGCAATGGTCACGCCGTTTTGCCGGCTTGAAGCTCTTCCTTACTCTCGCCGAGCTGGGCGAGGAGGGACAGGCGAAGGCCATCGAGCATCAGGCGCGGCTGGGAAACCGGCTGCGCGAAAGGCTTGCGGCTTCGAACTGGACGATTGTGAACCAGACTCCGCTGCCGCTGGTTTGCTTCACCCGCGAGGGTCTCGATGTGAGCTCGTTTCTGGCGGGTTTGCGGGAAGGACAGATTGCCTGGATGTCGGAAGCCGGGGTAGCCGGCGCCTCCGTCGTCCGCGCCTGCATCACGAGTTTCAAAACGACGGAAGAGGACATCGATCAGGTGGTCCGGCAGATCACGCGGCTGGCCGAAGAACAGAGAACCGGCCGGCTGGCAGCCGCGGAGGCCTGATGGATGAGCAGAGGATGAGAAGGAGTTTGACAGTCAAGACGCCATGAAGCCTGAGACGATTGCCATTCACAGCGGATATCGGCCGGACCCGGCTACGCGCTCGGTCGCCGTTCCCATCTATCAGACGGTGGCGTACGCGTTCGACAGCGCCGATCACGCCGCCGCGCTCTTCAATCTTGAAGAGGAAGGCTACCGCTACACGCGCATCGGCAATCCGACCACCGAGGTTCTGGAGCGGCGCGTGGCGGCACTGGAGGGCGGGCTGGGGTCGCTGTGCGTGGCCTCGGGCCAGGCAGCGGTTTCTTACGCGGTGTCGAATGTCGCCGAGACTGGCTGCAACATCATTTCGGTTCCGCAGCTTTATGGAACCACGCACACGCTGTTCGCGCATCTGCTGCCCCGCCAGGGTGTGACGGTGCGCTTTGCTGCTACGGAGAAGCCGGAAGACATCGAGGCCTGCATCGACGAGCAGACGCGCGCCGTGTACTGCGAAAGCGTTGGCAATCCCGCGGGAAACATCTGCGACATCGAGGCTCTGGCCCAGGTGGCGCATCGCCACGCAGTGCCGCTGCTGGTCGACAACACGGTCGCGACGCCGATTCTGCTGCGGCCGATCGACTACGGGGCGGATGTTGTCATTCATTCGCTCACCAAATTTCTGGGCGGCCACGGCACGACCCTCGGCGGCGCAATCGTCGACAGCGGCAATTTTCCGTGGAGCGATCATGCCGCGCGGTTCCCCATGCTCACCACGCCGGACGCGTCCTATCACGGTCTGATCTACACCGAACACTATGGCAGGAGCGCTTACCTCGGCCGCTGCCGCAGCGTTTACCAGCGCGTGAACGGCGCGGTGCTGGCGCCGCTGAGCGCCTTTCTTCTGCTGCAGGGGATCGAGACGGTGGCTTTGCGCGTGGACCGCCACACGGCCAATGCGCGCGGGGTCGCGGAATATCTTCACAATCACCCGAGTGTGGAATGGGTGAATTATGCAGGGTTCGAGGATAATTCCTACTACCGGCTCGCGCAGAAATACCTTGGCGGCCGGGCGTGCTCGCTGATGGCGTTTGGCATCCGGGGCGGCTATCCGGCCGCTGTCCGTTTTTACGATGCGCTGGGGCTCGTCACGCGGCTGGTGAATTTAGGCGATGCAAAATCGCTGGCCTGTCATCCGGCGTCGACCACGCATCGCCAGATGTCAGCCGACGAGCAGCGCCGCGCCGGCGTGACTCCGGAAATGATTCGACTGAGTGTCGGCATCGAGCACGTCGATGACATCGTTGCCGACCTCGATCAGGCTCTGAAGAGGGCCGAATGATGCAGTTTCGGCTTCGGCCGTTTTTTCTGAGGTGAATCCTGTGCCTGTCCTGGTTTGCAGCGAAATTGAACAAGCGTCAGCCGGCGGCGGTTGCCTGGGGTCAGGTGGCGCGGATGGTCCGAGCACCGAGCTGGTGATCGCGCTCCTGAACAATATGCCGGACGCGGCGCTTCAGGCGACGGAGCGGCAGTTCCATCAGCTGCTCAGCGCGGCGTCGGGCGGCATCTCCGTTCGGCTCCTGCTTTGCCGCATGCCTTCGGTTCCACGCAGCGAGGCGGCCGAAGCTTACCTGCGCCGCTCTTACGTCGGGATGGACTCTGTGTTCGAGACGGAAGTCGACGGACTGATCGTGACGGGACGCGAGCCGCTGACAGCCGATCTGCGCGACGAGCCTTACTGGGACAGTTTCATCCGTCTGCTCGAGTGGTCGCGCGAGAATACCGCTTCCACCATCTGGTCCTGCCTCGCTGCCCACGCCGCGGTTCTGCACCTGAATGGCATTCAGCGAGTCCGCGGCGAGCATAAGCACTGCGGGGTCTTCGACTGCTCCCGCACCTCGGATCATCGTCTGGTCGCGCATCTTCCGCGGCGCTTTCGCATGCCGCACTCGCGATGGAACGGCCTGCCGGCAGATGAGCTGACCCGCTCCGGGTACGAAGTGCTGACGCTGGCGGCCGATGCAGGGGTTGACTGTTTCGTGCGCGATGAGACGGGCGAGAGTCTTTTCCTGTTTTTCCAGGGGCACCCGGAATACCAGCCCGACACGCTGCTGCTCGAATACCGCCGGGACCTGCTTCGCTATCTGCGTGGCGAAGCAGCTGCGTGGCCGGGCACGCCGCGCGGCATCCTGGCGTCCAGGGAAGAGGCAGCCCTGCAGGATATCCGCAGTGAAGCGCGACGGCTGCCGGAGGAGGAAACTCTGGCGCGGCTCAGCGAGCTTTTCTCCGGCGCTGCCGTCGAGGACGGCTGGCATGTGACGGCGAAGATGATCTACCGGAACTGGCTTGAATATTTGCTGGCACAGAAAGAGCGTCGCGCCGCCGGCAGAGAAGCGGCGGCTGCAGCTTGTCTTTGATGAGAAGCTGGCGGAGTCATCGCCGCGCAGGAAGCGGATCTGAGCGCTGCTGAGCATGAATTGCAGGAACGGAGTTGCCGGTGCGGGCGCCCGCCTCGGATGAGGTACATCCTTCGCACCAGGTTTGCGGCTCGCCGGCAGGCGCGTGGCGGAGGATTTCGCCGGCCATGTCGCGGAGCATCGTCCCGGTGGAGGTGGGGCGGATGCCGTGGCCCTTCATGGGCCGGCCGAAGGCGAACGATCCGCCATAGGGAGGATTCGTGGTGGACTCGAGAAATTCCTGCAGACGGTAAACGGCGAGATTGAGGTAGTAGCTGTCCATGTCTCCGACATAGAAATGCAGCTTGCCGACGAGGTTCGGGCCGACATCGCTCCAGTGAGCCTGCAGCCAGGCGGTGAGATCGTAGCCGTTTTGGCGCATGGATTCGGCGACGGCGTGGTCGATTTTGCCCGTAGCCTGGTTCCAGAGCGGTTCGGGATAGCCATCAGGGCCTGCAGGGCCGTAGACCGCGCCCCAGGCGTCTTCCTGCTCGCCGGAACGGCCGTGCGAGCCCAGCACGCTCTCGAGCTGGCTCTGCTGGCGGACGGTCACCAGCACCTCCCCCTCAGCACTGCGCAGATAGGGGCGCTCCTGCGGGAGCCAGGAGACGCCGGGCGGTGTGAAGGCGTTGGCCTCAGAGTAGATGTCGGTGAGCTGCCAGCGATGGAAATCGACCGGGTCGGGATAGTAGACCCACGCGCCGCCGAAGAATTTTGGGTAATGAATCTGCAGCGCAAGCGATTCCCATCCCCCGGTGGATCCGCCGGAGAGCACGCGCGCCCAGGGCTGGCGGATGATGCGGAAGTGGGTTTCGATGTACGGGATCAGCTCGTTCATGATCGCATCGCCGTACGGCCCGTTGTTCGCGGAGTTCACCGCGTATGAATCATCGAAGTAGGGCGTGGGGTGGAGGAAGGTGACCATCAGCATGCGCGGAAAATTCTCTGAGGACCAGTCCTGATAGAGCTCGTAGCCCTCCTGGTAGCGCATGTGCAGAATCGTGGCGCGATGATCTGCGGTCTTCTCGTCGAGGGGCGGGACGGGATCGGTGCGGAAGTGATACGGCGGAGCAAGGCTGAAGTGGTCCTGCTCGTAATCGACCGGATAGTACTCGTCCGGATGCGAGGCGTAGCCCTTCGGAAGCAGAACGACAGCGCCCAGATACATCGGATGGCCCCAGAACTTCGTCAACAGCCGGCTCTGGATTTTGACGTGCTTCACCCATTCGGTATCCGGCGGCGCCTGAATCGGCGGCAGAGCTCTTGTCAGCGTGATGCGCAGAACCTGGGAACTGGCAGGATCGAAGCGGACGCGGACGACTTCGCTGACGAGGTTGCCGGGTGAGGAGGCGAAGTCCTGGCCTTCCCATTGGTCCATGTGAGCCCAGATGGTGTGGCCGTCGGCGCGGTGGAACTGAGTGTAGACGTTGAGCAAGGCCTGCACGTAGTAGTCGCCGGCCGGCAGGTTTGCGAGGCTGGCGACGGGGAAGCCCGGCGTGGAGCTGTCAATGCGAACCGGCGCGCCGGGGCGCAGTTGGCTGACATCGACACCGAAGAAGGGAGCTGTTTGCCCGGTGCCTCCGGACTGGAAACGGGGCTCGCGATTGCCGTCGGCGGTGAGGAAGAAATAGACGCGGCCGGTGATGGGCTGCGCGTGCGCCGAGGGCGAGAATTCGATTTCCACCTGCGGACCGAAGGTTGCGGCGCGGGCGGCGAGGGATCCTGGCAACAGGAGCAGGCCGAGAATCGCCGCGAAGCGAAGGCAGGTGGGAAAACGTGCGATCATCGGTGTCCTTCTCCTCAGTAATTCCACTGGGCCACGTCGGCGCCGGGGGGCGCGTTGTGGCGGACCTGCTCGGCCATCTGCTCCAGCAAACTGGCCCAGGTCATGGGGTGCCATCCGTGACCTTTCATAGGCCGGCCGTAGTGGAAGTCGGCGTCGACGTGGGGGTTCTCCGTGCCGTCGAGGAAGTCCTGCATACGATAGACAGCGAGGTTCAGATAATAGCTGTCCATGTCGCCCACGTAGAAGTGCAGCTTGCCGTCGAGGTCGGGACCGATCTGCTGCCAGTGGGTGCGCGCATAGTCGGTCAAGTCCATGCCGTGCTCGCGCATGTACGCGACGGCGGCAGGATCGATGGCGCCCGTCTGCATGTTCCACATCGGCTGCGGATAGCCGTCGGCGCCGACCGGCCCCCAGACGGCCCACCAGCCGTCGAGTTGATAGCCGGAGCGGCCGTTGGGTCCGACCATGTCTTCATAATGGCTCACGTCGCGCTCGGTAGAACGGACCTGTCCCTGAACCGTGCGGCTCCAGGGGCGCGGGCTGACCAGCCACGAGCCGGCAGGCTGATAATCGAAGGCGTTTTTATCGCTGTACGCATCGATCATCTGGAAATTGTGGAAGTCGATGGGATCGGGGTCGAATACCCACGCCCCGCCGAAGTATTTCGGATAGTAGAGCTGCAGGGCGAGGGATTCCCAGCCGCCCGTGGAGCCTCCCTCGAGGAGGCGGCCGTAGGGCTCGCGCAGAATGCGGAAATGGGATTCGAGATACGGCATCAGCTCCTGCATGATGGCATCGCCGAAGGGGCCGCAGTTGGGAGAGTTCACCGCGTAGGAATCGTCGAAGTAAGGGCAGGGATGTTGCAAGGTGACCATGATGAAGCGCGGGAAGTGGTCGGAGTTCCAGGCCTCGTAGAACTCATAGCCGGTGCCGTAGCCCGCACGTTTGCCGGCTGCCGCTGCTTCCGGGGTCTCGGTCTTTGCATCCGTGTTGAAGTCCCACGGGATGGGCTGGTAGAAGTGCCCCTGGTTGAAGACGACAGGATAATGCGCGTCCGGGTGCTCGTCGTAGTCCTTCGGGAGCAGCACAGTTGCGCCGAGGTACATCGGCCGGCTCCAGAACTGCGTCAGCAGTCTGCTCTGAAATTTGACGACTTTGATCCACTGGCTTTCCTGGGGGGGCGCGAGCGATTTCAGGATGGGGTCGTGCTGGAAATCGTCGAGCGAGATGACCTGCATCATCGACAAGTGGAGGTCGAAGCCGGCGGCGGGATCGAGGTGCATCTTCTTGACGGTGCCGTGCAGATTGCCCGGGGCTATTTCCGGCACTTCGCCGATCCAGTCCTGATGCGCCCAGATGGAATGGCCGTCAGCGCGATGAAACTGCGTGTAGACGTTCAGCCAGGCCTCGACGAAATAGTCGCCCGCAGGAAGATCGCGAAGGCTGCCGAGCGGATAGCCCGGGGTGGAAGCGTCGATGACGACCTGCTGGCCCGGTTGCAAGGCGGAAACGTCGACGGCAAAGAAGGGCGGCGACTGCTCGGAGAGCATCTGGATGCGCGGATCGGGATCGGCGGTGCGGGAAACCACTACGAACAAGCGGCCGGTAAGCGGCCCCGCCTGGGCCGCGGCAGGAAAGGAGATGGAGAAGCGTGTGAGCGGAGCGGCCCACGCGTGCGTTGCCAGAGCGAGCCCGAGCATTGCCGCCAGCCATCGAAGTGCGCGTCCTGCCCCTGTGCTTTCCATCGCGTTCTCCGTCCGATCTGAGTTGTGAAGCAAATGTTTCATAGTGCGAGCCATTTGTGCAACATCTGAGATATACTTCGGCTTCACCCAGCCTTACGGAAAGTTTGCGCAACAGCGCGGGCGGCTGCACGGGGAGAAGCACGATGCAAAACAGGACAGCCGGAGTTTGTTTCTTGTGCGCCGTGTGGGCGGTGTCGGCATTGGCCCAGCAACCGGTCCCGGCCAGCTCAACGACGCCACAGCAACTGGCCGATCTGGTCCTGCAGCGTTTCGCCAGCGGCTCGGCGGCGGAATTCGAGGCGGTCGATCCCGATCCGCTGAGCCGCGCGGTGGTGGAAGCCGCTATCCAGCGCAAGGCGACCCGTGAGGGGAATCTGGGGCGCGTGGTGTGGAGCAGCCCGGATCGCGCGATTCTGCTGCTGACCGGGACCGTAGAGAATCCCGACTCCGCCGTGGAAACGATTCGGTCGCGCCATTTCTCCGGCTTCTACGAGGCAGTTGAGAAGGATGGCGCGTGGACCCTGACCCGGCAGCTGCCGTTCGACGATGGCAACACCATCCACGCCCAGACGATCGTCGCGACCATCTCACCGGGCGTGAAGATCGAGGTAGAAGACACGCTGGATATCGAATCGTCGAACCCGGCCGGCTTTGCCGTGCGCCTGAACGACAGCGCGCAGCTGAAGCAGATTCTGCTGAACGGACATGCAGTGAAGGACGAGTTCGGCGGAGGCGTGCTGTGGCTCTCGGCGCCGATCCGCGCGCACAGCCGCCTGACCATCGAGTATTCGCTGGCCGAAGTTCGGCAGGATCCGGACGAGAAGCCTCAGCCGGGGCCGCCGCGCTACGGCTCATTTGTAAATGAGACGGTGTGGACGCCGGTCTTCGACTTCGACAGCGCGAACGATTATGGATCGATCGACATCACGCTGCGCCTGCCGGCAACGTATTACGCCACCACCAGCGTGCCGCAAACCGAGCAGGTGAAAAGCGGCGTGAGGATTGTCCACGGGCACACAAGCGAGCCGGAATTTATCCTGTCGCTGATCTACGACGAAGACTGGAAGCCGACGGAACAGCTGATCGGCAATCTGCATTTCGCGACCTTCCTCACCCCGGAGTTCCGCTGGACACCTGAAACGCTGGGGCAGCAGGTGAGAACCGTCGATGACTGGCTGAGCCGGCGATTCGGGCCGCCGCAGAGCGACTATCTGGCAGTTGCGGAAGAGCGCGATCTGGGCCATCACGGATTTGCGTACCGCACCAACGATCTGGTGGTCTCCGGCGGAGGAGGCAGCCCGGTGCTGGTCACTCCCGAGGCTGAGGCGGCTTCGAATCCCAATGCGCCGCTGGCTCACGAGGCGTCTCATGGCTGGACGATGCAGGCCACGGGGCCGGGCGCGAACTTTCTGCGCGAGGGCTGGGCGACGTACTGCGAATGGAATTTCGTCGGCCTCCAGTACGGGCCTGCCGTTGAAGCAGGCATCTGGCAAACAGCCTACAACTATTACCTGCTCGGCGGGCACGACGGGGTGCGCAGCATTCTGGGCAATCCCGACAACGGCAGCATCCATTATGTGAAGGGTGCGTGGATTCTGCACATGCTCGAGGAGATTCTGGGCCAGGCGACCTTCGATGCGGGCATGCGCAACTACATCCGCATCCCCCGGGATCAGAAGGCGGGCTACGAAGAGTTCATCGCCGCGATGTCGAAGGCCGCCGGCCGCGATATGGGGCCGTTCATCCTGCCCTGGCTCACCGGGAAATACATTCCCAACTTACAGGCACAGATCGAGGGATCACAGATTATCGTGACGCAGACCCAGTCGGAGACTCTGTTTGCTCTGCCGCTGGAACTGGCGCTGACAACCGGCAGCGGCAGCACTGTGGAGCGGACCGTCGAGATCAGCGGGAAGACAACAACGGTCGATGCGGCGGACCTGGGAGCGATTGAGAGGGTGAGGATCGATCCCGGGAACCGGCTCCTGCTCCGGCGGAATTTCGGCGAAACAGTTTCCTTCACTCTTCGCGACGCGCAGGCGAAGACCGTCGCGTTGAGCGGCAACTTCACGCTGAAGCCGGTTGCCGCGGTTCGCAGCAGCGACACGTGGTCGGTTCAGATTCGCATGACGCAGGGCCGTTACAGCTGGACCTGGGTGGTGGATGGCAAGCCGCTGAGCGCGGATCTGGAGGGGCAGGCGGCCACCGGCGTGCGCATCGTGGAAGCGTTGCAGCCGGCGACCGACGCGTATCCGAAGCAGTGATTATGGGATAAACGATTGCACCGGCACGTCGCCGCTGCCGATCGTCTGCTTGTAGATGAGGCCGTCTTTCATCACAAAGCCGACATGCTCCAGGCGCGTGATATCGGCCAGCGGATCGCCGGAGACGGCGATGACGTCCGCCAGCTTGCCGGGCTCGATAGAGCCAATGCGATCGGACCAGTGCATCAGCGCAGCCGCGGAGACGGTGGCGGAGCGGATGGCCTGCATGGGTGTCATGCCGTAGTCGACGTAGAATTTCAGCTCGCGCGATTCGGGGATGGCGGTCCACATGAAGCCGCTTTCGTCGGTGCCGCAGACGATTTTCACGCCCTTTTTCAGAGCCTCGGCAAAGACCTGGCGCTCGCGCTCCACCAGTTGCGTGTTGACGGCGTGGCCGGGAGGCGCATACGCAGAGCCTATTACGGTGGGCACCCACGGAATGCCGCGGCGTACCATCTCGTCCATCTCCGCGGAAGTCATGCCCTGTCCGTGCTCGATGGTGTCCACTCCGGCGCGCAAGGCAGCGGCAATGCCTTCCTGGCTTACGGCGTGCGAGGCGACGGGGCGTCCGAGGCGATGCGCCTCATCGACAATGGCAGCGAATTCCGCATCGGTGTAATCGACAATGCCGTGCAGGCTGCCGTCGGGGTCGAAGCGATAGTCATGGTCGGCGTAGACCTTGATCCAGTCGGCGCCATTGCCGATCTGCTGGCGCACCGCCAGGCGAACGCCGTCCACGCCATCGGCTACCTGGACGCCATGCGGGAGGTCGAGCTCCCAGGAATAGCCCAGCAGCGGATACATGCCGGTGGGCGCCAGCGCGCGCGTGGCGACCTGCAGGCGGGGACCGGGAACGAAGCCGCCGTCAATCGCGTTCTTCAGATCGACGTCGGAGTACATGGCGCCCTCGGTTTCGAGGTCCCGGAGTGCGGTAAAGCCGTTGCCCAGCGCGATGCGCGCATTGCGCGTGGCCAGGATGGCGCGGTAGGGATTCGATTCCTTCAGCAACTGGTCGGCATAAACGAGGCTGGAGAAGAGCAGATGGGTGTGCACATCGATCAGGCCGGGAAGCACGGTGGCCTGCGAGAGGTCGATCACCTTCGCTCCGGGCGGGGCCGATGTGCCCTCCGTGACGGAGACAATCCTGTCGCCTTCGATCAGGATGACGGCATGGCGCAGAGGCTGATCGTGCGTTCCGTCGATGAGCTCGCCGCAGAGAATGGCGATACGCTGTGGCTCCGCAGCGCCGGCCCGGAGCGGGGAACCTGCGAGCAGAAATGCGCAGCCGGCGGCGAGGAGGAACGCCGCGTCGCGGAGCGCTTTTGGGCAACGCGTGTTTCGCCGCACCATGCTACGGTTTCTCCAGAAAACGATCGGTCGCAGGAAATGGCGCGGCCGGCTCGGTATACCAGCAGCGAACAACGGGGTCACCGCTGCTGACCGTTTTGTGGGCCCAGACCAGGCCGGTGATGCCGGCTCGGGGCACGTGAACGGCTTCCACCACATCGCCAAAGACATTGCAAATCTCCGCCACCTGCTGGCCTGCAGCTACCTGCACGCCCACGCCGACCCTGAGTCGCAGCATCCCGGCGCGTGTAGCGCGCGTGATGGCGCGATCCGTCGCCTGAATCTGCGGCCCGCGGACTGTGGGAGTTCCTTCCACCATACCCAAATAACGGAGAATATTCTCGACGCCGCGCAGATGAACCTGAACATCTCTCTCTTCCAGCGTGCCATTGCCGCCGGATTCAGCCAGAATCGCACCGACGCCGCGGCGGGTGGCCTCAAAGACCAGCGAGCCGGCAAAGGGCGGGAGGGTGCTGCCTTCCTTCGCCAGGGAAATCAGGCCAGGCGTGAAGAGGCGCGCCAGCGTTTCCCCTTCGCCATCGAGTTTGGCGTTGCCGGTGAGGGGATAGCCGCCGAAGGGCATGAGCATCTCGCCGAGATCGCCGGCATGCAGATCGATGTAGTATTTGGCGCGGCCGATGACGTCGTCGAGCAGCCGCATGGCGAGGAGCTCAGTCATCGATCCGGAACCGCCCGGCGCGACCTTGTTCAGATTGAGACCGTCAATGGGCGAGACAAATCCGCTGCGCGCTGCGAACATGGCCGTGTTCGCGACGGGAACGATGACGACGGAGCCGCAAAGCAGCCGCGCAGGCAGGGTCTGCAGCAGGCGGAAGGCGGCCTCGATGGGCGCATACTCCGTGGCGTGCACGCCGGCCGTGATGCAGAGCGCCGGCCCGGGTTTGGAGGCGTTCACGACAATCAGCGGAAACTGTACGGGGCCGGACGCGGTTTCGCCGATGGTGACGAAGCCGCGCGCGGTTTCGCCGGGGCGCGCCGAGATGCCGCAGATTTCGAAGGCTCGTTCGCCTGCCATGCGCGATGCATTCCTCCTTTTGTGTGTGGGGCCCCTCGCTTTAGTACGCGCCGTGAAGAAGCTCGCCCATAATGCGAACGCCGCAGTCGATCTCATCGGGTGTCGCATGGCTGTAGGCGAGACGAATGTGGCGCCGGCGCGAGGCCGCATGCAGCGCAAAAAATCTGCTGCCGGGGATAAAGATGACGCCGCGTTCCTGGGCCCGCCGCGCTAACTGGTCTCCGTCGACGGGCTCGGGCAGCGTGAGCCATACATAGTAGCCGCCCTGGGGAACATTCATTTCGGCTTCCGGCAACTCGCGGCGTACCGCGGCTACCATGCGATCGCGATGCTCGCGATACACCTGTTGCACACGCGCGATGTGGTCGGGCAGCCGGCGAAGTCGGCAGAATTCCAGGATGGTCCTCTGGGTCAAAGGGCAGGAGCCACCATCGGCTTTGAGCTGGATGAGGCGGTTGATCAGATCGCGTGCGGCGCAGACCCAGCCGACGCGAAGGCCCGGCGCGAGCAGCTTGGAAAAGGTGCCGAGCGAGAGAACCATGCCGCTCCGGTCCAGGGATTTCCATGAAGGCAGCGGCTCGCCGTCGAAACGCACTTTGCGGTAGGGGCTGTCTTCGACGAGGAACACGCCGTACTGTTCTGCGAGCGCGACCAGCTGCTCGCGCCGCGATCGCGATATGGTGGCGCCGGTGGGATTGTGGAAGTCCGACACATCGTAGACGAACTTCGGCTGGGGCAGCCCGGCGCGGTTGCGCGACTCCAGCAGGGCGTGCAGCTCGCCGACGCACAGGCCCTCGGAGTCCTGAGGAACTTCGAGGAATTCGACGCCGAAGCTGCGAAAAATGGGAATGGCCGTGAAGTAGGTCGGCGCGGTGACGACGATGGCGTCGCCCTCTTCCAGCAGCAGGCGGCAGACCAATTCGAGGGCGTGCTTGGCCCCGTTGGTGACGAGGACATCTTCGGGGGCCACGCCGGGGACGCCGTCAGCGCGCATGTATTCCGCGATCCAGTCGCGCAGCTCGGGCAGGCCAGGGCGCGGAGCGTATTGCAGGGTCTCGCCGCGATGCATGGTGAGCGCGAGCTCCGCTTCCACGGTGAGGTCGGGCAGCACCGCGGGGAACGCATGGCCGGAGTCGAAACAAATCGCGCCGGGAGGAACCGCTGCGGGAGCGGCGTTGGACAAAGCTCGCGAGCGTCTCGCCAGGAGCGCTTCGCGTCGCGCCGCGGCGGATTGCAAACTCCCGATGGTCTGCGCAGCGATCGTTGCTGTCTTCATGGGTGGACTGTCCCTTTCCTTTTCGATTTCGCTGCGGTTACGGTTGGGGCCGAGCACGGTTTTCCAAGGCAGCCAGTCCGCATTCAGCCCGGGCCAGATCTTCCGGCCATCCCTGTGTCTCGGACAGATGCCGCAACGCGCGCCAGGCCCACACGTCGCCGGGGCGCGTGGCCGTTCGCTCGGTGAGCAGGCGGCGCGCGGCCGCGATCTCGCCGGAGCGGATGGTGGCATCGATCAGAAGCCGCTCGAAGGTATCGCGCTGCGCGTGGCTGCCGCCGATGCGGCGAATCCGGTCACGCGCCGGCAACAAACGTTGCGCGGCTTGCTTCCACTCGCGTTTGCGGTGTGCCAGAACGGCTGCAGCGACGGTCAGGCCAACCTCCTGCATCACCCGCGCCTGGGTGCCGCGTCCGGACTCCGCGAAGCGCTCGCAGGATGCCAGGAATTCCTCGCCCTGTCCGTTGCGCGCGGTCGCCAGGGCCAGTATGAAATGCAGGTCGGCGAAGACAAACAGGTGATCGTCCTGGCGTCCGGCGGCGCGCTGGGCCAGCTCTTCCCACCGGGACCCGACATCCACGTTCTCCTGCTCCAGGCGCCAGAGCAGGCTGGCGGCGTTGGCAATGTCGAGATATTCGGTGCTGGCGTCCGCCTGCACTTCGCGATCGTAGACCGCCAGCGCCTGATCGAAATCGCCCAGAGACTGCAGAAACAGGGCGCGATGCCATTGGACATGCAGGACGAAGTTGCCGCAGATGCTCCATCCAGGCGCCAGCTGGGCTACCCAGGCGAGGCCGTCGAGCGGGCGGCCCTGCATCTCCATCACATGAGCGACGGCGTGCGCGGCCCACAGGTCGGTGGGGTCGGCATCCACCGCAGTGCGTCCCATGATCTCAGCCAGAGAGTACTCGCCGGCCTCTTCAAGGCCGTATGCGTAGCAGCCGAGCAGGTGGCCGTAGCCGGGCACGGCCGGATCCCAGCGGCCGATGACGCGCTCGATGGACGAGAGAATCTCGCGGCTGCGGCCGAGATACGAGGTCATGAACTGGGCGAGGCGAATGGCCAGAAGATCATGAGGAAACTGGCGCAGAATGGATTCCCAGCAGGCGACGGCGTTCTCGAGTTCGGCTCCGATCCAGGCTTCGAGAGCCTGAAGGTGCAGGCGTTCGCGGAGACTCAGCGCGTCTATGCAGGACTGGGCGCGGACGAGCGACGTCTGCGCGCGAGCCACACCCTCGCGCCGCGCGGTGTGCATTGCCAGATAGCCGTTGAGCACCTGCGCCAGCGCGCACTCCGGATCGGCGGCGGTCAGCCGATCGGTAAGATCCTGAGTATCGCGGCGCGCACCGAGGTAGGCGGCCACGGCGCGGTCAAACTGCTCCACCCGGTCCTGGGCCGATGCGTGAACCTCGAGTCCGCGAAGATCGCGATACATAACTCACTCGCTGCCCGAGGGCTTCGCGTCCGGAGCCGGAGGAAGCTGGCTGACAACTTTGCCCTGCGCATCCAGCATCTTCAGCGTCGGGGTTCCGTCAGCGGCCACTTCGATGACGATGCGCGGCCGTCCATCCTGATCCTTCAGCACCAGGGATGCCGACTTGTCGGCGTTGCGGCCCAGATGGATTCGCTGGTGCGGCATGGGATGAGAGGTGACGAAGTCTTTCCACTGGCTTTGCGGCAACGCAACCAGATCGGTGATCGGCCAGTCGGGACGGTCGATGAAATCGATCGCTACCTGGCGATTGGCTCCGTCCTCTGTGGCATCCTCGGTGAGAACCTGGTCCTGAAGATAGCGGTCGAAGCTGAGATGGCCGTAGCTGGAGAGCGTGCCATCCGCACTCTTCTCGCCGCCGAAGATCAGGCCGCCGTTCTCCGTGCCCTCCTGGTTGTAGAACACCATTCCCGCCGCGACGCGGTCCTTGTGCGCATAGACCTCCTTGTTCTTGACGATGATGCCGGGGAAGCGAGCCTGGTCGGAGATGACCATACGCAGAGTCCCATCCGGCTCCACGATGTTGATCCGCTGCGCGTCAACCTCGTCGAAGCTGGCCTTTCGTCCCACGCCGTCGAAGGCGCACAGGACGGTCACGCAGAAGACTGCGGTGAGGATGCCGGAATAAATCATGAGGAACCGCTGGCTGGTGAAGAAGCTTTTCATGCTGGCTCTCAATCCCGCTTTTGCGGAGTTTCAGGAAATATAGCGCGTGCTGTCATGGTCCTGCAGGGGTGCCGCTCCCTGGCCGCGGCCACCCTGTGTCTGCGCTCTCCGCATACGCCATTTCCTGAAAGGCTATAGCGGCGAGGACAGACTGACACATCGTTTGTATCAAATGAAATGGAATTTGTGAAACAATTGATGCGCGCCGGGGTGCAGCCGGAGGAACGAGCCGGTCTGCGGGGCGACCCTGCGCTGTGCGATACTCGGAGCGATCCTGCGTCCAGACCACTCTATGAAGACCAAAACCACCCTTGCATCGGTTCGGACAGAGAGCGAAATCGCGAGAAAGCTGGATGGCCTGCCCGAACAGTCGCGGGAGCTGATCCGGTCCATTTTCGAGTATCCGCGCGACTACGTATTGCTCAGCCTGCGCCAGGTGGCGCGCAAGCTCTCCGTGGACGCCTCCACGCTGCTGCGCTGGCTGCGTGCGCTCGGCTTCCACAAGTACGCGGACTTCCGCATCTATCTGCACGAGCGGGCCATCAACCTGGCGACTTCAATCGAGGCGCTGGAGCGGACGCCGCCCCAGACCGGCGTCCCCGGGCTGGTGCACAACTCGCTGGAATGCGATCTCCGGAACCTGCAGTCGCTGCGGGCGGCCATCGACCCGGATCGCCTGCTGAACGTGGCGCGGCACCTGTGGAAGGCGCGGCGCATCTTCATCCTGGCCGGCGACATGTCCGCCAGCCTCGGCTCCTACCTCGAATACACCCTGTCGATGATCGGGATGAACGCGGTGCATGCGCCCACTCCCGGGGCCATGGTTCACCGCACCCGCTCGGCGAGCAGCGCGGACCTGGTGCTGGCCATCACCTTCGGCCGCGGGCTCAGTGCGACGGTAGAGGCGCTGGCCCAGGGCTCGCGCCAGAGCGCTTTCTGCGTGGGCGTGAGCGACAACTACCTTTCGCCGCTGGTGGACCTTTGCCAGGAGTTCTTCATTACGCCGACCGAAAGGGCCTCCTTCGCTACCTCCTATACCGGGGCGATGGCCTTCCTGAACGCGCTGCTGGTGGTGGTGACCAGCCTGCGCCAGGAAAACCTGCAGCCGGTGCTAGAGTCCATCTCCGAGGAGCAACGGACGAGCGAGCGCTTCTACTCGAGGCAGCGGCGGTGATGCGCGAAGGCCGTTGACATCGGCAACGTTTGTGCCGCACTATTATCCCTGTTCGCAACAAATGTTGTGCCACCAGGCGCAGCCCGGCCGCCGCAGCGGAAAGTCCGTCCGCTGACCGCGCAGGGGCGGCTGAAAGGAACAGGGCTTCCGCTTGAACAGCTCCATGGAACCGCTTCCCGGCCGATTCCGTTCGCTGTTTCCCATCGTCGAGAAGTACGTATATCTCAACCATGCCAGCGTGGCGCCCCTTTCGCGGGCAACCCGCGACTGTATGGCCCGCGTGGTCGACGCGGCGATGAACGAAGGCCCGCGCGTTGCCGACGAGATCGACGAGATGCTGGCCACCGGACGCTGCCGGGCGGCTCGTCTGGTGAACGCGAAGCCGCACCAGATCGCGTTCCTGCGCAACACCTCGGAAGCGCTCTCCGCGATCGCCAACGGCATCGACTGGCGCCGCGGAGACAACGTGGTGACGGCAGCGGTCGAGTTCCCCGCGAACGTCTATCCATGGCGGCGCATCGCGGAGGAGCGGGGCGTGGAACTGCGCGCCGCACGCGACCACGGCTGCGGCATGGTAGATCATGAAGAACTGCTGTCGCTGGTCGACGGGCGCACGCGGGTGGTGACGGTCAGCTGGGTACAGTTTGCTACCGGGCAGCGCCTCGACCTCCGGCGGATCGGCAGCTTCTGCCGCGAGCGCGACGTGCTGTTTGTCGTCGACGCTATCCAGGGCCTGGGCGGACTGCAGTTGAACGCGGAAAGAGATTGTGTCGATGCCTTTGCCGCCGGGGCGCACAAATTTCTGCTGGGGCCGAAGGGCGTTTCGCTCCTCTATCTGTCAGACAGGGCGCTCGAGCAGATTCGGCCGACGGTGATCGGATGGACGGCGGTGAAGGACCACTCCGACTATCTGGCCCACGATTTCGATTTCCGTGAGGGTGCACTGCGGTTCGAGGGCGGGACCGCAAATGTAGCCGGGATCTGCGGGCTCAGCGAGGCGATCGACCTGATGCTGCAGGCGGGACCGGCAGCGGTTGAAGCGCATCTGCTCGCGCTCAGCGCCAGCCTGGCGGCGGGGCTGGAGGCGCGGGGCTATCGCGTGGTGAGCTCGCGCAATGCCGCGGAGATGTCCGCTATCGTGACATGCCGGCACCAGCGACACTCGGCGGCGGAGATCTGCCGCCATCTGGACAGCCGGAACATCGTCACCTCCGCGCGCCATGAGGGATTGCGCATTGCGCCGCATTTCTATAATTCGGAGGCCGACCTGGAATTTTTGCTGGAAGAACTGCCGCAATGATGCTATAGGGTGAACCGACGGGCTATCCCCGGGAGTCAGAGCTCGCCGATTCGCGGAAAAAGGATGAGGTTATGCAGCCGGGCGACGGGAATCTCCTGCCGTCTCATTCCGCTGGCAGGGTGACGGCGCAGAAAGGTCTGCGCTGATGGCACGGGCGCGGGCGCTGCGGCAAAGCAAGGTCCTCGATGCGCCGGATCAAGGCCTGCATCTCATCCCGGCGGGCGAGGAAGAGCCGCGGGAGCGCGCCGGGCTGGAGCGCGCGCTGGGACCGTCGGCGGCGGCCGCTATCGTCCTGGGAACGATGGTCGGTACCGGCATTTTTCTTAAGCCAGGCGAGGTCGCGCAGGACGCAGGATCGTTTGCGGTGATGGCCGCGGCCTGGCTGGCCGCCGGAATTCTGTCGCTGTTCGGCGGCCTGTGCTACGCGGAGCTGGGCGCGGCGATCCCGGAAGCGGGCGGGGAATACGCCTACCTGCGCCGCGGATTCGGACCCAGGACCGGATTCCTCTTTGGCTGGACGCACTCCACCGTGGCTCGGCCGGCATCGGTTGCGGCCATCGCCGCGGGCTTCCTGCGGTTCGTGGAGTTCTTTCTGCCCTCGCTCGCAAAGCCTCTGTTCCTGGTGCGCCTGCCGTGGGGCGCGGGGCCGCTGGCAGTTTCCCAGGGGCAGCTGTGGGCCCTGGCTGCGCTGGTCATGATTACCGGCGTCAACTATCTGGGCGTGCGTGTTGGCGGACGCGTGCAGGTGCTGCTGACGGCGATCAAGGTCGGCGCGCTGCTGGCCGTGCTGGGATCGGTGTTTCTGCTGCTGCGTCACCCGCATCTGCGCACCAATGTGCAGCCGCTGTGGCCGGGCGCCGCAAACTGGACCACGCTGGAAGGTTTCCTGACCGCGATGGCGGCGGCGGCCTGGGCTTATGACGGCTGGAACGACCTGAACTTGGTCGGGTCGGAAGTCGAGAATCCGCAGGCGAATTTTCCGCGGGTGATCATTCGCGGCGTCCTGTTTGTCATCGCCGTCTTTCTGCTCTTCAATTTCGCGTGCTTCTGGGCCATGCCGTACAGCCGGGTCGCGGCTTCGCGGGAGATTACTTCACAAATCTTCGAAATTGTGGCCGGGCACCGCGCGGCGCTGTGGATCACCGGCATCATGGCCGTGGCGGTGCTGGCTACGCTGAATTCGTCGATCCTGAGCGGCGCCCGCGTCGACTACGCCATGGCGCGGGACGGAGTTTTTTTCCGCTGCGCCGCGGCTGTGCATCCGCGTTTTCGCACGCCGGGAAATGCGCTGCTGCTGCAGTGCGCGATCGCAGGGGTTCTGGTGCTGAGCGGATCGTTCGAGGACCTTACCTCGCTGGTGATGTTCGCAAACTGGGGCTTTTACGCCACAGCGGTGCTGGCGATGATGCGAATCCGCAGGCTCGAACCAGGCCTGGCGCGGCCGTATCGTGCGTGGGGCTATCCCGTCACGCCGATCCTGTTTGTGATCGGCGCGTTCTCGCTGTCGATCAGCCTCTGGATCGCACGCCCGGTTCGCTCCACGATCGGCGCGGCTGTAATCCTGTCGGGACTGTTCTTCTACCAGCTCTGGACGCGGGAAGCATCGGCAGACCCCGCGTTGCCCTCATCTTTGAGATAGCGATCGAACCACGCCACCACGCGGCGCAAGGCATCGAGCTGATCCTCGCGGCGAGCGAAGCCATGGCCTTCGCGCGGATAGATCTTCGCCTCCACAATCTTGCCGTTCTCCTGGTAGATTCTTACCGCCTGCTCGGCCTCTTCCTTCGGTACGCGGATGTCGTTCTCACCCTGCAGAACCAACAGGGGTGCCGTCGCGTTCTTCAGGTAGGTCAGCGGAGAGGCGGCGTCGTAAATTGCCGCATCTTTCACGGGATCGCCGAGCAGCGAGCGCACATAGGACTGGAGAAACGGTTCTGAATTTTCCACCATGGTCATCCAGTTCATGATGCCGTACTCCTCAACGCCCGCTGCCCAGATCTGCGGCGTCCGGCCCAGCGCCATCAGCGTCATGAATCCGCCGTACGAGCCGCCGTTGATGCCGATCTTCTTCGGATTCACGTAGCCGGTGGCAATGAGAAATTTGGTGGCGTAGACCTCGTCCTGCAGGTCGCCGCCGCCGAGATCCTGGTAATTCAGGTGCTGAAACGCGGCGCCATAGCCGGTGGACCCGCGCACGTTGGGCGCGATGCAGATGTAACCGCGCGACGCCAGCGCCGCCGCCGTGGTGTTGAAGCTGTCAACCCTCTGGTCGGTGGGGCCGCCGTGCGGCAGCACGACTGCGGGGTTCGAGCCGTCGCGCTTCAGATTGAACGGTATCCACAGGAAGGCGCTGATGGTCTGGCCGTCGAAGCTTTTGTAATGGATGAGCTGCGAAGCAGGCAGATTGTCCGGATTCAGGCTGGCGATGGCCGAGCGGGAGATCTGGCGCGCATGCCGCGCGGCGACGTCATACACCCAGAGATCGGATGGGTGATTGGATCCTTCATGAACGACCAGCAGATGCTGCCCGTCGCGCGAGTACGCCGTGGGATTCCCGGCCAGACCCGTGATGCCTTCAGGAAACGCCAGCTTCTCGGAGCTGCCGTCGCGCCCGGCGATGTAGACATCGCTGCGTCCGTCGGCATTGATTTCGTAGGTGAAGTGCCGGTTGTCAGGCGAGAAATCGCCGGCGCCGGCTTCCCATAGCGAGTGCGTCACCCAGTGCATCTCCTTCGTTGCCAGATCGAAAAGCGCGACGTTGGAGATGCCTCCCTGCCGGTTCGACGAGATGAGGAGCGTCTTTCCATCGGGAGAGACGGAGCTGACGGAGATCAGTGCCTTGCCTGAGTGGGGCGTCAGTTCGGTCAGGGTGCCCGTCGCGACGTCGATGCTGTAGACGGTGGAATCGTCGAGGGAGGTGGATTCGCGGGTGGCGTAGATAGTGCGCCCGTCGGGGCTCCACAGGCAGTTTGGCCACCAGCGATCGGAGGACTTTTCCTGGGTCAGATTGCGCACTGCACCGGTAGCCAGGTCGATCACGGCGATATCGGTGGAGGAGGCCTCTTCCGGCTTGTATCCGGAGGCGATGACGTTTCCTTCCGGCGAGATATGGAAGTTGAGGAAGCGAATTTTTGGGCGGTTGGTCACATCGATGGGCTCGCCGCCGTTTGCTGACACCTTGTAGATCTGGTACAGCTCGTTGCCGGCCGTGTCCTGCTGGTAGAAGATCCATTTGCCGTCGGGCGACCAGGCGGCTCCGAGCTGGCGATCTTCGGCCTGCACCAGCTGGATCGGCCAGCCGCCGGATGCCTTCACCTTCCAGATGTTGGGGCGCCCGGTGAAGTTCGTGGTGAAGACGATCTGTGTGCCATCGGGCGACCAGGCGGGATCGAGAATGGTGCGGCTGAAGAGGAGATCCTCGATGGGCAGCGGCTGCGCCGACGAGTTCGCGAGCGAGCGGATGGACTGAGGATCGGTAATGGGCCGCAATGGAGCGGTCTGCGCGGTGCCGGCGGCCGCGCACGCGGCCAGCAGGCCCATAGACGCAAGCAGCGTCGGCGAAGTTCGAATGGACATCGTTTCTCCTGAGGAACTCACTGGGCTGGAGCGCGGCCTGGCGGCAGGGAGTAAACCATCTTGCCGTTGTCATCGAGGAAGCGAATCTGGGCGGCGCCGGAGTCGTCAACGCTCATGGTCAGCCGCGGCCGTCCTTTGCCGTCGAGGAGCAGGACATCGGCGCTCCTGTCGGGCATGCGGCCCACAAAGACGCGCGTGGTGCCCAGCTCGCCGGCATCTTTCAGTTGATGGATCATGGCTGTTCGCGCCGCGCCCTGAAGCCCATCGAGCCGGCTCATCACCAGGTTCAACGGCGTCGAGCCGCGATCCCACACATGCAGACCGGAACTGCGAACCCCATTTTCGTCGTTGTACTCAAGGCCGACCGACTGGTCCTGATTGTACTGATCGAACATCAGCTGGCCGTCGGCATGATACGTACCGTTCGCCGCCGTCTGGCTGGTGAACGCGAGCCCGCCGTCCTCATCGCCCTTGCCGTTGTAGAAAAGCAGTCCCGGCGAGCGGCGTCCGTTGGGAAAGGTACGGCCGCCCACGATGGCTGGCGGCATCAGCTCGGAATTCGAGATGACCAGGTCGAGCTTGCCGTTGGGCTCGCGGACGTTGATGCGCTGCACGTCCACCTGGCCGAGATGACGCCGCGCCATGGTGAGGCAGCCGATCCACGCCGCGCAGCCGAGCAGTGCGAGGGTGAGGAATGCGCAGTACAGCTTCAGGAATCGAACGTCGCGTTCTGCTTTTGAATCCACCGGTCTTTCCTTGTCCTCGATCGAGCTGTCTTCAGAACTGGTATTTCAGCGAGAGCTGGACCACACGCGGATTGCTTGCCGTCTGTGTGATTTCGCCGATCGCGCTGCCTGGCGCGAAGTCGGTGTTGGGGTCGCCGAAGATCGGGTGGTTGAAAACGTTGAAGAAATCCGCTTTGAAGTTGACCGTGCCCTGCTCATTGGGCCACTTTACAGCGAACTGCTTGCCCAGCGACGTATCGCTGTCGAATTCCCCCGGCCCTTCGATATTGCCGCTCGGCGCGTTGCCGAACTGGGTCGCAACGCCGTCGGCGCCGATGACCGGGGGAGCGGGAAAGCAGCCCGCATTGAAGTAATTATCGAGCCGGCCTTCGGTTGAGCCGGTCTTCGCCACGTGACAACCGGGCGCGTAGTCCTGCAGATCATTGGGGATGCCGTAGGCATTGTTCGGGGCTGTGTTGACGGCCGTGAGCAGGTGACCGGATTGGGCGGTGGTCACTCCGGAGAGCGACCAGCCGTCGACCACCCTGCCCAGAGCCGAGGTGGCGCTGACCGCCGACGGGATGACGTAGACGTAACTGAGTACGAAGCGATTCTGCCGGATGAACGGATCGGGGCCGTAGTGCTGGCGCAGGTCGAGCTGGTTGCCGTAGACGTTGCCGCCGAAACCGCCGCCGGTCACGGCGCCGGGCACATCGCTCAGGTCGCGCGCCCAGGTATAGGCCGCCAGGAACTGGAGGCCGTGGCTGAAATGCTTGACGGCGCTGGCCTGCAGCGAGTTGTACCATGCCTCGCCGTTGGACTGGATCCAGAGCAGGCCGGCCGGGTTCCATCCTTCATAGGGCACCCGCAACGGCACATTCGCCAGAGTGTTCGTGGTCTGGCCGCGGATGGGGTTGCTGGGGCTGGCGAGAGCGGCCTGATTGATGTAATTTGCGTCGATCATTTTTGTCGAGCGCGCTCCGCCGTAGGCGATGTCGCTGACGAAACTCGGGAACCACTGGGTCTGGAGATCGAGACTGTAGTGCTCGGAGATCGTCGGTTGGAAGTTGTACGCCAGTCCCTGGAAGGACTGCTCCGTGGCGGGGCTGTACGCTGCCGCGGTCCACTGCGGGAAGGTTGGGATCGGCTGCCAGATGGGATTCTGCAGAGTTGCGGGCGCGTTCTGGGTTCCCTCCGCCAGAACGATGGCAGAGTAGGGCGGCGACGAAATCCCCTGGTAGAGTCCGGCGATACCGCTGCGGCTACGGTACATGCCCCAGCCGCCGCGCACCACCAGCCGATCCGTTCCCGGCAGCTGCCAGGCAAAACCGATGCGCGGTTCGACGGCGTTCTGGCCGTCGCCGGCAATCCCGAGATTGTTGCTGTCCTTCGCTACGCCCGCAGGGGGCGTGCCCTCGTAGTTCGAGGGAACTACGTAGCCATCCAGCGTTCCCGCGGCCGGCGGATTGGGACTTACGGCGGCGAGGTTGACCTGCGTGTTGCGTCCGTTTGCCTCAGTAAAGTCGCCGAGGTGCTCATAACGTAGCCCGAGGTTCACGGTGAAGCGCGCCGTGATTTTGTAATCGTCCTGCACATAACCGGAAGCGTCGAAATAGCGGTAGTAGCGATTCAGCTCGCCGGGCAGAGCCAGATCGAGATATTCGTTGCTGTAGGGAACGCCGGCCGCCGCGGTGCCGTTGTCGTTCGCATCGAGACCCAGCAGAAAATCGGCAAAGGTGAGGAAGTAGGCGCCGCCGAAATACTGGAAATACGGAGAATTCGAGTCGTTGCGCGTGAAGTCCGCTCCAAAGCGCAGGCTGTGGCGCCCGCGCGACCAGGCCAGCGAATCGGAGGCGAGGAAGGTGTTTTGCACAAAGACGGTGTTCTGGCCCTCGCCGCCCACCGCCATGTTGGCAATACCGATGCCGGGCAGCGCATTCACAAAGGCCGGCACCGAGGAGCCAATATCGGACCAGCTGAACTGCTCGCCCTGGCTGTTGGTGGCGACGTTGCGGTTATAGCCGATGTTCGCCTGATTCACCATCCTCGGCGCAATCGTCAGCGTGTCGGTAATCGACGCATTCTTGAAATTCGAAACGTTATTGTAGGGGAAACCGGGTACCGCGGTTCCGGGCATATTCGGCGGCTCCAGCGTCTGCGAAGCCGAGCTGTTGGCCATGAAGTAGCGGAGCTGCAGGCTGTGGCTGGCGCTGAAGGCGTAATCGCCATTCGCCATATACTGATCTTCGGTGTAGGGGCAGGCCTGGCTGAACGTGGAGCTGCCTTCGGAGTCGAAGGTGGGAGCGTTGCTGTTGATGGTTTGCGGAGTCGGAATCACGTATTGACCGTTGGGCAATTTTGCCTGGAGCAGCTTCAGCGCTGCAGGGTTAATGTTCGATCCGTCAGAGGCAATCGCCGGGCCCACGCCGCCAAGGAGATCCTGAATTTCGCCGCGCTGCCCGGCAAAGAGCGCGCCCAGAGATCCCGCGCTGCGGTCATTGGTCAGCGGCGGCAGCAGCGTGGTCACCTCGCAGTTGGAGTCCAGCCCGTTACGCTGTCTTGTCCCCTGGTAGGAGCCGAAGAAGAAGGCCTTGTCGCGGACGAGGTGCCCGCCCACAGTCCCGCCGAACTGATTCTGCTTGAGGACCGCGCGCGGCTGATTGTTGTAGTTCAGGAACCAGGTGTTGGCGTTCATGTCGTCGTTGCGGAAATATTCGAACAGCGAACCATGAAAAGCGTTCGAGCCGGTCTTCGTGATCACATCGACGTTGGATCCGCCGTCGCGTCCGTTGGAGGCGTCGTAGGGCGTGGTGACTACCTTGAATTCCTGAAGCGTGTCGGGATTGGGAATGGGAATGCCGCCCGAGAACTCGCCTTCGCTGAGGTTGTCATTCACGGGCACGCCATTCATCTGGAAGTTGTTGTCGATGGTGGAGGCGCCATTCGAGGAGAATCCTCCGGCGGCCGCCGCCTGGCTGCTGGCACCGCGTCCCAGATCGCCGGCGTCGGTCAGCTCAGCCGAGACGCCGGGATTGAGGCCGATGATCTGCAGATAATTGCGCGCGGCCAGAGGCAGGCTGTTGATCATGCGTTCGTCGATCACGGTTCCCAGTTGTGCGTCCTCGGTATCGAGCTGCTGCGCGGCAGAACTCACCACCACATTCTGCGAAACAGTGCCGACCTGCAATTTCAGATTGACCGTCGCTGTCTCGGTCACCCTTACGGCGACATTGGGGACGGTCACCGTGCTGAAGCCGCTCTTCGTTACCTGCACCCGCCAGGTGCCCGGCATCAGCAGCAGTATCTGGAAAACTCCGCGCGCCCCGGTTGCGGCAGAGATCGTCTGCCCGGTTGCCACATTTGTTGCAGTAATCTGCGCGTTGGCAACAAGCGCTCCGTCGGCATCGGTGACGATTCCGGAAATCGCGCCGGTATTCGCTGTCTGTGCCTGGAGGAACTGGCCTCCCCCGGCAGCCAGGGAGATGCCCGTAATCAGCAACGCCAGAAGCCTTTTCATCCGTCTACCTCCCGCCGTCAGGGCGGCGATCTCTGTTTTGGACCGAATCGTTCCAGCCGGCAGCCTGTGTCCGGGGGACCTCCTCCACGGACTGTCTGCCGCAGATGTGTCACTGTGCGGGGACAATGTGAAACGAATGTAGCATTTCGCGGAGTGTAGCCAACCCCGCGGGGCTTGTCAACGGCTTTCGAGGTCTGCTGCTCGGCGCAGAGAGCGAACGCTGCGCGATCGGCAGCGTGCGCGCGCCGATGCCAGGCAGACCGACTCCGGAGGTGAGTCGGGTCTGTAGACTCACAGGAAGGCTGCGCGGTGCAGGAGCGTTGAACGTGGCCGGAGCAGAGCAGCGATGAGCGAACGCACGCGGGAACTGATCTCCTGTCCGGGTTGCCGACTTGGATCGGCGTCCTGCGACCCCCTTCGGGCGCGGGCCGCACACCAGTTGCGGTCGAGGGTGTCCCAGTTATGAGGTCAGTTCGGGTGGTGCTGGCGGGGGCGATCGGCAACGTCGTGGAGTGGTACGACTTCGGCCTGTACGGGCTGCTGGCGCCGGTGCTGGCGGGCCTGTTCTTTCCGTTTGAGGATCGGCTGGCGGCGCTCCTGGGCGCGTATGGCGGGTTTGCGGTGGGGTTTGCGATGCGGCCGCTGGGCGCGGTGGTGCTGGGGCGCGTCGGGGACCGGCGCGGGCGGAAGTTTGTACTGGTGCTGTCGGTGATCCTGATGGGCGGGGCGACGGTGGGGCTGGGGCTGCTGCCGACGTACGCGGCGATCGGGATTGGGGCGCCGCTGCTGCTCATTGCGGTGCGGATGTTCCAGGGATTTTCGGTGGGCGGGGAGTTCGTCGGGTCGGTGACATATCTGGTGGAGACGGCGCCCGAGGAGCGGCGCGGGCTCGCCGGGAGCGTGGCCAATCTGGGGGCGACGATCGGCATGCTGCTGGCGGCGGGTGCAGCGGCGCTGGCAGAGATGAAAGGCGGCGAGATGTGGCGCGCGCCGTTTCTCTTTGGGGGCGTGCTGGCGATGGCCGCGTTCGTGCTGCGGCGCCATCTGCCGGAGGAACCGGAGGACGCAGAACGGAATGAGCCGCGCAGACGCGCCGAGACGCTGCGCGAGCGGTGGCCGGCGTGGCGGGCGGTGGTGGAATCTCCGAAGACGATGGCGCTGGCGCTGGTGTTCACCTGCGGGTACGGGATTTCGAATTACCTGACGATGGTGTTTCTGCCGGGATTCGCGCATGAGTTCGCGCACCTGAGCGAGAGCGCGGCGCTCAAGGCCAATACGGCAGGGCAGGCGCTGGCGCTGGCGGTGGTGCCGCTGGCGGGATGGTTTTCAGATCGGTGGATGGGCCGGGGGTGGGTGCTGGCGCTGGCATTCTTCGCGCAGGCGGGGCTGGCGTGGGCGCTGTTTGGGGGCGTGCTGCGGATAGGCGATCCGGGTTTGTGGACGGCACAACTAGCGCTGGCCGGATTGCTGGCGGTGGTGATGGGGACGGCGCCGGCGATGTTGTCCGAGCAGTTTCCGCGGGAGTATCGGGTGAGCGCGCATGCGCTGGTGCTGAACGTGGGGATTGGGGTGGCTGGCGGCACGGCGCCGATGCTCGCGGTGGCGCTGATTCGCGGAACCGGGAGCGCGATGGCTCCGGCAGCGTATCTGGCAGTAGCGTGCGCGGCGGCGGGAGTGGCGGCCTGCCTGCTGAAGAGCGGCGGAGGAACGGGTTAGCGAGGCACCGGGTCAGCGCGGGATGGTTCGCATAAGCGCCGGATCAGAAGCTGTCGGTGAGCGAATTCGAGTTGGTGGCAGGGCGGGCAGCGCAGCGCTGCGACTCGCGGAGCACGCGGCGGAATTCCTCCATGCGCGCGGGCAACGTTTCCGACGGGTCGTAGAGAGTAGCATGTATGCGTTGACGGGCCTCGGCGAGTTCCTCGGCGGTGGGATCTGAAGGGGTCATGAT
Organism: Acidobacteriaceae bacterium; assembly: GCA_035505395.1. Taxonomy (GTDB): domain Bacteria; phylum Acidobacteriota; class Terriglobia; order Terriglobales; family Acidobacteriaceae; genus Palsa-343. The sequence continues at coordinate 48,278 of DATJQW010000053.1, forward strand.
AGCCTCCCGGGCTGGCCGGCGTAACGGCCGGCTTCGAAATTTAAGGCGACGAATAAATCCGCTTCCGAGGGATGGCGAAGGGGACTTCTCTGCGTGTGCCGTCTTTGCGAATGATGACGGCCATTGGCTCGTGCCGGGTTAGACACGGAGAAGTACCCCGCCGGAGGTCGATCTGGTTGGTTTCGGACAACCGCGCCATGCCTGGAAGAGTAGAGCGGTGGGGGTTACAACAGGAATCCCCCAACGGGGGCAGAGGCGCGGACGGCGGGGGGATGGGGGAGAGCGGGAGCGGTTAGCGAAAAAACGATTCGCGAAAAAGCGGTTAGCGAAAAAACGGTTAGCGAAGAAGCGGTTGGGAAAAAAGCGGTTAGCAGGGCCGGCCGCTTCGCGATGCGGGTTGGGGGGCGTGCTTTCCCACACCTGCCAAAACCGGGCAGAGCCGTTCGACTCGGCTTTGCCTCGCTCAGCGCGGCGATGCTGCTGGTCGGGGGCCGGGGCAGCGGTGGAGGGGCAGCATCGGACCTGAGCATACCAGGCGATCAGTCCGGCGTCGATGGCATCGGTCTTCTCGTCGCGGCCCACGCTCTGGGCGAAGCGGCGCACCTG
>DATJQW010000054.1:0-50968 GCA_035505395.1 Acidobacteriaceae bacterium
GCGCGATTCACCATCCCAGCGCGAATCGTAGCGCAAGGGGTCAATCGGCGAAACATTCATTCACAAATTTTGCGGGCGGCGACGCCTTGCCTGCGCGTCAGCCCTCGTTGCTGAGCAGCCGCTCGATCGTTGGCGGCGCCAGAGTCATTCGCGGCTGGAAGGCTTCTCCCGAAACGTATTGCAGGAGCGAATACAGCAGCTGGCGCGTGACGGGCTTGCTGTCCAGATCAGCTGTGAGGCAAAGCGACGTGGCCAGGAGCCTGCCGCGCCCAACCCGCGCTTCGATGACCATGCCCAGACGGTCGTTGCGATGGAAGTCGTCGATGACTTGGATGAGAGGCCGCCATCCCGCGGGCGCGTCGTTCAGGATGAATGCGTTCGTGCCCTCGGTCAGCTCCCACCATTGCCAGTTGCTGTGCAGGTCCGTCGGGAAGCAAGCCAGAGCCGGGTGCTGTGGATCGCAGAGAATGCCCATCGTTCCAGGCTGCTTCGCAAACATGCCGAACGACCAGAACACGGGCAGGAAACGCATCTTCAGGAGGTTTCTGCCGCTCTGTCCGGGAGGCGCTGAAAGGAGCACCGAAGCTCCCTGTTGCAGATCCCGGAGGAGCGCTCCGTCCAGGCCCGTGGCCAGCCTGACGTTGCCGGGCGAAGGAAGCTGCAGCGAAGCGGGATAGACCCAAATCTGCCACCGGTTGGCAATGGCGGTGCCGGAGATTCCGAGGGTGAACGTGAGGCGGACGGCCTGGTGCGCAAAGGACAGCGGAAATTCGATGGATCCGAGCGGCGTCAATCCTCCCGAAGAAATTTTGCGGCACGGCAGCTTGCCGGCGCGCAGTGTGCGCCCTTGGTCGTCGCGAAGCGACCACTCGATGGCGGGCCGCAGGATGTCTCCCTTTCCGTAATGAACGACCTCCGCTGTGGCGCGAAACGTCTCATGCGATTGCCAGACGAACTTTGGGAAGCGCAGCAGGGGAACGGTATCGCCGCAGAAGCGCCGAAACGCCTCCGGCGTGACCAGACTTTTGGAATCCCAGAAGCAGTCGAGCATGCCGACGAGGGCTTCTTGTTGGCCGGGATAGTCGGTAAGCTCCAGGAGCTGAAAGCCGCCCAGACCAGGCGTCCGGATCGCCGATTCGATATCTTCCTTGTAGACCTCGGCAGAAAATCGCCCCGACGCCTGCTGAAATATCTCCGCCTGGTCACCCATGCCGCGCGCCGATAACTCAGAGCGGAAGACTTCGAGGTTTCTCGGCTTGAGCACGCCGGTGTACTTACTAAGTTCGTCGTAACTCGGGTACACGGCCCACTGGCCTAACTCATGCGCAACAACCGGAAGCTGGTACGGAGCAATCGCGTGAGAGAAGTCATAGTCCGTACCGCCGGGAGTCGCGCCAAATCGGGTTCGGTCGATACGCAGGCGCCCTTCAGGAGTTTCTTCGGTCACCCAGTATTGCGAGGTGGGACCGGGCGACGGGCGGCCGTTATTTGTGGAGTAAGTGTAGAGCCTGCGGTCGTCGGCCTGCTTCAGCTCGGCCACCAGCTGATCGAGAAAAGCGAAGTCGGCCCTGAGTTCATTGCCCATGCAGAGGAGCGCGAAGGATGGGTGATTGCCGTAAGTGTCGAGGATCCGGTGTGCTTCCTGACGCATGAAGTCTTCGAGGCCAGGCGTCGTGCCGACGTGATGCGAGAAGACGGGGAGCTCGACATGCAGCAGGACGCCCGCCTCGTCGGCGGCCACAAAAGCTGCCTCGGGAGGACAATAAGAGTGAAAGCGCAGATGGTTCATTCCATAACTGCGGATGACGCGGAAGATGCGGCGCCACTGGTCTTCTTCCATGGCGGGCCAGGCGGTGAGCGGGAAGACGGCGTTCTCCACGGTTCCGCGGAGAAAGACCGGCCGGCCGTTCAGCAGAAATTGACGACCGCCGGCGGAGATCTCCCGCATGCCGAGGCGCAGACTTCGACTGTGTTCGTAGTCTGCTCCGGCGGCACCGCAGCGAAGATACAGATCGACGGTGAAGAGATTTGGAGCAAGATCGTCCCATAGGCCGGCGGCTTCTGCCATGGGCAGCAGCATGGTCAGCGTAGTTTCACCGGTAAAGGCCGGAACGCTGAGGGTGGCGTCCGCTTCCCTTTCCCGCAGCACCGCGCGCAGCACTCCCGACGCCGTCGAGTTAGTGGAGTTATGCAGCGTGAGCTCCAGCCTGACCTGCTGATTCTGAATATCGGGGAAGGCGCGGACTCGTTCGATCCACACCGCAGGAGTCGCGCGCAGCTGGATCTTCCCGATAATTCCGTTCCAATCCGTCTGCGTCTGTTCGGTGATGGCGTGGGCGGTCGCGCCGATATTGATTCGGATCGTATTGTCGACGCAGAGAGTCAGCGTGTGTACACCGGGCTCAAGCTGAGATCCGAAATCGTAGATATGCGGGACGCTCAGGCTGTTTTGGTCACCGTAACTCCGGCCGTCGAGCCAAACGGACGTTTGCCAGTGGCACCGCTCCATATAGAGAGCAATGTTGCGCCCACGCCACTTCTCCGGCAGCGTAAATTGCGTCTGATACCATGCGGGGCCCGTGTACTCATAGGGCCTGGAGAGATGGCCTTTGGCCGGACCGCAGGTCTTATCGCCATAACCGGCCTGATCGGTGCTGCCGGGGAGATAGATGGTGTCTGGGCCGATCTGCGTGTCGAACCACCGGTTCGTGACTCCCAGCCCGGCAGGGTCCAGCTGAAACTTCCACGTTCCGGTGAGGGTGATGTGCGGTGTTTCTATCAACGCATCGCCGGTGGGGCCTGCGAGAATGGCGTCGGTGTTCGGTTCTGGCTGCTCGGCTGCGGCTCGCTCTGCGGAGGCGGCAAGATTGCCGGCGAGAAGTGGACTGGCAGCGGCAGCCGCACCTGCTGACTTCAGAAATGCTCTGCGATCCATGATGGCTCCCACGTAGAAAGACTCTGCAACACGTTGCCGATGGCGGACCGAAACCCGGACCTCAGCTGTCGCCGGCCCTTCCGGGTATAGTGATGAACTGGCTGTGGGGATCGATTTTGAGAATCTGCCTCGTTCCGATTCCATACAGCAGAAGGTATTCAGCCCCGTTGGCGGGCATACCAGCCGGCTGGCGGGAATCAGGACGCGTGGCCAGGATCACCCTCACTCGGCCGCCGGACATGCTGTCGCCGGGAATCAGCGAGGGCGCGACTTCAAGAGGCACACACGCTCCTGCGCGTAGAAATACGCCAATGCGATCGAGGGGCGTATCTGCCTCGATGACTTTCGGTCCGCTCCAGGAGCGCCCCGTCCAGAAATCGGTCCAGGTGCCCGAGGGTAGACTGACGCTGCGCGAATTGCCCCGCTCGAGGACCGGAGCAATGAGGAGATCGGGGCCGAACAGATACTGGTTGTCGCAGTTGGCCAGCGCCGGAATTCCGGGAAAGGCCAGAGGCATCGGCCGCATCAGCGCAGATCCCTCGGCATGCGCCTGCTGTGCGCAAAGCTCAATGTAGGACAGCAGATTTTCCCGCAGCCACGCGTGTTTCTTATAGATGGCAACGGCTTGCTCGCCGTATTCCCATGGTTCGCGCGGGGTGGTGCCGTGAAAGCGCATCAGAGGACAGAAGGTCGCCCACTCAGTCCAGCGGATATACACCTCGGGATCGGGCCAGCCTGCATAACCGCCCGCATCCGCACCCCAGTTGGAAAGCCCGCAGGCAGCGGCATTCAGGCCTCCGCGCAGGGCCGCCCGCATGCCAAAGAAATTGGCCTGGTGGTCTCCCGCGAAGTAACAGATGGATTTCTGGTCGCCTGCGCACGCTGAGCGAGCTATCTGCACATAGTTATCGCCGCGCTTCTCCCGGAACACGCGCGCATAGGTTGCGTGATAACAAGCGGCATAGAAGTTATGCATCTCGGCGCCGCGTTTGCCGTTGTAGAACACCGCGTCGTCGGGAACCATATCGCCGAAATCGACCATGCTGCCGGCGACCCCCAGCTTGAAGCGCGGCTCCCAGAAGCGGGAGAGAAGTTCCGCTGCCAGAGGATGGGTGTAATCGACGATGGCGTTCTGGCCGCTCCTGAAGGCAACCTCACCGTTGGCGTGGCGCAGCACGGGTAACTGGCTGCGGACGACGCCAGGAAGCAGCTCCAGGATCCGCGCGATATCCATGCTGGCCCACGCCCATGCGAGGACGTGCAGATCTGTGCCTTGCAGTCCAGCATAAAGGGCAGCGTCGCCGTTGCCGGCTTCGGCGTAGAGCGCCGAATGAGGGATGCCGAGTTCGCGGAAGCGATGGACCGCGTACAGCTCCTGGCGAACCGGGTTGTGCAATGGGCCATTGGCCCAGCGGCGTCCGCCGCCGCCCATCCATGGCTCAAAGGCCCACCGCGGCGGCAGAATCGGCGTACCGGTGAGCCCCAGGTACGACTGCAGGGCGCGTTGCGGCTCTGTGGGCCACAGATACAGATCGAGGATGTTGCCGAAGGCGGTGATGCGATAGCGGTCCGCGTTCGCGTTCCCGATGTCGACGCGCATGCGGTAACTCGTGTTCCAGAAGAGACTGTAGCCGGCGGTGCTGTGCAGCAGCGGAATGTTCTTGTACGCCTGATTCAGCTGACCGTGAATATTGCCGTCCCAGCAGTCCACATCCCAGAGCGTGACCACGCTGCGGCGCTGGCCGAGCGAGTTGAAGCGCTCGCCGAAGCCGTACATGTTCTCCGTTGGCGTAAGCGCGCCGCGCAGATCGACCGCGATGATTTCGCCATTCGGCGCAAAACGAAACGACAGGCCGCCACGCCCGACGCTCCAGCGCTCCTTTCCCGCCGTGTCGAGCACGGCGATGCGCCACGGATGTAGCTCAATGCGCACGCGCAGGCCGCCGGCGACGATCTCGTCGTCCGCAATGGTGACAGCTTCGTTCTGTTGCGGCTGAAAGAATCCCGGGTTTTCGTTGCGCAGGCGTACGGCCCCGGCACAGTAGGACAGCCAAAGAGAAAGACGATGCTTCCCTGCCCGCGCGTCGATTCGTATCTCGTTTCCGTCGCGTTGTGGGTGTTCCAACGCCGTGACAGAGGTCCACTGCGCGCTGCGGATGTTCCCGGGCGAGCCATCGGCAAACCATCGCGACGAGGCGCGGCTGAGCTGCTGCAGCAGGATGTCAACCACCGCGCAGGCACGGCGACGATCGCCCTGGCAAAGCGCTTCGTTGACCGCGATTCTGGCCCCGGGCGGGTAAAATTCGCCGGGCCCCACCGGCCAGTTGGCGCCATCGGTATGAAAGCTGAATCCTTCGAGCACCAGCGTGTCGTACATCCGCTGCGCCAGCCGCACACGCTCATGCAGGTTCTGCGGAGATGTGGGCCGGTTCAATTCCTGCAGACTGCGCCAGAACCAGTGGAGTTCTTCGTCGCCGGGCCTGATGAGATGGTCCGGCAACTGCCAGCGCTGCGTGCCGCCGGGCAGCGTGGTGAGGAAGTCCTCTCCGGACCAGACGCCTGGGCGGTCTCCGATGTGCGCGGAGATCAGCAGATCCGGCGGCAGGGTGAGCGTCTGATCGAGCATCGCCGGGCTGAGCACCTCGGAAGATTGCCCTCGGGATCGCACGAGATTCACGCCGAACGCCGAGGCACCCGGCCAGCCGCCGGCAAGCGGCCAGGGAATTTGGAAGTGCGCGGTCCATTGCTCGTCCTGGCGGGCCACATCGCAGCGAAGGTCCGGGCGATTGCAGCGTCCGCCGGAGTCAACCGCAAAGACGGTCACCTCCGGACGCTTCCAGTCGGGACGGCACTGAACGAATACGGCGTCCGGCCAGGATTTCAGATCAAAGCGACCGTAGCCAGGATACTCGATGGGACCATCGAGGCCGGGGTTTCCGCGATTGAGCGGGTCCGGCTCCGCGTTCACGAACTCCGCATGCAAAAACTCGGTGTCCCACCACAGGCTGGCCTGGGTGGGCGTCACTTCGGAGAATCCGCCGGCGCGCAGGAAACGCGTGAAGTGAACGGCGTGCGCTCGGCCCGCCGGACCCAGCGATACCGCGGACACGCCGAAGCCGGAGGTGCGATGCGATGATGCATCGGGAGCGGTTTCTCCTCCGCTCCGTGGCGCCAGCGAGGCGGCGCTCGCAGCTGCGATCAACCTGAGGCATTCGCGTCGTTTCATGGATAAAGAAACCCGTCCGTCGCCGCGGAGGGGGAGCGCTGCAAGCTCAGCGCCCTCGGCGGCTCGTCGCTCTTCACGCCAGCGTGCTCGACCATCCGAGCACAACGATCGCGGCCAGCATCACGGCCAGGCCCGCGGCCATCCATCGGCGCGCCCGCGACGGCGTGAGCCTCCACTCGCCGGTGAGATATCCAGCGGCATTGGCCGCAATCAGACCGGCAATCAGTTTCAGGGGCCATCCAATCGCCGGGCCGAGCCTGCCGATTTTCGGAGAAGCAAAGCCATAAAGAAAAATGTCTCCGCCCCACAGCATCCCCATCAGAATCGTGAGGCCATATAAGCGCCCGGCTGCCGGCTGCAGATAGTTTGACCAGCTTCCATTCTTCGCCATCAGCCAGCCGCAGAAGAGGAGATTGGGAATCGCGCCGCAGGTGAGCATCAGCAGCCAGATGGCGTTGGAGCCGGCAAAGGAACTGGAGCCGAAGCGAATCGCGGCGTGCAGGATGGGCTGCGCGGCGCTGTATCCGATGTTGAGCACCGCGGAGAGCAACCCGGCTCCAACGCAGAGCAGCAGTCCCGCGGAAAAGGTGCGCGCCTTGCCCACCATGGCGCCGCGCAGAGCGCCGGCTTCGCTCTTCTGGCTGCGCTCGCGTATCGCCCCCGCATATCCGCAGCAGACAATGCCGGCGATTCCGATCAGGGTCCCGGCCACCACGGCGTGCCCCTGCGGCCGGTGCAGCCGCTCGGGAGCAAGCAGGAGCATGGGAAGAAAGGAGCCCAGCGACGCGCTGATGGCGAGCACCAGGGTATTGCTCATGGCGATGCCTACGGCGCTGACTCCCTGGCCAAACATGATCGCGCCGAAGCCCCATGCGAAACCGAGGGTGCAGGCGGCGACGATCGCATGCGCCGGAGCCGCGGCCAGCACCTCGAGGAGGTGCGGCACTGTTCCCCACGCGAAGCCCAGCGGCATCAGAACGCAGGATACGAGGATAAAGATCGCCCACACGTTCTCCCACTGCCAGCGGCCCAGATATTTCATGGGCAGCGCGAAAATTCCGCACATGATCCCGGCGGCGATCGCGCATCCGACCCCGGAGCCGAGCGTGGAAGCGGGGAGAGTCATCCTCGATCCTGGCCGGCCGGCATCATGCCCTGGCCCGCAATTCTGTCGATGCGGTCAGTTCCGATGCCGAATCGCGATCGAGATACAAAGTCGCGTTGGGGTGGGTGCGAAGAATGGTCGCGGGACAGTGCGGGGAGATCGGCTCGTGCAGCGTCCGATGGATAATCTCGGCCTTGCGTATTCCCGGCACCGAGACAATCAGCCGCGGCACGCGAATGATGGTCGGAATCGTGAGGGTGATGGCGCGATCCGGCACCTCCTCGAGGGTTCCGAACCAGCCTTCCGCCACCTGCTGCAGCCGGCACGCTTCGTCCAGGGCCACGACTTTCACAGCCTGCGCGTCTCCGAAGTCCGCTTCGTCCGGATCGTTGAACGCCAGGTGCCCGTTCTCGCCGATGCCCAGCAGGCACAGCTGAGGATCGGCCTCGCGCAGCGATTCCGCGTAGCGGCGGCAAACATCCTCCGGGTCGCCGGCCTGGCCATCGATTTCGAGGAAGCTCCGCATCCGGATACGCCTCGTCAGATGCTCGCGAAGGTAATGCCGGAAGGAGGCAGGGTGCTCCGCCGGCAGCCCCAGGTATTCATCCAGATGAAAGCCGTCGATGCTGCGCCACGGAATATCGTGTTCTTTCGCGATGGCCGCCAGGGTGTCGAGCTGGGATGCCCCGGTCGCAAACAGCACCGCCGCGCTTCCCCGCTGAGCAACCAGTTCGCGCATCGCCTGAGCGGTCGCGTGTGCGGCTGCCCGTCCGGCGTCGTGCGCATCGGCGTAAACTTCCACGCGCAGGTTATCCACTTGGAAATTACCTTTGTCCATATCTCCATCTGTAACGGCACAAGCTTGTCGATGCGAACGCGACGATTGTGCACGCGCTTGATAAACCGGTTGTCGCGGCACTGGATTCGCAGCCTACACGAATTTAGCCCATTGCCATGGCTGCCTTTGTATCAATCTGGCGGGTCGCTGCAGAAAATCCACGAGAGAAGGTTGCCCGGCCCGGCCATTCCATCCCTCAGTCGTGTTTTCGAGTCGTGCGTGTCGTGGGCTGTAGCATCGTGCTTTCAGGATTCCGTGGCGTTGTCAGTCACCCTCGTCAATCTCATCCATGCCGAGTTCCGAGGAGAGCCCGCCGTGGCGGGCCCTCCAGTTTCCGCAGACCTCCGGCCCCGCCGGTTAAGCCGGGGTCAGAAGATAATCGTTCCGGCAAACTGCAGCGCACGGGGCGCACCCGCGGTCCCGTTCACTCCCGTTCCCGCCGTACCTGTAACATAACCATAACTGGCGCTGGTCAGGCTTGTGGTTGGGTTACCAAATACGGGATGGTTCAGCGCATTGAAGGCATCCATTCGCAACTCCAGCGCTACAGATTCGCGGATGGGGATCGTCCTGAACAAGGATGAGTCAAAGGTGAAGAGACCAGGGCCGCTGTAGATATTTACCCCGCTGTTGCCGAGCACCGGTCCCACAGGCTGCGTAAACGACGAGGTATCGAACCAGGGGTGCCCGGTGCCGATCCCGTAGAGCTTTTTGAAGGGCGCAACCTGGTCGGCCAGCTGGCTGGACCCGGGCGCGTTAAGCTGGTTGGCGTCGGCAAGAAAAGTCAGCGGAGTTCCCGTCTGAACGTGGACGATGCCCGCGATCTTCCACCCGCCTGCGGCCTTGCTGACCCAGCCGTTCTGAAGAAACGCTCGTCCCGGCCCAAACGGGAAGTCATAGACGATACTCTGGGCAAAGGTGAGCTTGCTGGTGTAACTGGCGGGCGCGTAGTTACGGGAGAGATCGATGTAGTAACCGATGCCGCCGTCGGATACCGAGTTCGACACCCATCCCATGGCCTTTTGCCACGCGAAGGAGGAGTTCCACTCGAGCCCATTCAGAAATCTGCGATCCAGGCGGGCCTGCAGAGCATTGTAATTCGAACTCGTGCCGTAGCCCAGCAGATCCGTGGCAGCGGTGCGGTGATAGGTCGCATATTCCGGCTGCCCCGCGGCTCCCGCTCCGGGGATGAGGCCGGCATTCAGGTTATAGCTGGCCGGGATCTGGCGGCCGACGTTCCCCAGATAGGCTGCAGTTACAACCCACTGTTTCCCCAGGTTCTGCTCGACGGTGAAGTTCCAGGACATGACATAGGGATCTTTATATTTCGTGTTCACGACATTCCACGACGAGTTGACGGCCGCGTTGGACAGAACGCCATCCGATGGAATGGGGACTACGGTTGCCGGCGGAAAGCCCAGCGCCAGCGACTCCGGCTGGCCCGAATCGTTGAGCGCCGGACCATAAGAGTTGAGAGGACTGAAGGTGACATTCGTCTGCACCGGGTAGTTATAGGCGTAGCCGAGGCCCTGCCAGGGGGTGTGGCTGATCCCGAAGCCGCCGCGCACGACGGTGAGGGGAGTGGCCCGATAGGCGAATCCGAAGCGCGGTTCGGGGTCAACGTGGACGCCAACGCCCAGATTCAGGGGTATGTTTCCATCGCCGGCCACTTCCAGGCTGTTATCGGCGGGATCATATTGCGAGAATCCTCCCGCGTTCTTGGGCGTCGCGGCCGGAATCACGCCGACGCGCATTCCGTAGGTGAGAGTCAGCCGGTGCGTGACTTCCCAGGTGTCCTGAGCAAATCCGAAGTAGAGCTGCTCGCGCCACGATTCATCGCCGATATTGTCCTGGCGGTTCACCGCGCTGGGAACATCGAGGAGGAAGCTTGCGAAGGCATTGGCATAGCTGGTCGGCGAATCCGGGGCGTTGAGGGCGGTCTGGCCGGTGCCGTAGTCAAAGGTGCCGCGTGGACTGTCTGCCGATGTCTGGACGAGATCCTGCCGGTTGCCGCGCATTTCAAAACCGAGCTTTACGGTGTGATTGCCGGCAAGTTTGGTCCAGTTATTCACCACATCGATGTTGGTTTCCGCTCGTATCCACGGCTCGTATGGGCTGTAGCCAACCAGAGGGGAGGAATAATCCGAGATGCCGATGGTGGTCATGCCGCTGGTGAACGGACTTACATTGACTCCTGGAATTCCGAGTTGGGCGGAAGCGTTGCTGCCGTAGTCGGAGGGGTAGGTGTAGTTGGAGTCGTGATCGACGCCTACGCGCAGTTCGGTAAGGAATGTGGGAGAGAAGACGTGGGTATATTCACCGGCGGTGTTGTAGATGTTTTCGGCGCCGGTGCCCTCAAAGTCTTCGGGGCCGCCCGCAAGCCCGAACGATGGCTGTTGGTAGGTACTGACCTGTTGCCAGCTGTAGCGATAAGCCAGGTGATCGTTGGCTCCGAGCGTCTGGTCGAACTTGGCGTCCAGTTGATCCGAAACCTGGCTGTAATCGAGATTCTGCTGGAAGTTGTTCGTCGCGCCGGCGCCGGGGATATTGGGCAGCGGTACCAGCGCGAGAATCTTCTGCGCGATGGAACTGATGCTGCCGGAAGGAATGACATTGGGGACGCCGCCGGTCACGAATTGCTGCCTGCCGGTGCCGTTCGGATTGCCGGTATTCGGGTTGTAGATTTTCGTCGGGCTGGCAGAGAGATCGCCGGTGCGGAAAGCCGCCGTCGGCAGCGTCAGCAGCTCATAGGATCCGCTGAAGTTCGAGGTGCGCAGAAAGTCGACGAAGAAGAAGCTGTGATTCCTGACGATCGGACCGCCCAGCGTGCCACCGGCGTAGTTGTAGGTATAGCGCGGAAACTTGCCGGTGGTATTGAAGTAGCTGCGGGCCTCCAGCGCGCTGACCTGGTTGTACTCATAGGCCGAGCCATGGATGGCGTTGGTTCCCGATTTGAGGATGACGTTGGTTACGGCCCCCGTGGAACGGCCAAATTCCGGCGCATAATTGCTCGTTTCCACGTCGACGGTCTGGATGGCCGCCGCCGGGGGAATGTAGACCTGGAGGGCGCCGCTGAACTCGTTGTCGTCAATTCCCTCGATCTGGAGGTTGTCGGACATGGGGCCCTGTCCGTTGACCTGAAGGGCCTGGGAGTTCTGGGCGTTGAAGAAGGTGGACTGATCGTAGACGGGGAGGCTAACGCCGGGGACAAGCGATTCGAGGGTCTGGAAATTGCGCGTCGAGCCATTGGGCAGGTCCTCGACCTGGACAGAGCTGATCTGGGCGCTGACGTCGGCGCGATCGGTCTGCAGCAGCGGGGCACGATCGGTGACGGTGACGGTTTGCGAAACCGCGCCCGGATTGAGCGCGCAATCGACGCGCGCCGTGGTGTTCACCGGCACGTTGACGCCCTGGATCACCTTCGTTTCGAAACCATGGGCGGCGACAGAAACGGAATAGATGCCGGGAGGCAGAAGCGTGAAGACGTAGTTACCGCTGGCGTTGGTGATCTGCTTGTGGCCAATGCCGGTTTGTTGTTCGGTGATGCTGACCTGGGCGTTCTGGATCGGCCGCCCCGCACTGTCGTTGACGGTGCCCACCAGGGTCGCCGTTACCGCCTGCCCGAATGCCTGCGACGAAAATGGCGCTCCAGCCAGAAAAACTAAAAAGGCCACCAGCAGCAGTTTGTATCGACTCATTGGAATTACCTTTCTTCGGAGACTTTGTTCCGGGGCCGCGAAACGGGGGCAGCAGATCTGGGGATGGGCCGCCCTGCGAGGAACGCATACGCTTGCGAAGCCGACCTCAGCGAGTTCCCGCAGGGCGAACCGTTCAGGAGTGCCCGCCAGGAAGCCGAGAGACTGCGTCAATTCATACTTCCCTCATAGGCGGATATTGTTATTGTGTAAAATCACGATTGTCAATAGAAAACTCTCACGTTTTATGTGTAACGTTTCTCATCGCGATACAAATGCAGGATGCCATGGGGTTCACGCACGCGTTCCAGATGGATTATCGGGATGCCGAAGCTGCGACGGCGGGAAGGTCCTCGCCGGTCGGCGCGGAGATCGCCCGGCACGACTCGCGTTTGACCAGCTCGGTGGGGATGGTGATGCGCTGCGGGCTGAGCCGCGGATTGGCGATGCGGTTCAGAAGCACTTCAGCCAGGTTTGTTCCCAGCTGCTCAGGAAACTCGCGGATCGTGGTAAGCCCCGGATAGAGCCACGACCCCACGGTGTCGTTGCAGCCGGCAACGCTGATATCGTCGGGGACGCGGAGGCCGCTGTCGCGCAGCGCCTTATAGACGCCATGGGCGCTGGGGTCGTTGCCCGAGAAGATCGCCGTCAGAGGCTCGCCGGCGGAGAGCAGCGACTTGGTGCCGAGGTATCCGATCTCAGCGTCGTCTTCGGAGCTGATATTGCTGCTGCGCGGACGCAGGCCGGCTTCTTCCATGGCACGGCAGTAGCCAGCGTAACAACGTGAGAACCAGGGCAGGCGCGTATTGCCGACGAAGCCGATGTGCCGGTGTCCGAGCCGGATCAGGTGCCGGGTGATATCGGAGCTACCCTGAACATCGTCGGAAAAGACCACATCGTGGCGCAGGTTCTGCGGCTCGTCGATGACGTTGTTGCCCAGCACCACGAAGGTGATTGCCTTGTGCTCCAGCAGGTGGATCAGGTTCATGGAATTCGTGCCGGCCAGAATCACGGCGCGCACCACATCGTGCCGCTGCACCACTCTGGGCAGATGGAGATCCTTCCAGGGCACGTGGGGCGAATAGTTGAAGCTGAGAAATACCATGTCCCAGCCGTGCGCCGCGCAGCACTGCTCGGCGCCCACGAGGATTCGGGAATGGAAGGCATGGAGCATGGTGCGATTGCACTGCAGAAACGCAATGGCCTTGGTCTTGTTTCTCTGCGAGAGGTCGATTTCGAGCTTCGCCGCCGCGTCCAGCACCGATTTCTGAATGCCGGGATCGACGCGGCTGTTCCCGTTCAGAACCCGGGAGACGGTGGCGAGGCTGACTCCGGCAGCCGCTGCAACCTCCCGAAGCCCGACCCTTGCTCGCTGACCTTCCCTGTTTTTCATCGTCTCCAGACCATCAAAAGGCACTGACCCATCCCGAGAGTAGCTGAAACGTTTCCCGGTATCAAGGACTTCCGGTCCCGGTAGCGCCGCTGCAGGAACCCTGTGGTAGCGAAGGTGGGCCAGGGCTTTGAGAAACCGACCGAAGGTCTCCCGGGTGGTAGCCAGGTTGAACACCCCGTTGCCACATTTTCTCAAAACGTGAGAAACTTTTCCGAACGCTGCTCAGACCCGAATCAGGATCGGAAGATCAAAAGATGACTCGTTCCCGACGACTGTTCTCCGCTGCCGCGCTGCTTTGCCTCCTGCTCGCCTCGCTGCCCGTTCGAGCGGCAGAGACGGAGAGCCCCTTCTGCACGCAAGCCGGCTGTGCTGCCAGCCGCCAGGCGCTGAAGAGCCTCTGCGACTACATCGTGAAGGAGAAGCGCACTTTCCCCACGATCTATATCGGCGGCTATTACATGCGCACGCTGGTCGCCGGATATGAAATTTTCAGAGACCAGCAGTATCTCGACACCGCGGTTGCATACGGCGATTATCTGCTCGCAAAGCAGATGCCGAACGGGTTCTGGAGAACCGGTTACGGTCCGGTTTACATGGCCGATACCGGCAGCGCCATCACGCTGCTGATCGTGCTGTACCCGCATGTCGACGCCACCCGCCAGCATGAATACCTGAACGCGGTGCAGCATTACGTCGATTCGATTCAGGCCGACGGCATGATCCACCGTTCGGGCGCCCTCGGAACCGGCTGGCACTCGGTGAACGGCAACCAGCTGGTCAGCCCGATTTACGACCAGTACACGCTCTCCTCGGCGCTGACCGGCGGCGAGATCTTCACCTGGATGTATCACGTGACGGGGAAGAACAAGTATCGCGAGATCGCCGATCACGCCCTGCGCTGGGTTCTGAGCACGATGCGGCCGGACGGCAATATTCCCCACATTCTGGCCATGGAGGGGATGGACTGGAATCAGAGGCAGAACCCGGCGGTGGCGGAGAAGCTGTGGAACTCGCACGCGTACGGGACCTCGGCTTATGTGGGCGAGGGCATCATCGCCTTCGATCTCTACTGCGGCGATCCTGCATGGCAGAAATGGATTGAACGCGCGGTGCGGCCGAATATCGAATTCCTGCTGCGCACCCAGTTGGCCGACGGGACGTGGTCGACGGTGGGACAGAAGAGCTGGGACCGCACGCGCAGCCCGGGCATTGTTGACTACCTCATCTGGTATTACGATCACGTGAACCGCGACCCGCGCATCCTCACCGCGGTGCACCGTTTCGATGCGTTTGTCACCAATCCCGCGAACGGCAAATCGTACGGCCTGCTCGAGGATGGAGCCGACACCGGGCCGAAAGACGTCAACAACTCCTTCAATACAGTCACCAGCCTCACCGGACGCGCTCTGGCAGACATCATTTCTCCGGGTGTGGATGCACGCTGGTGAAGGCGAGACTGAGGCCCAGCCGGAAGAAGAGCATGATCGACCGAACAGCGCTCACACAGCAATATCGCCGGTTGCTTCTGGAAGACGTGATGCCGTTCTGGTTTCGGCACGGGATCGACTGGGAGCATGGGGGGGTACAGTCCTGTCTCCGCGACGACGGCTCAGTGGCCAGCGGCGACAAATTCATCTGGTCGCAGGCGCGCTCGGTCTGGACCTTCTCCGCTCTTTACAATCGAGTCGAAAAACGGCCGGAATTTCTTGAGGCAGCCAGGAATTCGGTGCGCTTCCTGCTCGAACACGGGCGTGACGCGGAGGGCTGCTGGATTTACTGCACCGACCGGGCGGGGAACGCGATGGAAGGGGCGATCAGCATCTACGCGGATTGCTTTGCGGTGTATGGCCTGAGCGAGTACTGCCGCGCGGCAATGGACGAGCAGGCGCTGCAGGTGGCGCTCGAGAGCTTCGCGCGCATCCGCCGCCGCGTGGAGGAGCCCGACTTCCATGAAACCGCTCCCTATCCACTGGAGCCGGGCTGGCGTAATCATGGAATTCCCATGATCCTGACGGAAGTTGCCAGTGAGCTCGCGCAAACGGCGAGGCAGCCTGAACTGGAGCTGCTGGCGGATGAATATGCCGGGCGGGTGATGAACCATTTCCTGCGCGCCGATCAGGGAGTGGTGCTCGAGTTTCTCAGCCGCGATTACCAGGAGCTGCCGCCGCCCGCCGGCACCTTCGTGATGCCCGGTCACGCCATCGAATCGATGTGGTTCGTGATGCATGTGGCGCGGCGGCGCGGCGACCAGAAGACGGTTCAGCGCGCCGCGGAGGCGATGCTCCGGCATCTGCAGCTGGGCTGGGATGAGGAATACGGAGGAATTTTCCTGTCCCGGGATATCGCGGGCCACGAGCCTTACCTGCCGCATTCCGACAAGAAAGTGTGGTGGCCGCATGTCGAGTCGCTTTACGGCACGCTGCTGGCACACGAACTGACCGGTGCGCCGTGGTGTCTGGAATGGTATGAGAAGGTCGCCTCCTGGGCCTGGTCGCATTTTCCGGCTCCGGCCGGGGAGTGGTATCAAAGGCTGACGCGGGAGGGCCAGCCCACCGCGGAGGTCGTCGCGCTTCCGGTCAAGGATCCGTTTCATCTGCCTCGCGCCGCCATTCTCATCCTCCAACTGCTGGAGAAAGCGCGCCGCATCGGCGATTTCGCCGTAAAGGAGCAGCAGCCGCACGCGGAGCGGTCAGCGTGAGCGCCCGTTCGCTGGAAGGCCGCAACGTCGCCACCGGGCGCGATGTGCGAATCCTTGTCGAAGACGGAGTCATTCGCAGAATCGAAGAGAGCCCGGCGCAGGCAGATTCATGGGTCGCGCCAGGCTTCGTCGATCTGCAGGTGAACGGGTACGGGGGTTACGACCTCAACGATGGCCGGGTTGACGCGGATGTGGTTCTCGCGCTCACCCGGCGGCTCGGCGCAGCGGGAACAACGACTTTCTTGCCGACCCTCATCACCGCGGGCGAGGACAGCATCATTGCCGCGCTGCGCGCCATCGCGCGCGCTCGGCAGATCGATCCGATGGCGGCTCACGCGATCCCGTTTGTGCACGTTGAAGGCCCGCACATTGCGCCGGAAGACGGATCTCGCGGCGCGCACCCGCGAGAACATGTGCGCCCACCCGATCTGGCGGAGTTCGACCGCTGGCAGCGCGCGTCGCAGAATCTTGTCGGCATGGTGACGCTTTCTCCGCACTGGGAGAACGCGGCGGAGTATATCGCCGCGCTGGTCTCCCGCGGCGTTCTCGTCTCGCTGGGCCACACCGATGCCGCGCCGGAGCAGATTCGTGCCGCCATCGACGCCGGCGCGACCCTGTCCACGCATCTCGGCAACGGTGTCAGCGCGGTCCTGCCGCGGCATCCCAATCTGCTATGGACGCAGCTCGGGGACGATCGGCTCACAGCAACCTTCATCGCCGACGGCCATCATCTGCCTCCCGATACGCTGCGCGTTATGCTGCGCGCCAAGGGCATTGAACGCAGCGTGCTCGTCTCCGACAGCGTGGCGCTCGCCGGGATGCCTCCGGGAACCTATCACTCGCCCATTGGCGGCGCGGTTGAACTGCGCGCCGACGGGCGCCTGTGCATGGCGGGATCCGATTTTCTGGCAGGTGCAGCCTGTTCGCTCGCCGATGCGGTCGCGCGGCTCGCCGGCAGCTCCATCTGCACGCAGCAGGAGGCTTTCCGGATGGCGACGCAGAATCCGGGGCGCTTTGCAGGCGGCCGCGGGGTGCTGCGTCCTGGCACTTCGGCCGATCTTCTCCGCTTCTCCTTCGATCCGCATTCCTGCTCACTGCGGATGCAAACTGTGCTGGCTGAGGGCGTCGAATGTCTTCCCTGCTAAACCGCCGCGGTTGGGCGCGGCCCTCGTGGTGTGGCTGAAATTGCCGATGAGCTCCAGAAAATCTCACCCGTTCAACGCGCAGAACCACGCAGAAGCCGGCGATCTCTCGCGCCGCGAATTTCTCGGCCTGGCGGGCGCCGCGTCGTTATCGCTGGCCGCACCTCACGCGCTGCGAGCGGAATCTGCCGCGCCATCGGCAGAGTGGGCTTTCTCTGCAGCGCAATTGGCGAACACGCATGACCTCGTCTCGCTGCCGGAGTGGGGGCCGTATTCGAAAAAGCATTTCGGGATCTCTCATATTCCCGATGTACGGCGCGGGCTCAGCTTCGATCTCACTCTGTTTCCGCTGTCGCCGGGGCTTCCCGCGCGGCTGCCCAGCGTGACCAGCCGCGATTCCGGCGTCCATCCGTGGGAGGCGGCGCCCGGGCTGGAGTACTACTCGTTCCGGCTGGAGTCGCTCTGGAAGGACCAGCTCTACTGCGATCTCTCCTTCTCCGGGATCGACCGTCAGAGTCGCCTGATCCGGATGGAGCTGGTCAATCGCACCGCGCAGCCGCAGGAGCTTGTGGTGCATAGCCTCGCCCAGCTCTGCTTTCCGCCACTCCGCGAGCTCACCGCCGAGCCGATCCGGCTGTGCGCGGCCGAGTTGCCGCCAGGTGCGCTCTGGATCAGCGCACTGGATTACGTCGATCTGCGCTACGCGACGCCGCGCCCCACCGACAATCTGGTGCCTGATGGCAAATGGCGGGGCGAGGAGCGGCAACACGATACAGTAGGCGGATCCGTTATCGCCCAGGGCTTCGGACGGGATCCCGGAGACCGCGTGCATTACCGCTTCCGCGTGCCTCGTCCGTTCACGAATGCGGTCCTGGTCTGGCGCTATTCGCTGCCCTCCGGAGAAACCGCGGTCTTCCGCATGGATGGCGCTGCCGCCGGCCAGGTGACCTTCCATGGAACCGGCGAATTCACCACTTTGGCGGTTCCGCTGGGCGCGCTGAAGAGCGGATACGAGGAACTGCACTTTACCTCCGCGGGCCGAGCGGCTCCGGCGCTCAACGGCTTTGTGCTGATCGAGGCCGAACAAGCCGGAGCGATCCGCTTCCCGGCGCAGCCATGGCACCCCGTTCCCACGCTCGAAACGGTCGCGGAGAATGCTCTGCTGCTGAGTTATCAGGATGTGCCAAACACCTATGGAATCTCGCTGGAGACCGGAATAGCGGGACACGAGCAACTGCGCTGGCGCGATCTGGATTCGACATTCCAGTGCCAGCCCGATCCCGACACCCAGTCGCGCATCTTCGGAAGCCATGGTCATCCGGGCGATCCGAATTCGCTCTTCATCCATACGTGGTCGAAGCCCCTCACACTGGCCGCCAACTCAACGCGAGTGGTCACCGGACTCGTCAGCACCGGATCGCCGGATGAGGTACGCCGCGCGATTGGCCGCTTCGACCCGCAGGCGGCCCGCAATCGGCGAGTCTTTGGAGCCGCGCAACAGGCTGCCTTTGAGCCGTCCCGCGAGGGTGACGCTGCGCCTTTCGACCTGAGCCAGCGCCTGATGGCGTCGGTCACGCTCAGCAATCTCGTGTACCCGCTGTACACACAGGGCAATTACATTCGCCATTACTCGCCGGGAAAAATCTGGGACTGCCTCTACACCTGGGACTCCGGCTTTATCGGCCTGGGCCTGCTCGAACTCAACCCGCGCTGCGCGGTGGATGCTCTCAACGCCTACACCACGCCGGAAGGCGCTCAGTCAGCGTTCATTCATCACGGCACACCGCTGCCCACGCAGATCTATCTCTGCCAGGAGTTGTGGAATCGCACGCAGTCGCGGGCCCTGCTTGAATATTTCTATCCGCGGCTACGCCAGTACCATCTTTTTCTGGCCGGCAAGCTGGGCAGCTCCACGACCCGCCAACATCAGGATCAACTCATCTGCACGTGGGATTACTTCTATAACTCGGGGGGATGGGACGATTATCCGCCGCAGACGTATGTGCACCAGGAAAAGATGACCTCCGCGGTTGCGCCGACGGTGAATTCGTCTCACACCATTCGCTGCGCGAAGCTGCTGCGCCACATGGCCGAAGCGCTTGGCCGCAGCGAAGATTTCGCGGAGTATGACGCGGACATCGCCGTGCTTTCTGCATCGCTCCAGAAATATTCCTGGGACGAAGCTTCCGGCTACTACGGCTATGTTGTGCACGATGAGCAGGGCAAGCCGACCGGAATTCTTCGCACCAGGAGCGGCGTCAACTTCAACATGGGACTGGATGGCGTGTCGCCGCTGATCGCCGGCATCTGCACGCCCGGCCAGGCGGCGCAGATTCTCGATCATCTGTTCTCGCCGGAGCGCATGTGGACGGAGGCCGGCATCACCAGCGTCGACCAGACCGCGCCCTATTACAATCCCGGCGGCTACTGGAACGGCAGCGTGTGGTTCGCGCACCAGTGGTTCCTGTGGAAGAGCATGCTCGATGTTGGACGCGGAGATCTGGCGGTTCGCATCGCGCAGACCGGGATCGCGATATGGAAGAAGGTGACGGACGATTCGTATAACTGCATGGAGCATTTCGTGCCGCGTCCGCCTTTCGGGGAAGGCTGGGTGCAGTTCAGCAGCCTCTCGTCGCCGGCACTTTCGTGGTTTGCGGCTTTGTACACGCCGGGCCGGCTCACCTGCGG
The DNA here is from genome assembly GCA_035505395.1 of Acidobacteriaceae bacterium. Classification (GTDB taxonomy): domain Bacteria; phylum Acidobacteriota; class Terriglobia; order Terriglobales; family Acidobacteriaceae; genus Palsa-343. The sequence continues at coordinate 19,721 of DATJQW010000054.1, forward strand.
CTTCGATGTGTGGATGGAGAGCTGCAGCGTGAGCGCCAATCGGCGCGAGTTGCGCGCGCGGCTGCGTGAAACGGGAAGCTCGGCGCAGTTCTCGGTTCTCGCCTGTATGGCTCCCGGAACGCAATACAGGGTGCGCTGGAACGGAGCGCCCGTGGATTTCACCGGAGTCCGTGACGGGTTACTGCAGATACAACTGGCGAACCTCGGGGAAACCGCCGATCTGGAAATTTCAGCCGTATAACACGCGGCAGCCAATTTGCCGGCCTTGAGCGCGCAGCCCCTCGTCAGACAGACCTTCACGAACACCTCACACTTCAGCTTTAACTCGCCCCAGCTGGTTCGCCGGAGCGGGGAATCTATAGCTTTGCGGGATTCACCCAGACTTAACACAAAATAGGCATTGATTTATGCCGCTGAAGCTGCATATACTCGCGGGCACATCACAGTATCCTTCAACCGCTCTGGGGTTTGTTGCGCATGGGTACCCTGAATTCCCCGTTCCAGGAGCAACTATGCGGGAAGTCTGCGCCTGTCACTCCTCACCCAGGAATCAGCTTCCCTGGGCTATTTCTGCGGCCGCAGCGATCATCGGTGCATCGCTGATCACCGGCTGTCTCTCCACCACCTTAGGGAGCCAGAACGCCGCGACTATCTCGGCGTCGAGCAGCACCATCCGCGTCAATCAGCAGCTGCAGCTGAGAGCCGACGGGGGCGCGCAGAACCTCGACTTCTACGTGAATGGCATCCCGGAAGGTAATGACGAAGTCGGCACGGTGAGCGCGTCGGGCGTGTACACGGCACCGGCGGTGATTCCCAATCCGGATTCGGTGGTGATCACGAGCGCCTCGAAACCCTTTCCGGACGCACCGAAGGGGTCGGTCAGCCTGACCATCTGGAATCCGATTCCGATCCTCTCCAGCGTGAACCCGTCCGGGTTCTCCGAGGGAACCACGACCGTCGTAGTGAATGGATCGCAGTTTGTCTACGGCGCGCAAATCAGCTGGAAGGGCGCCATGGTGCCCACGACCTATGTGTCGGACTCGCAACTGGTGGCGACGATTGCGGAGCCGGTTCCGGGGACTTATCCGCTGAATGTAACCAATCCGAACCCCGGATCGGCCAGCGCCAAAGCGCTTTCGCTGAAAGTAGGCCCAGGGCAGGTGGTGCTGCAGCTCTATCCCAATTCCGGCTCGGACGTGCGTGTCAGCAACCAGATAACTTTCGGACTGACGGTCAATGGAACCGACAATCCAGGGGTCACGCTGCAGGTAAATGGAGTGCCCGGAGGCGATGCGCAAATTGGCACCGCAGTTTCTAACTCGGATGGATCGATCACTTATACCGCCCCGCCGGTCGTTCCCACGCCCAGCAACGTGGTGACCATGAAGATCACCAGCGTCGATAACCCGGCGGTATCGATCGAGCAGGACATCTCGGTGATGAATCCGATTCCGATCCTCAGCTCAGCCACACCGATGTCGTTCAATCCCGGACCGGCGACGGTCGTGCTGCAGGGGCAGAAGTTCATCACCGGCGCGCAGGTGCTGGTGAACGGGTCCGCGATTGCCGCCACCTTTGACAGCTCGACGCAGCTGACGGCCGACCTGGATCTGACCGAGCCGGGCAGGCTCGATCTGCAGGTGCTGAACCCCGCGCCTGGCCCGGCGGCTTCCGCCGACCTGATCGCTCAGGTGAACGGCACTCCGCCAGTGCCGGTGGTGGATCCCGACGATGCTGCGCGCTTTCTGGAGCAGGCGACCTTCGGCGCCACCGATGGCGACATCCACCATCTTTCCATGATCGGGTATCAGGCCTGGCTGAACGAGCAGTTCGCCATTCCCGAGACCCCGCAGGTTCCACTCGTGCAGCAGGAGCTGATGCTGAATAATCCGCCCTGCGCCGGCGGCGACGTGAAATGCAATGCCGCGCTCTTCCTCCAAAACAGCTCGGACGAGCAGTTCGTGCAGAATGCCTTCTGGCAGCAGGCGATCACCGGCAACGACGAGCTGCGCCAGCGGGTGCGATACGCACTGGCCGAGATGCTGGTGGTCTCCAGCAACAATTCCTCCGGGGTGCAGAGCTTCCCGCGCGGAGAAGCAAACTACTGGGACGTGCTGGGGGCCGACGCCTTCGGCAACTTCCGCACCATCCTGCAGGATGTCACCCTCAATCCGGAGATGGGCATATTCCTCTCCATGCTCGGCAACGACAAGGGCAACGCCACCACCGATCCGGATGAGAACTACGCGCGCGAGGTGATGCAGCTCTTCACCATCGGCCTGTATCAGCTCAACGACGACGGCACGCAGAAGCTGGATGGCAGCGGGCAGCCCATCGCGACCTATTCGAATACCGACGTGATGGGGCTGGCCAAAGTATTTACCGGCTTCAGCTGGAATATCCCCGGAGATACCAGCGACGCCGGCTGGTCGAACTGTTGCGCGTATGTCGGCCCGGGTTATGGCGAAGACCTGCTGCCGATGACGAGTTACCCCGATCATCACTCCACGGACGAAAAGGACTTTCTCGGAGTAACCATCGCGGCGGGCAGCTCAGACCCCGACGGCGACCTGAAGACGGCTCTGGATACGATTTTCAATCACCCCAACGTTCCGGCGTTTGTCTCGAAGCAGCTGATCCAGCACCTGGTAACGAGTAACCCCAGTCCCGGGTATGTAGGCCGCGTGGCGGCGGTGTTCAAAGACGATGGAACCGGCGTGCGCGGCAACATGAAGGCGGTCATCACCGCCATCCTGCTCGATCCGGAAGCCCGCGACTCCGCCACATACTCCGGCAATCCGCAATACGGCAAGGTGCGGGAGGCGCTCCTGCGCTACACGGAGTGGGCGCGCGCCTTTACAGCCCAGTCACGAACCGGCTCCTTCGACATCGAAAGCACCGAAGATCCCATATACGGGCTGGGCGAGATGCCCCTGCGCTCCCCGACGGTCTTCTGGTGGTTCAGCCCCGGATACGTTCCGCCCGGAACAAGCCTGGCCGCGGCAAATCTCACCGCGCCGGAGATGCAGATGACCAATGTGTCCACGGTGGTCGGCTATATCAACTACATGCAGAGCGCGATTGGCGCCGATGCCGGTTCGGGCCCGGACCTGTTCGCGTCCTACGGCACGGAAATGGCGCTGGCGGCGACGCCCGATCAGCTGGTGGACCGGCTCAACCTGCTGCTGATGGCCGGAGAGATGAGCGGCACGCTGCAGTCGCAGATCGTGGGCGCGGTAGAGGCCATTCCGATCCCCAGCGGCGATCAGAACGCCATCAATGCCGCGCTTGCCAGTCGCGTAAGAACGGCGATCTATCTCACCATGGCTTCGCCCGATTTCAGCGCGCAATTTTAGCGAGGATACGATGAATCGATACGAGCGATCCCGGCGGCAATTTCTCAAAACGGCGTCCATGGCCTCCATGGCCGGCTTCGCGGTCAGCCCGTTTCTGCTGGAACTCAACGGACTGGCGGCTCTGGCGCAGGACAGCTCCGGCTCCGGCTACCAGGCGCTGGTCTGCGTTTACCTGCAGGGCGGCAACGATGGCCACGGAACCGTGATCGCCACCGACCCCGACTCCTTCGCGGCGTTTACTCAGGCGCGTTCCGGGGCGCCGGGGCTCGCCTATTCGCTGGACGAACTGCTGCCTATCCAACCCAACACGCAGCAAAGCGGCCGCACCTTCGCGCTCAATCCTTATCTGTCGGGCATCCAGAACCTGTTCAACGCGAGCCGGGCGGCGGTCGTGGTCAATACCGGCACGCTGGTGGTACCCACCAGCAAGACGGCTTTCAATGCCAACTCCGTCCCACTGCCGGACTCGCTGTTCTCGCACTTCGATCAGACGGCGGCGTGGCAGGCCATCGCCTCGAACCTTGGCAGCGGTGAGCATATCGGCTGGGGGGGCGCCATGGCCGATCTGCTGGAGAGCATGAATGTGAATTCGAGCTCCATGTTCACCTGCATCTCCACCGCCGGGAATGCGCTGTTCCTCGCCGGCGACACCTCGTTTCAGCTCAACGTCACCTCTGCGGGCCCCATTCCGATCTATGGCCTGTCGCAGCCGATCTTCGCGCAGGCGGCAGGCTCGAGCGCGCTCAGCTCCATTCTCAGCGCCGACGAGTCGAACCTCTTTGCGAAAGAGTACGAGGTGGTGATCCAGCGCTCCATCCAGGCCCAGCAGATGCTGGCCAGCGCGATGCCTCCGGCGGGCGAAGGCGGCATCCCCAATGCGCCCCAGTATCTCGATCCGGTGTCGAAGAAGCTCATGGACAATCCGCTGGCGGACTCCATGCAGACCGTTGCCCGCATCATTGCGGGGCGCGGCAGCCTGGGAGTGACGCGGCAGATCTTCTACGTCCAGCTGGGCGGCTTCGATACCCACAACAATCAGGCTGCTACCCATTCGCAGCTGCTCACGCAGCTGGCGGCGGCTTTTGAGTACTTCGACGCGCAGATGACCGCGCTGGGCCTGGGCTCGCAGGTTACTTCGTTTACGATTTCCGACTTCGGACGCACCCTCACCTCCAACAGCAACGGCACCGATCATGGATGGGGCAGCCATCATTTCGTGGTCGGGGGCGCGGTGCTGGGCCACGATATGTACGGGCAGTATCCGGTGATCGGCGTGAATCAGGTCAACGATGTTGGCGAGGGGCGCCTGATTCCCACCACCGCCGTTGAGCAGTATGCGGGCACGCTGGCGCGCTGGTTCGGGCTGAGCGACAGCCAGATCCGGCAGGTCTTTCCCAATTTCGCCAACTTCGGCTCCGACCCGTACCTGGGATTCATGAACTCGCCGTCCTGATACCGCGCATGCCGCTCGCACAGAGACGCGCGAGTTTTCAGAAGGTGATATGTCCGGCAAACTGCCAGTCGCGGTTGTCGGATGCTCCGGTTACAGTGCCGAACGAAGTGGACGACGCCGACCAGTTCAGGTTCGACGAGCTTGGGATGCTGAAGTTCACGTGGTTCAGGAAGTCGATGGCGTCCGCCTCAAAGACAAAAGCCACGTTTTCGTGAATCGGGAAGGTGCGACGCAGGCCGGCATCCCAGTCCCAGCTGGAGGGGCCGACCAGGTTCAGGGCGGCAGTACGGGGCGCATTACCGATCAGGTACTGTGGCGAGCCGCAGCTGCTGGTGGGCGAGCAGCCGGGCGCGGTGGATACATTGGTCGGCGCCGCGAACGCGCCGGGATCGATGTACTGTACGTGCCCCAGACTGGCCGCCTGAGCGCCATTGGGGCCCCTGCCCCACGAGCCGTTGATGCGGGCGTTGTGGTGCGTGTAGTCCGGCGAGCCGGTGTTCAGGTCCGGCATACACTGTCCGATGGACCCCATGCATCCCGAGGTGGTGACGGCGATCGGATTGCCCGACGAGTAGGTGTAGATGCTGGATAGCTCCCACCCCCCGGCGAGCCAGCGGGCGGTGCGCGAGTTGTTCCCGATGTGACCGGCGCCGAAGGGCAGCTGGTACACGCCGAAAGCATGCAGCGTGTGGGTCATATTGTCCGCCGTGATCGAGCGGTCGATGCGGTCCATCTTCCAGTTCTGGCCGCCGCCGGAAATGGCTGCGGAGGGTATATTAAAGCCGCTGCGGAAGGTACCGTCGTCGCCCAGGTTTTTGGCGTAGGTGTAGTTCACATTGAAGCTCAGTCCATGACTCATCTGCTGCTGAAGAGTGATCTGCAGCGAGTTATAGCTGAAGTTACCCACGTTGCCCCAGGTGTCGCTGACTCCGCTGTACTGGGGAAAATGCACCAGCATCTGGCCGATGGTCGCGGCGCTGCTGACTCCCGCCGCGGCGACGTACGGCGCCGGGGCGGATGCACTCGGGAAGTACTTCTGCAGAATCGCGACATTCTGTGGAACCGCCGGAGCAATCAGCAGCGGCTTGGTGCCGGTGTAATCCAGAACCGGTCCGAGCGTGGCCAGATAGCGGGGGTCGAGCTCGTTGGTCCAGTAGCCGCGGGCGTTGCTGCCAGTGGTGCCGGAGTTGATGATGAAGTGGCTTTCATTGCCCACATAGTTCACGGCCAGCGTCATGTTGCGGGTGATGCCGCGCTCAAAGCCGAAATTGTACATTTCCAGTTCGGGGGCGCGGCTCGAGAAATATGGGTCGGCATAGCCTACGCTGCTTGCGGTCTGAAACTTCCCGGTCGTGGGATTGATATAGTAGCCGGTGTTCAGGGTCTGAGATGTTGCGTCGGGGGTGGGCGCGGCCGGCCACGCAAAGCCGGGACCGAAGAGCGAAGTGTTCGCCAGTCCGGCGGAGCTGAAGGAGGAGCTGTTATTCAAATAGAAGGAGGGTCCGGTGGCCGGGCCCGAGGTAACTTCAGTGGGAGCGATCGCGGTGTCGTTAAAGCCGGTCTGCCCGGTTCCGTTGTAGGCCCCGCCACGGCCGCCCACCCCGCCCGCCTGGGTGAACACCTGCGCGTAACCGGCGCGCAGGACGGTCATCGGCGTAATCTGCCAGGCGAGTCCCAGGCGCGGTCCCCAGTTCTTCCAGTAGGTCTGGACCGGCGTGGTGCATCCGCAACTTACTCCCGGACCGCCATAGTTGCCGGCGAACTGAAGCTCACCCGGGATCCCCATAATGCTGTTGGTCAGGTTGGGATTGAGGAAGGTCCAGCGGTCCTTCACCTCATGGAAGGGAGGGAAATAGTCCCAGCGCAGGCCGAGGTCGAGGGTCACGTTGTGGCTTACCCTCCAGCTGTCCTGAAAATAAGGCGACGCCACATGGTAGCGGCCGCCCAGTTCACTCACCGGCTGCAGGCCAAGCGAGGGCGTGCCGCCCACCGCGCCGAGCAGAAAGCTCGCGTAGGAGTACCCGGTGGTGGTGCTGTTGAGAGAATTCGATCCGGTCGCAAAGTCGGCTGTGGAGTTAGCGTTAAACGGCAGCACCAGCACGCCCGAATACGTGGCCGGGTTCGCGTTGTTGATCTCTTCCCACTGGTAGGTAAGTCCGAAGGTCATCGAGTGACTACCCTTCACCCACTGCAGGTTATCGGTGAGGGCGTAGTTATTCGGGGTGGTCAGCTGCGTGGAGACGGAGTTGCCGTCGCTGGTCCAGTTACTCTGCACGGCGCCAAAGAGCGTGGTGGTGGCAAACTGCTCTTCGGGAAATTCGGTCGCGGCCTGAGCGCCGTTGGGGGGAAGATTGGTGATGCCCATGGTCCCAGCCTCCCACGCGCTTACTCCCTGGGTGGCATTGTGGATGTTCTGGTAGAAACGCGTGTAGGCATACTTGACCTGGTTCACCAGGCTCGGCCGGATCGTCCAGGTGTCGGAGACGATGTAGTCCTTGGGATAAATGTTGGCGAGGTCGCCGCCCACATAGGGTCCGGGGATATAGGGGGTGCCGTAGTTATTGAGATAATTGACGGCGCCGATCGCCCCGATGCTCGACAGACGCTGGCTGGGGCTGAGATCGTAGTCCACGCGCCAGTCGGTCACGTGGTTGTTGTAGCCTTTGGGAACGCCTCCCAGATAGTTGTTCACGATGACTCCGGGATTGGTGGGCGCGGGCAGGAACGACTCCATTTTCTGCGCGATGGGCGACAGCTCGCTCGCCGGAATCACATTGTTCGTGGGCACGCCGTTCTTGCTTCCCTGAAACGGGCTCCGCGTGCAGGTGCTGCCGGCACAAGCGGTCGTCGTGGGATCGTAGATGAGGGGGGGATTGTTTGAACCGGTGCCGGTTTCGCCGCCCGTGCCCACTCCGCCGTTCAGCTCAGTGAAATCGCCGGTGCGCATCAGCGCGGTGGGAACCGTGAAGAGCGAGTAACTGGGGCCGAGGCGCTCGAAATAGTTGTCGTAAGCGACGAAGAAAAACAGCTTGTTCCCGGTGTGCGGCACTTTTCCGCCGAACGTGGCCGATACCTCGTTCTGGTGTTCGGAGGGTTTGGGTGCGGGAACCGTCTGCCCCAGCGCGTTCTTCGTGGTCGCTGCCTTGGCCGTAAAGCTCCAGGTGTCGAAAGCGGTGTTGCGGATGAAATCCGATACCTGGCCGTGATACTGGAGGGTGCCCGATTTCATGGTGAAGTTCTCAGCGCCAGCGCCCATGTATTCCGCGGGCGGCGCGCTGGTGAGCACCTGGAACTGATCGACCGCATCCAGATCGACATTCTCCGACACCAGGCGGTTGTCGCCCTGCTGGCTGATGGTTTCCGCCGGCATCCCGTCCAGATAAAGCTGCCCCAGGTAGTTTCCCGTGCCGCCGATCACGGGCAGACGAGAGCCGCTCTGGGTGCCGGGGGTGAGGACGGCAAAGGCTGTCGGATCGCGCTGCAGGCCGTTGATCTGGATGGGGAGCTTCGAATAGGTGCTGTTCTCGATGGTCATGCCGAGGGTGGCGTCGGCGGTGTCCAGAACCGGCGGCGCGGCGGTGACGGTCACCGTTTCACTGGACTCGCCCACCTTCAGCACCGGATTGAAGGCGCGGATCTCCAGAGCATTCACCACCACGTTGGCCTGAACCAGCTTCTCGAATCCTTTGGCAGTTACGGCCACGGTATAGTTGCCGACCGGCAGCGGCGCGATGCTGAAATAGCCGTCGGAGGTCGTGCTGCGAGATGTGGCGATGCCCGTCGCAACGTCGGTCGCGGTGACGGTGGCATTGGGGATGGCGGCGCCGGACGGATCTGTAACTGTCCCCTGGAGAGTTCCTTCTCCTGCGGTCTGCGCCCACGCAAGGGGCGCGCTCAACAGCAGGAACACGGTCAGCCGGGCGATGCCCAACCGAAAACATGAGGGAATTCTCAACTTCATGCGAGCCTCCGAAGTGGGTACGGCAATGGGGATTCGGCCTGTTTTTCTCGACTGGCGGGACCTTACGTGAGTCAAGTTATCTTTGTCAATAGGGACTTTGTTTCAAATGCAAAGCAGAGGCTGGACCACGGTCCAGGGTAGGATGTTGCCCAATCAGGAGGGTTGTTATGTTCCCGTTTCAAGGCAAGTGCCGGCTCGCCAGTGCGGCGGCATACGCCGCGCTGGCTGCGGCCGCCGTTGCGGCACAGCAGTCGCCGTCGCACCAGCCGCAGTCACCGGCCGCCGGTACCACGTTGGCAGCCCTCCGCCGCGAATTTGCTGCGCCCCCCGAAGACGCGCGTCCGATGATGCGCTGGTGGTGGTTCGGTCCCGCCGTGCAGGCCGATGAGCTGGCGCGAGAGCTGCGCACGATGCAGGCCGGCGGCATTGGTGGCGTGGAGATTCAGCCGGTTTATCCCCTGGCGCTCGACGATCCGCAGACCGGCTTTCGTAACGAGCCCTTTCTTTCTCCGCAATTTCTGCGCATGGTGACGTTCGCCGCGACGACCGGGCAATCGCTCGGTATGCGGGTCAGCCTGACGCTGGGCAGCGGCTGGCCGTACGGCGGCGCATGGGTCCCGGTCACGGAATCGTCGAGCGAATTACGCGTGGCCGTGGATCCGATTTCCGCCGACCAGCACTCCGTCGCTCTGCCCTCGCTCGAAAACGGCGAGCAGCTGCTGGCGGCTTTTTCTGCGCCGGGCACGCCGGACGACTATGACGCGGCGCACGCACAGCGCGAAGAGCAAATCGTGAACGGCAGGCTGGAACTGCCCGAGGAAAGCGGCCCGCGCGTGGCGCTGTTCTTTATCGCCGGCCGCACCGGGCAGCAGGTGAAGCGCGCGGCCTTCGGCGCGGAGGGCTTCGTGATCGACCACTTCAGCGCCCAGGCCGTGCAGGACCATTTGAAGAACGTGGCATCGCCGCTGGTCGCGGCCTTTGGCGATCACCCTCCCTATTCCGTCTTCAGCGACAGCCTCGAGGTGTATGGCGCGGACTGGACACCGGATCTGCTCGCTCAGTTTCGCCGCCGCCGCGGATACGATCTGACGCCGTGGCTGCCGGAGCTGGCTGCGGGCACCGACCAGCGAGCCGCCGATCTGCGTTACGACTGGGGACGGACCCTGACGGAGTTGTTCGACGAGAATTACCTGAGCGCCATCAACACCTGGGCTCGCGCGCATCACACTGAGTTCCGATCGCAGAGCTACGGCGTGCCCGCCGTGACGCTCTCGAGCAATGCCCGCGTCGATCTGCCCGAAGGCGAAGGCTCGCAGTGGCACGGTCCGTTTTCCTACACGCGTTGGGCAACATCGGCAAGCCATCTGTACGGGCGGCCGGTGACCTCGTCGGAGACGTGGACCTGGCTGCATTCGCCGCCCTTCCGCGCCACCCCCCTGGACATGAAAGCCGAAGCGGATACGTTTTTCCTGCAGGGGATCAATCAGCTGATGGGACATGGCTGGCCGTATTCGCCGCCCTCGGCCGGCGACCCTGGCTGGTCGTTCTATGCTGCGGCTGTCTTCAACAACCACAATCCCTGGTGGATCGTGATGCCCGACATCATGCGCTATCTCACGCGGATGAGCTGGCTGCTGCGCCAGGGCAAGCCCGCCAACGACATTGCGGTGCTGCTTCCGGAAGAGGACGCGCAGGCTGCCTTCCGCCCGGCGCTGCCCGGCGCCGCGGGACACATGCACCCGGCTCAGTCCTCGGTCAGCGATCAGATGGCGCGGCTGCTGGGCCCCGATCTGGTTCCCGCAATTCTCGACGCAGGCTACAACTTCGATTTCATCGACTCAGAAGCGATCGATCGCGTCGGCATTCACTATCCCATTCTCGTGCTGCCCGCTGTCGATCGCCTCCCGCTGGCGGCCTACCGGAAGATTCAGGCTTATGTGCGGAACGGAGGGATGGTGATCGCGACCGGACATGCGCCCGAACGCGCTCCTGGCTTTCTCGAATCGGCGCGCGACACGCCGGCGGTTCAGCAGATTTCGCGGGAGCTCTTCAGCAACGGCGCGAAGACGGCTCGCCTCGTCACCAGCCCTGCCGATCTCGGTCCGGCGCTGCACAGTTTCCTCCGGCCGGACATCGCTATCAGCCCGGCCGCGCCGGAGGTGGGCTTCATACATCGCAAACTGGTCGACGCCGATATCTATTTCCTCGCGAACACCGGAAATCAACCGCACACCTTCACGGCGACGTTCCGCACCCACTGGCAGAGCGCGGAGTGGTGGAACCCGTTCACTGGAAAAGTCACCGGCGCCGCCGCAGGACCGGCGGTCAGCATGACGCTCGCGCCGTACGAATCGCGTGTCATCGTGTTCTCCAGCGCTGCACTTCCCGCTCCGCATCCGGCACCGGCGTCGGCCTTCGCGCCCATCGACCTCAGCCACGACTGGAACGTCACTTTCGACAGGACCGGCGCGTCGGAGACCATGCCGACGCTGCATTCCTGGTCCGACGATCCGGCGGAAAAATACTACTCCGGCTCCGCGACGTATCTGCGGACGATTGACGTTCCGGCAGACGTGGCGCGCGCGGGAGATGCCGTGCTCGATTTCGGCGCCGGCACGCCGGTCCCGGAGACCCCGCTGACTTTGCCCGGCATGAGGACCTGGTACGACGCGCCGGTTCGCGACGCGGCGCTGGTCTACGTGAACGGACGACTCGCCGGATCGGTGTGGCGGCCGCCGTATACGCTCGCTGTGGGCGCGCTGCTGCACAGCGGAGCGAACCAGCTGAAGATCGTGGTGGCGAACACCGCGATCAACGAGCTCGCAGGGCGATCGGCCCCGTCGTATCGTCTGCTGTGGATGCGCTATGGCAAGCGATTCGCACCGCAGGATATGGACCATCTGGAGCCGCTGCCGTCCGGCCTGGTCGGGACGCTGCGTCTGGTTGCACCCGAAACGATGGACGGATCCGGTGAGGGTCGCAGGTGAAGCAATTTCCGGATCGCCCAGGGGAGGTCAAAAGCCGCCGCGTTTCCTATGAGAACTTTCCTCTCTATTGACTTACGCATTTTCGTTCGCGTATTGTGTGCCAGTCGGATTTATCGGCCTACGGCTCCGGAACGAAAATCTGTGCTGCATGCATCCATCCCGCTCCGTCTGAGGGTCTGCCTGCTCTCGCTCGCCTTCGCCGCGCTCGCGTCTCTGGCACTGCACGCAGCCGTTGCATCCGCGCAGCAGATCACTCCCGAAGAACAGCAGGGCATCGATCGCGACATCGCCCGGCACTTCGGGGACGCGCCTGCAAATCCCGGCTCCAAGGCACAGTTATCCGGCGCCATGCGGCCGGACGCCGTGCGCGCGGCGATGCGCAAAGTGGCAGACTGGGAGCTGCAGCGCTCTCAGCCGTACTTCGACCGCATCTGGACGTGGAGCGTGTTGTACAGCGGTTTCATGGCTGCGTCGCCGGCGCTGGATGATCCGCAGTATCGCGACGCCATGGCCGCCATGGCTGAGAAGTTCCACTGGGAATTGCGGTCGGAAGTCCCGAATGCGGACGACCAGAGCGTGGGACAAACCTATCTCGAACTCGATCTGTTGCAGCCCTCCCCGGAAAAAATCGCATCCACCCAGGCGGCGCTGGACCGCCTGCTGGCAGGCGAGGCGCCGCCGATCCCGGAGAACCAGGCCAAAATCCCCTGGTGGTGGTGCGACGCACTTTTCATGGCGCCCCCGGTATGGTCGCGCATGGCCGTGGCAACCCACGATGCGAAATACCTGGCCTATCTCGACCAGCACTGGTGGCAGACCTCGGAGCTGCTCTACGACCAGCAGCGCCATCTCTTCTACCGCGACGTCACCTTCCTGCACAAGACCGATCAGCGCGGCAATCCGGTTTTCTGGTCGCGCGGCAATGGCTGGGTGATGGCCGGCATTGCGCGCACCCTCGAGACCATGCCGCAGAATGAGCCGGATCGCGGGCGGTACGAACAGCAGCTGCGCGAGATGGCGGCCGCCGTTGCGGCGCTTCAGGACAGGAAGAGCGGCCTGTGGCATTCCGACCTGCTCGACTCGCGGGACTATCCGCAGCCGGAGACTTCCGGCTCGGCGCTCATGACTTTCGCCCTCGCGTGGGGCGTGAACCATGGCTTACTCGACCGCGCGGCGTATCGTCCGGTGATTGCGAGGGCATGGCGCGGACTGGTCTCGCAGATCTACGCCGACGGCCGCCTGGGCAATGTTCAGCAAACCGGAGCCGCGCCGGCGCACTACCTCCCGTCTTCGAGCTACAACTACGGCGTGGGCGCGTTCCTGCTGGCCGGTGCTCAGGTGGAGCAGATGACGGCTCATGCTGCGTCTCGACAACCCCAAAGCCCTGTGCGCCGCGACTCCCGCCTGACCTCGGCCAAAAGTCCTTCTCCAGGAGACTGAACGTGCGCTTGCCTCATCTGCAATTCTGTGCCGCCTCCACGGTCCTCGCGCTCTGCGCTTTTTCGCCGCTTGCCCATGCGCAGCGGCCGGCGTCAACGGTGCGGCCGGGCGCTGTCGGGTCCGACCCGTCGTGGAAGCCGGGCGATCCGCCGCCGAAGTCGTGGATCGATCCCGCCACCGGCCACCTCGTGGTGCGGCTGACGAACGAGCCGAACTCGGAGAGCTTCTACTTCAACGTGAATGCCTACACGCCCGATGGCAAAGAGATGGCCTACACGGCGCCCGACGGCATTTACGTCATCAATCTGGAAACGTGGAAGACGCGCCAGGTGGTTCAGGGGCATGTATTCGCTATCCAGGTCGGCTTCAAGACGCCGAGCGTCTTCTACGTGAAGGCTGAAGGCACGCCCACGGCGCCAGGCCCGGAAGGCTGGATGTCGATGAAGCACGCTCTTTACGTCACCAACATGGATACCGGCGTCACGCGCAAGCTGGTCGATCTGCCGCCGCGCGCGATGGTCTCCACCATCAATGCCGACGAGACTCTGGCTGCGGGAACGTATATCGAAGGCAATGCGGGTATGGGTCAGCCCTACGCCGGCCGCCCGGCCGAGCGCGGCACGCGGCAGACGTCTCCCGGCCTGCAGCCGCTGAACAAGGGCCAGATGATGGAGGAGCGGCTGGCGGCGCATCTGCCCATGGTGCTCTTCGTGATCGATCTGCGCACCGGCAAGCTGCGTCCGCTGCTGCACAGCACCGACTGGATCAACCATCTGCTCTTCTCGCCCACCGATCCGGCGCTGCTGATGTACTGCCACGAAGGTCCGTGGCAGAAAGTGGACCGCATCTGGACGATCCACACCGACGGGACCCACAACATGCTGGTGCACAAGCGAACCATGTTTATGGAAATCTTCGGGCACGAATTCTGGGGGCATGACGGCCGCACCATCTGGTACGACTGGCAGACGCCCAAGGGTGAGGACTTCTGGCTGGCCAGCTACAACGTGGATACCGGGCGGCGCACCGCCTTCCACATGCAGCGCAACGAGTGGGGCATCCACTTCAACGTCTCACGCGACGAATCGCTGTTTTGCGATGACGGCGGCGATCCGGGGCAGGTGGCGCGCGCTCAGGATGGCGAATGGATCGAGCTCCTGCATCCGCAGATGATGAGCGGCGACGGCATCAACCGGCCCGATTTCATCCAGCCGGGCGTCTTCCACGCGGAGCACCTGGTGAATATGTCGACCCATAACTACCGGCTCGAACCGAACGTCAGCTTTACGCCGGATGCGAAGTGGATCATCTTCCGCTCTAATATGTTCGGTCCGACCTATGTCTTCGCGGTCGAAGTGGCAAGAGCGCAGGCTGAGGGCGCTGCGGGCGAATGAGCATGGCGTGGACGGGACGCAGCGTGCTGGCGGCGGCCGTGCTGGCCTTCGCCTGTCCCTGCTTCCCTGCTCAAACGGCGGGTGCGTCTCAGGCGAATCCGTCATCGGCAAATCCGGACCTTGCCGGGATTGCTCATGTTGCCATTCGCGTATCCGACCTCGATCGCTCGAGGGCGTTCTTTCACAAGCTCGGATTCGAAGAGGCCTTCGCGATGAATCACGGCGGAACTCCGACAGAGGCCTTCTTTAAGATCAACGACCGTCAGTTCATCGAACTCTATCCGCGGAAAGGTTCATCCGACTGGACGGGCTTCATGCACATCTGCTTCGAAGCCGCCGACCTGCAGGCCGTCCACCAGGATTACGTAGCCCACGGCCTGACGCCGAAGCCGGTCATCCGCGCCGGGGCCGGCAATCTGCTCTTTACGCTTCAGGGACCGGACGAGCCCGGCCCGCCTTCGGATTTGCGGCCCGCCGCGACGGAGAATATCGAATACACGCAGTACATGCCCGGTTCGCGCCACACGCTCGACCGCGGCAAGCACCTCGGCCCGGATCGCATCGCGGACCGGATGGCCGGCGTCGGCATCCCCATGGCGGATGTCGCGGCGGCGACCACGTTTTATGAGGAGAAGCTGTCGTTCCGACCGGCGACGCATCCGCTGGAGCCGGGAAGGTCCGCTCTCTCGCTTCCCGGAGCCACACAGGAGCGCGTCGAGTTCCTCGATGCGGCAGCGGCCGCGCCAACTCAGCTGCATTTCCGCATCTTCTTTTCGGTTCCGGATCTGCGAGGGACGCTTGCGCGGCTGCGCACGCTCGGCTTTGCGCCCTCGCGGCACGGCTCTACGCTCACCATCGTCGATCCTGACGGTGATTCAATCGTTTTCATTCGTACGCGCTCGCTGAAGCAATCTGTTCTCAACGTTCCGGTCCGCGCTGGCGATCACTCTGCTTCCGGAGCGGCTCCGTGATGAAGGCCGCGTTCGCGATTCTGCTCGCCGCACTTCTTCTCCCACCCAATGCGCAGGGCCGCGACTTCAGCGTTCGCGTGTTCGGCGCCAAAGGCGACGGGACCACGCTCGACACTCAGGCGATTCAGGCTGCGCTCGACGCCGCGGCGAAGGCGGGCGGCGGCACGGTCGTGGTCAGCCCCGGAACTTATCTCAGCGGCTCGATTTTTGTGAAGTCGCACACCACGCTGCGCATCGAACCGGGAGCCACGCTGGTCGGCTCAGAGAATCTCGCCGATTACCCCATGATGCCCACGCGCATCGCTGGCATCGAGATGGTCTGGCCCGCGGCGCTGGTGAATGTCTACGAGCAGCAGGATGTAATCATCACCGGGCAGGGCACCATCGACGGCAATGGCAAAGTCTGGTGGGACCGCTACTGGGCGCTGCGCCGCCAATATGACACGAGGGGGCTGCGCTGGGCCGCCGACTATGACGCGCGCCGGCCGCGGCTCATTCAGATCTATAAGTCCAGCCGCGTTACCCTCGCGGGCCCGCTGCTGACGCGCTCCGGCTTCTGGACCGTGCATATTTGTTACTCCGACCACGTTCATGTCGACGGCATCACCATCCGCAACAACGTGGGCGGCCGCGGTCCCAGCACCGACGGCATCGACATCGATTCCTCTCGCCATGTGCTGGTCGAGCATGCCGACATCTCCGTGAACGACGATGCCCTCTGCCTCAAGGCAGGGCGCGATTCCGACGGTCTGCGGGTCAATCGTCCGGACGAGGACATCGTCATGCGCGATTCGACGGTGCGCGACGGAGCCGCGGCCTTCACCATCGGCAGCGAAACCTCGGGCGGCTTCCGGAACGTAGAGGTCTACAACATCCACGCTTTCGGCCATGTGCCCTCGGGCATTCTTATCAAGTCGGCGCACACGCGCGGCGGATGGGCGGAGAATATCCGCATCCACGATCTGCAGCTCGACAACGTTGCCATCCCCATTCACATCACGATGAACTGGAACCCGAGCTACAGCTATGCCGTGATCCCGCCCGGACTCACCAAAGTTCCGTCGTATTACAAAGTGCTGGCCACGCCGGTGCCTCCTGCCGAGGGCCTGGCCCATTTCCGCGATATCCATATCTGGAACGTGACCGCGACCGGCGCGCGCCGCGCTTTCGACGTGAGCGCCACGCCGCAGGCTCCCCTGCGCAATTTCTCCATCGATCACGTCACGATCCAGGCACAGACCGCGGGCCGCATCGCAGATACGGCGGGCTGGAAGCTTTCCCATGTTGCCGTTCACACCGCCGACGGCAGCCGCGTGGCCTTTACGGACTCGCGCGACCTCACTTTGACAGACGACACCGGCATTGCGCCGGCCCAACCCTGAGCGTTACTCGAGATGAAACACTTCTGTCAGCGGAACCATGGCGGCATCCGCCGCGCCCTGCTCCAGCGCCTCGAAGAACGGCGCCATCTCCGCCTGCCACCTGGCGTTGACCGGATGTTCCTGCATGGCGGCGCGAGCGCGCTCGAAGTCCGCAGTTTCCAGATAGCCCACCAACAGGCCATCCGGGCGCAGGAAGAGCGAATAATTATGCCAGCCGGTTTGCCGCAGCGCATCCAGCATCTCCGGCCATACCTGGGCATGGCGCCGGCGGTACTCATCGATCTTCTCGGTTCGGACTTTCAGCAAAAAGCAGATACGCTGCATGGAGTGCTCCTTTGCCTTGCGGGAAACAGATTGTCTTTGACTCGCCGCCCTCCAGGGCAGTAGGATCGCTCTAGTTTTAATAGGGAGTTTATTTCAAATCGGGAGTATTGGACCATGAGGCCGCCGCAGGACCGGATCAACCAGGCCCTGGATTCATTGCAGATCGAACTGCCGTCCTGGGGTTTTGCCAACACCGGAACGCGCTTCGGCAAGTTCCTGCAGCCGGAAGCCGCCGCCACCATCGAGGAGAAATTTGCCGACGCGGCCGAGGTGCAGGCCCTCACCGGGTCCACTCCGACGCTGGCGCTGCACATCCTCTGGGATATGCCCGGGGGCCAGGCGGATGCGCCCAGGATCCGCGCTCTGGAAGAACAGTACGGTATCCGCGCGGGCTCCATCAATCCCAATCTCTTCGAAGATCAGGAGTATAAGTTCGGCTCCATCTGCAATCCCGACCGAAGCGTCCGCGAGCGCGCGGTGAATCACCTGCTGGACTGCGTTGCCATCGCCCAGGAGCTGCATGCGCGCGATCTTTCGCTGTGGCTGCCCGATGGATCGAACTATCCCGGCACGCAGAGCATCCGCCGCCGCATCGACTGGATGGAGCAGGCGCTGCATGCGGTACATGCTGCGCTCGGGAACGATCAGCGCCTCCTGCTGGAATACAAGCCCTTCGAGCCCGCCTTCTATCACACCGACCTGGGTGACTGGGGGATGTCGCTCCAGATGGCGAAGCGGGTGGGACCGAAAGCCTGCGTCCTGGTGGATACCGGCCATCATTATTCCAGCCAGAACATCGAGCAGATTGTCGCATGGCTGCTGCGCGAAGAGAGGCTGGGTGGCTTCCACTTCAACGACCGCCGCTACGCCGACGACGATCTTACCCTGGGCTCCATCGATCCTTACCAGCTCTTCAGGATTTTCCACGAGATTCTCAGCGATCCGGCGGGCATGAAGGATACGGCTTTCATGATCGACCAGAGCCACAACCTCAAAGGCAAGCTGGAGGCGATGGTGCAGTCGGTCGGCACCGCCCAGGAGATCTTCGCGAAAGCCGCGCTGGTCGATCATGAGCGGCTGGCCGAACTGCAGGATGCCTGCCGCCTGGTGGAAGCCGAGGAGTGCCTGCGCCAGGCCTTCTGGCACGATGTGCAGCCGCTGGTGCGAACGTGGCGGAAGCACCGCGGCCTGCCCGAGGATCCTCTGGCGGCGCTGCGCGAGAGCGGATATGTGGAGCGGATCCGCAAACAACGCAAGCTGCGCAATCAGACCCCGGTATCGAGTTACGCCTGATCGATCGAAACGGCACGATCCGCCTCACCGGCGCGGATTTCAATCGTGAAACCCGGTGATATAACTTGCCAGTCATCGTTCCCGAGGGTCACGCCTTGCCCAAAGCATCCACGAAACGGCTCTACCTGATCCCGGTGCTGTCCAAAGCGCTGGACGTCCTGGAGATTCTGCAGGAGGAGGATCGTCCGCTGGCGCTGGAAGCGATCTATCAGCGCACCCACATCTCAAAAACCACCGTCTACCGCATCCTGAAAACCTTCGTGCATCGCGGCTACCTGTCTCAGTCGCAGGATGGCCAGTATCGGCTGGTTTCGCGGCCCCGCAAAATGCGCTTCGGCTTCGGCAAGCAGTCGGGAGAGATGCCCTTCTCCGAGGCGGTGACCGCCAGCCTGCGCGATGCGGCGGCCCGCGCGGGCGTCGATCTGCTCATCCTCGACAACCGTTACGACGCCACCACCGCGGTCGACGTCGCGGAAGAGTTCGTGAAGAACCGTGTGGATCTGGTCATCGAATTCCAGATCGATCAGCATGCCGCGCCGGTCATCGCCGACAAGATCGCCGCCGCGGGCATTCCGCTCATCGCCGTCGATATCCCCCATCCGCACGCGACGTATTTCGGCGTCGACAATTACCGCGTGGGCATCGAGGCGGGCACGCTGCTGGCGAACCATGTGGAATCGCGCTGGGGCGGCAAAGTGGACTGGGTTCTGGGCCTGGATATCGAAGACGCGGGGCCCCTGGTGCAGAGCCGCATCACCGGCGTCTTCCAGGAACTGAAGAAGCGGCTCCCCGCTCTGCCCATCGAGGATTTCGTCCGCATGGACACCCGCGGCATGCGCGATCGCAGCTACCGCATCATCAAGGACTTTCTCAACCGTCATCCCAAAGACCGGCAGATCCTCATCGCGGGCGCCACCGACTCCAGCGCCCTGGGCGCTCTGGAGGCAGCGCGGGAACTGAAGCGCGAGCGCCATGTGGCCATCGCCGGCCAGGACTGCATCCAGGAAGCGATCGAGGAGATGCGGCGCCCCAGCAGCCCCTGGATCGGATCCGTCTCCCACGAGGCCAGCTCTTACGGTCCTCGCCTTATCCAGCTGGGTCTGTCCATCCTCCGCGATGTCACGGTCCCCCCCTACAACTACGTGGAACATCGCGTGGTCACAGCCGAGATGGTGCGGCAGAATGCCGGCGCCGAAGTCCACCTGGCAGCGTCGGCCCGTGGGTGACCGTGATCAGCGTCCGCGAGTCGCTGCCGGTTGGCGCGAGTGCCCGATGAGCCGGCCCTCGGCAACGCGCTCACCTGTCCGGCCCGCGCCCGGCAGGTTGAGCTCACTCTTTGAGGAGATGGAGCCCGCATGGTGATCGCCGGGATCGGCTGGCATATGGTCGGCGCCGCGTCGGCCGCATCCTTCTATGCCCCCATTGAAAAAGTAAAGAAGTGGTCCTGGGAGACTACCTGGGCCGTCGCCGGCATTTTCTCCTGGATCATCCTTCCCATCGGCGTCAGCCTGATTCTGCTGCCGCACTTCTTCGCCTTCTACAGCGGAATCGCCTCCGGGGTCCTGCTGCGCACCTTTCTGTTTGGCTGCATGTGGGGCGTCGGCAACGTGAACTACGGTCTCACCATGCGCTATCTGGGCATGTCGCTGGGCATCGGCGTCGCCATCGGTGTCACTCTGGTGGTGGGCACCATCATTCCCCCGCTTGCGCACGGAGCGCTCCACACGCTGCTGGCAACGCGCAGCGGCGTCTTCACCCTCGCCGGTATCGCGCTGGCGCTGGCCGGCATCGCTGTTGTCTCCTGGGCCGGCCACCTCAAGGAGCGCCGCCAGGGCGTGCGCGTGGAGGAATTCAATCTCACCAAAGGCCTGCTGCTCGCGGTCCTGTGCGGCATCTTCTCTTCGGGCATGTCGTTTGCGATCGACGCCGCGGCTCCCATGGCTGCCGCCGCGCGTCATGCCGGGGTCGCCCCGCTCTATGCCGCTCTGCCCAGCTACGTCATCATCATGGGCGGCGGCGCGCTGGTGAACTTCGCCTACTGCTTCTCCCGTCTCGCGTTTCTGCGGAGTTTGTCGCTGCGCCGCGACCTGGCCGAGCCTCGGCCGACGCTGGTGAAGAATTCCGCCATGGCCGCCTCCGGCGGCATCATGTGGTATCTGCAGTTCTTCTTCTACGCATGGGGCGCTGCCAACATTCCGCTGCGCCTCTCTTACGTCAACTGGATGCTGCACATGAGCGGGTACGTGCTCTTCGGCGGCCTGGTCGGGCTCGCCCTCGGCGAGTGGCGGCGCGCCCAGGGACGTCCGGTACGCCTGCTCTGGGCGGGCATGGCAATCATCATTCTGGCCGCGAATCTCGTCGGCCTGGGCATGGCGTCGTAAGCGGACGCAGATTCTGCGAGGGACCAAAGTTGAGAATTCAGGATTCAGATTCCGCTCGAAAAACGCTGCATGCCGCTGGTCGGAGCGGTGGTGGCAGAGGATCAAACGGAGGTCTTACCATCGATTCTGTGCAGACGCTCCTGCTGGCCGACCCCGTGCGCTATCCGCGGATGACCACAGCCGAGCTGCGCGAATCGTTTCTGCTCGACAACCTCTTCGAGCCGGGCCAGCTTCGCCTTGCGTACGTGGATCTCGACCGGGCGGTGGCGGGCTTCGCCGCTCCCCTCGCCGACCCGCTGCTGCTGACCTGCCCGCCGGAGCTGCGCGCCTCCTTCTTCACAGAGCGCCGCGAGCTGGGGGTGCTGAACACCGGCGGTCCGGGGCGCGTGCACGTCGACGGCAGGACTTACGCCCTCGAAAACCTCGACGTCCTTTACGTTGGGCGCGGCCACGCCGAGGTGCGCTTCGAGTCGCTGGAGGCGCAGCGGCCGGCGGTTTTTTATCTGCTGAGTTATCCGGCACACGCCAGTCATCCGGTGACGCTGGTGCGGCAGGCAGATGCAGTTCGCACCGAGCTGGGCAGCACCGAGACGTGCAACCGGCGGACCATACGCAAGTACATCCACCTGGACGGCGCGCGCAGCTGCCAGCTGGTGATGGGGGTGACGCGCCTCGAGGCGGGCAGTGCCTGGAACACCATGCCTCCGCACACCCACATGCGGCGCTCGGAGATCTACATGTACTTCAATCTGGCGCCGGGCGCGCGCGTGGTGCACCTGATGGGACCTCCGCAGGAAACGCGGCACCTGGTGCTCGCCGACCGCAGCGTGGTGGTGTCGCCGGGGTGGTCCATCCATGCCGGAGTGGGCACGCAGGCGTACAGCTTCTGCTGGGGCATGGGCGGCGAGAACCAGGATTATGCCGACATGGATCCGGCCCCGATCGAAACTCTGCTGTGACTGGAGGAATTACCGTGAAGAGGATTGCCGTCGCCGTTGCCGCCGCCGCTTTTGCCCTGACCCTTCCCCTGCCGGCGCAGACGCCGACGCCTGCGGCGCTGGCAGCCGCGCTGGCCGAGGCACATGCATCGGGTCCTTCCGGAGGCGCGGTGGTCTTCCCGGTGGGCGACATGCGCGCGCAGCTGGCGGGCTTCATTGCCCAGGCGGAGGCCAAAGGCGGCGCGGGGACGACGCTGAGCGATTTCGGAACCTACAAGCTGGAGCTCTCCGTGCGCGGCAAGAGCGGCGGCGCAGAAGTTCACGCACACTGGGACGACGTGATGATCGTGGAGCAGGGCAGCGCGAAGCTGGTTACCGGCGGCCGGGTGATTGGCGGCCACACCGGTCCGGACGGGGAAACCCACGGCATCAGGATTGAGGGCGGGCAGACTCAGGTGATTGCAGCCGGGGACGTGATCACCGTGCGGGCGGGAACTCCGCACCAGCTGCTGCTGGCGCCGGGAACCGTCTACAGCGCATTCGTCATCAAGATTCACGAGCCGTGAGCGCGTCGTCAGGAAGGTAAGCGCGTTCCTGCAGCCGGAGTGCCGCGCTGCGTGTCTCTGCTGACACGGCTGTGTTCTCCCGAACACACCGCGGCAAACGAAAATCCTCGTAAGTTGCTGATTTCCATTCGTGTGCATCGTGGCACGCGCGGTGCACTGTCTCCGGGCGCAGCGCAAATCTGAGCGAGGTGCCCGATGAACAGCCGAGTGCAAGCAACGATCCTCCCCGCCATCAGTTCCCTGGTTCTCTTCGCGTCCGCCCTGGCCGTGCCGGCCCAGAATGCGCCGGCCGCTGCGATGCTGAAGGCCGCAGCTCCGCCTCCGGCCAATTCACGGGTGATTGTCGTGAGCCTCGAGGATCGCCGCCTTGCGCTGGTCGAAGACGGCGTGGTGAAGGCGGTGTATTCGGTAGCCGTCGGCAAGACCTCGACGCCGAGCCCCACCGGCACATTCACCATCGTCGACCGGGTTACGAATCCGACCTACTACCACCACGGCAAGGTGGTTCCCGCTGGACCGGAGAACCCGGTCGGCAATCGCTGGATCGGACTCAGCGTTTCCGGCTACGGCATCCACGGCACCAACGAGCCACGCTCGGTCGGCCGGGCGGCCTCGCACGGATGCATCCGGCTGGGGCGCCGCGATCTCGAGCAGCTGTTCGCCCAGGTTCGGGTCGGCGACACGGTGGAGATCGTCGGCGAGCGCGATGCGCAGACGGTGGCGCTCTTCGGCGAGCCGGCTCTGCTGCACAACTCTGCGGCGGCGATGCTGACCGCGGCGAACGCACCGGAAGCGGCTGCTCAGACGGCGGAACCTGCCGCGCCGGCCAGCCGCTAATTCCCGCGAAACGAGGCGAGCCATGGAAATCTTTGCGGAAGTTCTGAGCATTATCGGCGCCCTGCTGCTGAGCGTGTCGTGCGGGGTGCTGGTGGAAGAACTGTTGTTCGGTGGGCTGGTCCGGCTGTTCTTCCCCCGGCCGCCGGCAGCCCGGGAAACCACGAAGCAAGAGGAGCACAAGGACAAAGGAGAACGGCCATGCTTGCGCTGAAAACCCTGCTGAACGCCGCGGGAGTGCTGTTGCTGACTGCCGCAATCGCCATCACGCTGTACGACCTCTGGATGTGGATCGAGTACCGGCGGAAGCTCGCTGCCGCCGGAGAAGGAATGCCGGAGCCGCCCGAGCCCCAGCCGGTTCGCTGGAGCCGCGCGGCAAGCCTGGCGGTGCTCGCGATGCTGCCCCTGCTGGCGGCCGCGAGCATCGTCGTGATCCCGGCGGGCATGGGCGGCGTGCGCATCAGCCAGATGCGCGGAACGCTTCCCGGCACGCTCTATGCCGGAACTCACGTGATCGTGCCGCTGGTCGAAACCGTTCAGGTATTCGACCTGCGCGACCATCTGTACACCAGCGGCGCCCCGCCCGCAGGTGCGAACGAGGCGGCCGGCAGGACGGTCTCCGCGCAGCAGCCGCTCGAGGTGCAGTCTGAGGAGGGGCTGAACATCGGGCTGGCCGTCACCGTCCGCTACCGCCTCGATCCGCACCGGCTGGATTCCATCGAGAACCATCTGCCGCAGCCGGTGGATTCCGCCATCGTGCCCGCGGTGGTCGCCAGCGCGTGGCGCGAGCTGACGCCTCGCTACACGGTGCGGGAGATCTTCAGCTCGAAACGCGAAGAAGTCCGAAGCCAGGCGGCCGCCACCATCACGCGCAAGCTCGGCAGCGACGGCATTCTGGTGGAAGAGGTGATGCTGCGGAATATCGTGCTGCCCCCGGAGTACGCGGCGGGCCTCGAGAATCTGATGCTCAAGGAACAGCAGGACGATGAGCTGACCGTGCAGACCGACATGCAGCAGAAGCAGGTGCGGATCGCCGAGCTCCAGGCGGAAGCCGACGCGCGCCAGAAAGTCAAGGAAGCCCAGGGAGACGCCGAGGCGAAGGTGGTGGAGGCCAAAGGCGAATCCGACGCCATGCAGTACACGCTGCCGCTGAAGCAGAAACAGATTGAGGAGGCCAAACTGGAAGCCGAAGCCCAGAAGGAAGCAACCATCGAAAATGCCGACGCCGCGGCGACCGCCAAAGTGATCGACGCCAAAGCGGAGCTGCAGCGCCGTGAGCTGCTGGCCCAGGCGGAGGCCAATCGCATCAGCGTGACGGCGAATGCCACCGATGCGGAGATGGCCGCCGAGGGCAAGCTGCTGAATCAGTCGCCGTTGCTCATCAACAAGATCGTGGCCGAACGGCTTTCGGACAAGATCCAGCTGGTCGTGGTTCCCTCCGACGGCAAATACTTCTTCGCCAACGATGTATTTCGCGGTTTCAGCGGAGGCATCAACGGGATTCCGCAGCCGCCGGCAGCGGGCGCAAACGCCGCGCCCAGCAACTAATCGACGGGCATAACGGAGTACGCGGGGCGCCGATCGTCGGTTTGTCGGAGACAGGCTCATGAGGATCGGGCTCCGCAGCGCCAAAGGGCCGGCTGCTCAACCAGGCGGCCGACCCTGGGACGGGAGGAAAGATGCACAGCGCGCGATATAATCCGCCCCAGCCAATGAACTTCTTTTCCCGGCTCCTGGTCGCCGCTGCGGCGGTCGCATTGGTGCTTCCATCCGCGCGCGCGGCAACGTGGGAGCAGCCGGCGTCCGCCTTCGCCGGGCAAATCGCGTCCCTCACCGGTCCGGGGATGGTGCAGCTGGTTTTCGATAACCGCTCCAGCCTGAGCGGGAGCGAAGTTGCGCAGATTCGCCGGCTGCTCGAGCGCGATCTGCGCGGACTCGGCGTACTCCCCGGCGGAAGCAACAGCGCCACCCTGGTCCGCGTCACGTTCTCGCAGAATCTGCGCGGAGGGCTTTGGGTTGCGCAGGTCGAGGAGGGCACGGAAACCCGCGTGACCATGCTGCCGGTGCAACTGGAGAGCACAGCACCCCCGTCGCCGGGCGGCCCCACGGTGACCCTGCGGCGCACCGTGCTCGTCGCGGAATCCGATCCCGTGCTCGATGCCCAGGTCTTCGCGGCGGGCAGCATGCAGCGGCTCATCGTGCTGGAGCCGTCGCAGATCCTGGTGTACGCGCAGGGCACTCCCTCGCTGGCGGGCAGCGCGGCGCCGGCCGCCTGGACGGAAACCCAGTCGTTGCCCATCCCTCACGACCGCCCTGAGCCTCGCGATCTGCGCGGGCGCGTGGTGGCCGGGCAAAACGATCTCTTTGACGCTTATCTGCCGGGTCTGCTTTGCCGCGGAACCAACGACGGCCCGGCCATCGCGCTGAGCTGCGCCGACAGCGACGATCCCTGGCCGGTGTCCGCATCGCAGGCGGCATTCTACGATTCCGCGCGCGATTATTTCACCGGTGTGCTGGCTCCTGGGTTCGGCATGGAGCTTCCCCCCTTCTACGAGGCCGCGGAGATCCCGCGTCCAGGCGGTCCGGCGCTGCTGCTCGACAATCTGGACGGCGCCGCGGCCCTGGTCGAGAACCAGCGGATCGAATCCATCGACGGAACCGGCGACTGGGGCAGCGACCTCGCGACGGTGCGCTCCGCCTGCGGACCGGGCGACGTGGTGGTGGTCTCGGGCGCGGGCCCCGCAGCGGCGGGCGACAGTCTGCGCGCATGGCAGATTTCCGGACGCGAGGCGATCCCCGCGGGCGAGCCGCTTCCCGTTCCGGGTACGGTGATGGCGGTTTGGCCCACCGCCGGCGGCGATCGCGTTATGGCGATGGTGCGCCGTCAGAGTTCGAGTGGATACGAGGTGTGGAGTGTTGCGGCGAGCTGCGATTAGTGCCATCCTGCTGTGCGCGGCGCTCGCGGCCGGCGCGCGGACGCGCCCGCGCTACGGCGGCACGGTGCGCGTTGAGATTGAAGGAGACGCCTGGGCGCCCGAAGGCCTGGCGCGGCAACTGGTGCTGGACACGCTCACCGTCGCCGATGATTCCGGCCAGGCGCAGCCGGCGCTGGCCGTGCAGTGGAGCGCGCAGAATTCCGATCAGCGCTGGGATTTTCGCCTCCGCCCGGGCGTGAATTTCACTGACGGCACGCCGCTGACCGCGGATGCGGTGGCCGCGTCGCTGACCGCTTCGTGCGCGACCGCATCGTCGCCGAACGCGGCGAGCAATACCCTGGCGGCGAGTTGTCCCTGGAGTGCGGTCTACGTTGGCGGATCGTCGGAAGTCGTGATCACCACTGGCACGCCCATGCCCGACCTGCCGGAACTGCTGGCGCAGACGCGCTTCGCCATTGCGCGGCGGGACTCAACCGGCGCCGTGGTGGGAACCGGGCCCTTCCGCGTCGCGGGCTTCCCGAACGGGGCGCTGACGCTGACCGCCAACGACGACTGCTGGCGCGGACGGCCCTTCCTGGACTCCGTCGAGATCTTCCCGCACCGCGGCATCCGCGACCAGTGGCTCGATCTCAGCGTCGGGCGCGCGGACCTCGTCGAGGTCCCGCCGCAACTGCTGAGCGCGGCGCAGCAACAGCACTTCAGCCTGCTCGTCTCGCGGCCCGTTGACCTGCTGGCGCTGACCCTGGCGCCGGAAGGCGCGTTCGCCGACCTCCGCATGCGCCAGTCGGCTGCTCTGAGCGTCGATCGCGATGCTCTCTACAACGTGGTCTTTCAGAAGCAGGGCGAGATCACGGCCAGCCTGCTGCCGCAGGCGCTCAGCGGCTATGCCTTCCTTTTTCCGGTCAGCCGCGACCTCAACGGAGCACGCGCCCTGCGCGGCGGCGCGAGCCCGCCGGCCGCGGCACTCAGCGCGCCTGCCGGCAACAGCACGCTGCAGCTGGCGGCCGAGCGCCTGGCCCTGAACCTCCACGAGGCCGGTTTCAGCATCCGCATCGCGCCCCCGGGGACGGGGTCGACGCTCGCGCTGCGCCTGGTGCATGTGGAGGCGTCCACACCCCGCGCGGCGCTGGACGAGGCGCTGGAGGCGCTGGGGCAATCCGTAACCGTCACCGGCACAGATTCAGCATCGCTGTGGCGGGCCGAGAGCGAGGTGCTCCGGGACCGCACCGTCATCCCGCTGCTGTGGCTTCCGCGCGCCTGGGCCACCGGACCGAATGTCCGCGGCCTTACCCTTTCCGCAGATGGCGCGCCGCGGCTCGCGGACGCATCGCTGGAGGGACCGAAGTGACGCTCCGCCAGAAGCTGCTGCTGATGTTTTCGCTCACCGTGGTGGGCATTGTCGGCGGCGCCGCCTGGACCGTCTCGGTCCGCGTGCGGCGCGTCTTCGAGGAGCTGGACCGCGAACAGACCGTCGCTCTCGTGAACCAGTTCCAGCGCGAATTCGATGATCGCGCGGGCGAAACCGCGGCAGCCGTCGACCGCTTGGCGGGCAGCGAGACCCTGCGGGAGATCGCCTTCGAGCTGGCCAACGGCCAGGACTCCGCCCAGTACGTGACCGAGGCCGCCGGCATGGCCCAGGAGTACCAGCTCGACGACCTGGAACTGGTTTCGAGCGACGGCAGCATCATTTCATCCGCGCAGTGGCCGGCGCGTTTCGGCTATCAGGAGCCGGCAATCGCCGCCGCTGGTCAGGCCGCCTTTCTCAAGCAGGAGGATCTACCCGATGGCACATCGCAGATCGGCCTGTTCGCGGTCCGCGCCGTTCAGGGCTTCGCAAAGCCGCTGTTCGTAGTGGGCGGCCGCGCCATCGATGCCGGCACGCTGCGGGATTTCCCCGTGCCCGCCGGAACGCAGGTAGCGCTCTACCGGAATCTCTCCAGCGGTTTCGATCCCAGCAATTTTTCCGGCGCCGCAGCCGAGCCCTTCCGCCAGGTGATCGACCAGGCGCGAACCACCGGCCAGGACGCGAGCGGCGTAGTCTACCTGACGGCGCGCCGCGAAGACAGCGTCAGCGCCACGGCCATTCCGCTCAAGGGAACCAACGGACAGGTGCTGGCCGTTCTCATCGTGGCCAACTCGCGCCGCGGCATGGTCGAGGTGCAGAATCATATCCGCGCCATCGCCTACGGGGGCGCTGGCATCGGGATCCTCATCGCCGTGGCGGCCAGCCTGTGGATCGCGGCCCGCGTGTCGCGGCCCATCGAGCAGCTGGCGCGCGCGGCCGGCCAGGTGGCAGCCGGCGACTGGGAGACGCGGGTGGAAATTCGCTCCCATGACGAAGTCGGCGCGCTGGCCGGCAGCTTCAACCACATGACCCGGCAGCTGGCGGAGCAGCGCGAGCGGCTGCTGCAGAGCGAACGCGTCGCCGCCTGGCGGGAGCTGGCGCGCAGGCTTGCGCACGAGCTCAAGAATCCCCTTTTCCCGCTGCAGCTCACGGTGGAGAACATGGTCAGGGCGCGCGCCCTGCCGCAGGCGGAATTCGATGAGGTCTTCGCCGAGAGCGCCGCGACCCTGCAGGCCGAGATCGCCAATCTGAAAACCATCATTGGCCGCTTCAGCGATTTTTCGAAGATGCCCAAACCGCAAACAGAGAGGATGGACGCGCGCGATGCAGTACGGCGCCTGGCTGCGCTCTACGACGCGGCGCTGAGGGAAAAGAATATCGAGCTGCATACGGTCGTCGATACGGAGCCGCTGCCCATTTCCGCCGACCCCGAGTTGCTGCACCGTGCACTTTCCAACCTGGTGCTGAACGCCATGGACGCTATGCCCGGCGGGGGAACGCTGACCCTGGCCGCCTCGCGCCACGGTGATGCCGCATGCCTCTCCGTCGCCGACAGCGGCACGGGGCTCACGCCGGAGGAATGCGAGCGGCTGTTCACTCCCTATTACACGACCAAACAACACGGCACGGGACTCGGCCTGGCTATTGTGCAGTCGGTGGTCGCCGATCATCATGGAACCATCAGCGTGGAACGCGGCGAAGACGGCGGCGCGCGGTTCGTGATCGAGCTGCCGCTGACCGCTGCGGAGGTGAGCGCATGAGCAGGGCCGACATTCTCATCGTCGATGACGAGGCCAACACCCTGGCATCGCTGGCGCGCGCCTTCCGGCTGGCGGGCCACGAAGCCACCGTCTGCGACAACGCCGCCCGTGCCCTCGAACTGGCGAGGTCGCGTCCCTTCGACCTGATTCTTTCCGACGTGGTGATGCCGGGGCGTGACGGGCTGGCGCTGCTCGAAGATATGCGAACTGCCGGAGTCAGCGCGCCGGTGGTGATGATGTCCGGCCAGGCCCACATCGAGATGGCCGTGCGCGCCACGCGCCTGGGGGCGCTCGACTTTCTGGAGAAGCCGCTTTCCACCGAGAAGCTGCTCCTCACCGTGGAGAACGCGCTCAGGCTCCGCCGCCTCGAAACCGAGAACCGCGAGCTGCAGCGCCGCGTGGGCCGTCACGAGCTGGTGTGGACCGGTGAGGCCATGCGACGCGTCATGGCCCAGATCGAGCGCGTGGCTCCCAGCATGACCCGCGTCTGCCTCTACGGCGAAACCGGAACGGGCAAGGAACTCGCCGCGCGCACCCTGCACGAGATGAGCCCGCGCGCCGCGGCGCCCTTTGTGACGCTGAACTGCGCTGCGATTCCGACAGAGCTGATCGAGTCGGAGTTGTTCGGCCACGAGAAGGGCTCGTTCACCGGCGCGGCGCAGCGGCACATCGGCAAATTCGAGCAGGCGCATCACGGCACGCTCTTTCTCGACGAGATCGGCGACATGCCTCTGCCGCTGCAGACGCGGCTGCTGCGCGTGCTGGAGGAATCGGAGGTGGAACGCATCGGCGGCGACAAGCCGGTGGCCGTCGACGTCCGCGTCATCGTCGCGACGCATCGCAATCTCGAAGAGATGGTGGAGGCGGGCAGCTTTCGCCGCGACCTCTACCATCGCGTGGTGGTCTTTCCCATCACGCTGCCGCCGCTGCGCGAGCGCAAGGAAGATATTCCCGCGCTGGTGGAGTATTTCGGCGGCCAAATCTGCGCGCAGAACGGATGGAAGCCGATCGCGTTTGCGCCCGAAGCGGTGGAAGCGTTGCAGGCTCTGCCCTGGCGCGGCAATATCCGCGAACTGCGCAATGCCGTGGAGCGTCTGCTGCTGATGGCCGGCGGCGAGGTGGACCGCGCAACAGTGGAGGCGGCGTTGCCCGCGTCCGGCGCAAAGCCGCAGTCAGCGACGGCACCGTCCGGCGCCAGCGAGGGCCCGCTCTCCAGCCGCGTGGCAGCGTTCGAACGCGCCACGTTACTGACCGAACTGGAGCGCAACCACCGCCACGTGACCAACACAGCCAAAGCCCTCGGCCTCGAGCGCAGTCATTTCTACAAAAAATGTCAGCAGCTCGGAATCGAACTCAACCCCCGCTCGGAAAGCGGCGGTTGATGCGCATTGCCCATCGGAACCCCCCGGCACGCGCCATTCGCCGACGGTCCTGTAACCGTCGAAACTCGCGCTCTTCTTCCTCTTCGAGGACACCGGTATCGCACCGCGCCGTTCGCGAGCGCGCTTTAGAGATGTCGGCTTTCATGCGGCTTGCGCTATAATTTTGCTGCTGCGGTTCGGGCTTTTTGCTTCGGCGCGGCAGCTTCACAGCCTCCAATTGCCCCCAGGGCATTTCCCTTGGTCTCCAGGTCCTCCGGGGCACGAATAGCGAAACCTCGGCATTGGAGCATCGGCATGGAGACGTCCGGCGATCGCGGCTCGGTCACTCAGCTCCTTCACCAATGGAGCAACGGAGACCGTTCGGCGCTCGATGAGCTGATGCCGGTGGTCTACGATCAACTCCATCGCCTGGCATCGCGGTCGCTGCGCTCCGAGAAACCGAACCACACCCTGGCGGCGACGGCGCTGGTCAACGAAGCCTATCTGCGGCTGGTCCAGGCGGACGTGGACTGGCAGGACCGCGCCCATTTCTTCGCCGTTTCCGC